>NZ_KV799810.1:32371-124554 GCF_001810085.1 Corynebacterium sp. HMSC072A02 | reverse complement strand
CGCCGCAAATCCACACGAAATGTCCCTTAAGCCAGCCCTGAGGATAAAGTCATCACACACAGCACAACGCGGGCCCCGGATAATTCCGGAACCCGCGTTGCAAGGGGTCTTGACTATCAGGCGGTTTCTCACGCCGCCCGCCCTGCAAGACTCAGGGTGTTCTCTCTATCTCTCATGCGCCTCTCTCAAACGCACAAGGATTATTATGCGATACATTCCTTGAAAGCCCATCGAACCTGCCTGTGTTTTACCTGTCAGTGGTTTTTAGCCCTCTGACCTGTACAAATAATTCGACACGCAAGGAAAATGGCAATAAAAAAATCCCGGCTCGTGAATGAGCCGGGACCTTTACGCCGTTAACACAGACATCAATTAGTCGGTGTAGTTCTTCTCCACGGAAGCGTCGACCGGGATGCCCGGGCCGGAGGTGGTGGAGATGGTGATCTTCTTGGCGTAGATGCCCTTAGCGGAGGACGGCTTCAGACGCAGGATCTCGTCGTACAGCGCACCGTAGTTCTCAGCCAGCTTCTCAGCGTCGAAGGAAGCCTTGCCGATGATGGCGTGCAGGTTGGAAGCCTTGTCAACGCGGAAGGAAATCTTACCGCCCTTGACGTCGGCCACAGCCTTGGTCACGTCAGCGGTCACGGTGCCGGTCTTCGGGTTCGGCATGAGACCACGCGGGCCCAGGACGCGGGCTACGCGGCCAACCTTGGCCATCTGATCCGGGGTGGCGATAGCAACGTCGAAGTCGATGTTGCCCTCGTTGATGGCAGCGATCAGCTCTTCGGTGCCCACGATGTCGGCGCCAGCAGCCTTAGCGGCCTCAGCCTTGTCGCCCTCGGCGAAGACGGCCACGCGGACATCCTTACCGGTGCCGTGCGGCAGGGAAACGGTGCCGCGAACCAGCTGATCAGCCTTGCGCGGGTCAACGCCGAGGCGGAAGACAACGTCGACAGTAGCGTCGAAGTTCTTGGAGGAGGTCTCCTTAGCCAGCTTGGCGGCCTCAATCGGACGGTACTGGCGGGAGCGGTCTACCAGCTCAGCGGCAGCCTTGTATGCCTTGGACTTGGTGCTCATAAGTGCAATTCCTTTTCTTGGATTGATGTGGTGATAGCGGGCCGAAGCTGGCCCTGCCACGCGCGATACAGAACGTATCGCGCATTAAATTGAATTATTACTTAGCCGGGATGCCGTCAACGGTGATGCCCATGGAGCGAGCGGTACCAGCGATGATGCGGGCGCCGTTCTCGATGTCACGAGCGTTGAGGTCCTCGAACTTAGTCTGTGCAATCTCCTTGCACTGATCCCAGGTCACGGAGCCAACCTTGTCGGTGTGCGGAACACCGGAGCCCTTCTTGATGCCAGCGGCCTTGAGCAGGAGCTTCGCTGCCGGCGGGGTCTTCAGCTTGAAGTCGAAGGAGCGGTCCTCGTAGACGGTGATTTCCACCGGCACGACGTTGCCGCGCTGGGACTCGGTCGCAGCGTTGTAGGCCTTGCAGAACTCCATGATGTTGACGCCGTGGGCACCGAGTGCCGGGCCGACCGGCGGAGCCGGGTTAGCGGCGCCTGCCTCGATCTGGAGCTTAATCAGGCCAGTGACCTTCTTCTTGGGAGCCATCGAATTACCTCTTTCCTGTGGTACCGGAGTGCCGCCACGATGAATAACAGCGCCCCGTCCGGATGCTCACGCGTTGTGGGCCACCGGAGGATGAACGTTTGAACATGCGCAAAAGCGCACGGGGTTCAAGTTTAGAACACCGTGCGCCCAGCTCAAAATCGCTTTTTAGGAGATGCGCTCGATTTCCGTCGGGGACAGCTCCACCGGGGTCTCGCGGCCGAAGATGGACACCAGGCCCTGCATCTTGCCGGTCTCCGGGTCGATCTCGGAGATGGTGGCGGATACGGAAGCCAGCGGGCCGGACAGGATGGTAACGGCCTCGCCCACCTCGAAGTCGTGAGCATACGCCTTCGCGGCCTCCTTCTCCGGCATGGCAACAACCTGCTCGCCCTCGGAGTCTGCGGCGGAAGCCTCCGGGGAGACCGTCGTGTCATTCGGCATGAGGAACTTGGCCACGTCGCGGATCTTCACCGGGGTGGCGTTGCCCTCGTTGCCCACGAAGGAGGTCACACCGGGGGTATCGCGGACGACGGACCAGGCAGCGTCGTTAAGCTCCATGCGCACCAGCACGTAGCCCGGAAGCAGCTTGCGCTTAACAACTTTCTTCTTGCCGTCCTTCTTCTCCAGAACCTGCTCGACCGGCACGACGACCTCAAAGATGGAATCCTCCACCTCGAGGGTCTGGGCGCGCATGTCCAGGTTGGTCTTCACCTTGTTCTCGTAGCCGGAGTAGCACTGGATGATGTACCACTTGCCCGGCTGCTTCTTCAGTTCGCGGGTGAATGCGCGCAGGCGGGTCTTGTACTCGGCGTCGGCGGCAGCGGCATCTGCTTCAGCGCTTGGCGACGTCTCCCCCGCTCCCTCAGCCTCAGCCTCGTCCGAGCCGCCGCCGAGGGCGGCCTCCGCGGCCTTGGTAGCAGCTTCCTTCTCGGCGGCTTCCTTCTCCTCGGCAGAAAGCTCCTCCTGCGGCTGCTGGGTTTCCTCAGTAGCCTCGACCGCTTCCGCGGCCTGTTCCTGGACGTTATCAATCATGGCCTGCTCGAGGGAGGTGCCAGTGTTTTCTTCGCTCATTGTCTGCTACTCCAAAATTGTGTTCATTCTTCTAGTCCCCAACCAGGTTACCCGGCGGGACTAGGGCAAAAAGTATCCCGCCGTTTCCCCTAGTCGAGCTAGCGGGAAGGCGGCGGGATGAAAGGATGAAATTAGTTTACTAAGGCGCGAGGATTGCTTCAACTCCGAGGCCGGTCAGCGTGTCCACGCCCCACACCAAGGCGGTGAGGACGATGAGGAAGGCGAAGGTCACGAGAACGTACTGAACCATTTCCTTGCCGGTAGGCCAAACGACCTTCTTCATCTCAGAGACGACCTCGCCCGGGAAGGACCCGACGGATCCGCCGAAGGAATCTTCCTTCTTATCCTCGACGCGCACGACGCGCTTGTCGGTGTAGGAATCGGTAGAGGTGGTCGCTGCGCCAGAGAGCTGACGCTTGCCGGTTGGGCGCGGGGCCCCGGTGCTCGGCTGCTTTTCATCGCTCACGGCGATTCCCTCCTTAAAGTGATGTGGCAGGGGCGACAGGACTCGAACCTGCAACCTACGGTTTTGGAGACCGTTGCGCTACCAATTGCGCCACGCCCCTTTGCGTGCCCTTTTGGGACAACGCACAACCCTACCAGAACGGTGATTCCCCATGGAAACCACGTGCCGTATAAGGCTGGGAGTCGGTAATGAAAAAGCGCCCGTGTGCGGGCGCTTTTCTTTCCCGGTAGCGATGGCGAGAATTGAACTCGCGACACAGCGATTATGAGTCGCTTGCTCTACCACTGAGCTACACCGCCATATTCACCTTCTGGAACCTTCCAGAAACATGAATGGAGCCCCCTGACAGAATCGAACTGTCGACCTTTTCCTTACCATGGAAACGCTCTGCCGACTGAGCTAAGGGGGCACAGCCTCTTTGAGTAACGGACTTTCATCCGCTGTGCTCTCGTTGAAGCCTTGAAAAGATTAACCCGAAACGCTTAAACAACACAAATCGCCAGGATGGGACGTGTTTTTAGGGCCTTTAAACGCTCCAAGAACACACCACAGCAACCACCGTGCCGAGCAGACGACAACTAAGCCGAGTGTGCGCCCGTTTGGCCGACGAAGCGACATTTCGATCAAATAGCGTCCCAATTCCTCGGTGCTCGGGCCCCTTATTTGATCGAAATGACCCTTAACCCACCCCGCACAACGCGAAATCCCGCAAACGCATCTCTGCGTCTGCGGGATTCATTCTGTGCCAGGTAGAAGATTCGAACTTCTGAAGGCAATGCCGGCGGATTTACAGTCCGCTCCCTTTGGCCGCTCGGGCAACCTGGCATGCACTCTTGAGTGCGGTTATGTACTTTACTACGAAGTGCCGCCCGACATGCAAATCGCCTGGCAGAAGCACCTATTAGCCCACGCGCTGGACCGTGTAGTCCGCCAACTGGCGCAGGGCTTCGCTGGCCGTGCATTCGGGCAACAGGGAAAGCTGGTCTTCGACAACGCGCAGGTATGCGTTGACGTCGGCAAGCGCCTTGTCCCGGCCACCCGACTTCCACAGCAGGTCGATGGCGCGCTTCACGGAGGCGTCATCAGTCAGCGGGCCCGTCAGGAGGGCACGGAGCTCGTCGCCGACCTCACCCTCCTCCTCTAGGGCATAGAGCACCGGCAGGGTGAACACGCCCTCGCGCAGGTCCGTGCCCGGGGTCTTCCCCGACTCCTCGGGATCGGAGAAGATGTCGATGACATCGTCGACGATCTGGAAAATCATGCCCACGGCCGCACCGATCTGGCGCAGCGCCTCGCACTGCTCCGGACCGGCGCCAGCATGGTAAGCACCCAGGTAGCCGGCGGAGGCGATGAGCACCGCGGTCTTTTCCCGGATGACCGCCGTGTAATGCTCCACAGCATTAGCTTCGCCGGCACCGATGGTTTCGCGCATCTGGCCGGTGACGAGCTCCTCGAAGGTCTCCGCGAAGTGCTCCACAGTGTGAGTATCCAGCTGGCTCATCAGCCGCGAAGCGTGCGCCAAGAGGGCATCGCCCGCCAAAATCGCCACCGAGTTAGTCCAGCGGAAATTTGCAGAATCCACGCCGCGGCGCCGCTCTGCTTCATCCATGACATCGTCGTGATAGAGCGTGGCCACGTGGACCATTTCCACCACGGTTGCCGCCTTAATCACCTCGGGCGATTGCGAGCGTTCACCAAACTCGGAAGCCAGCAACGCCATCATCGGGCGGAAACGCTTGCCCCCAGCCAGGGAGAGGTGACGCACCTTGTCTTTGATGAAGTCCTGCCCGCGGTCGAGCTCCGTGTTCAGCAGGTCCTCTACAGCAGCCATCCCGGCGTTGATACGCTCGGTGAGCTGCGCATCCCCCAAGTCCACGTGCTTGGCGTGAGTTTGGCCGTGTGACATTAAACGTGTTCCTTTAAGCTCAAAAATCCTAGTGTTTACCTACCGTAGCCCATGGCACGGCCCTCAACACACTTGTGGCCACTATCCCGTGCAATGATAGTCCCCATGTCGGAGCAGATCGATTCCACCCTTGTTGACGTCGCCATCGTAGGCGCCGGGCCCGCCGGCGCTGCCGCCGCTATCCACGCCGCGCGCGCCGGCCATGACACACTGCTTGTCGACGCCTCCCCCTTCCCCCGCGACAAGACCTGCGGCGATGGGCTGACTCCTCGCGCCATGCACCAGTTGGAGCTCCTCGGCATCGAGGTCAACGCCTCCTACCGCAACCGCGGGCTCAAGCTGCACGGCTTCGGCGGCACCGTAACCGCCCCGTGGCCGTCGACATACCCCTCGCAGGTGGGAACGGCTCTGCCGCGCTATGAATTCGATGCGCTGCTCGTTGAGGCCGCCCAAGAAGCCGGCGCGCAGCTTCTCACCGGCACGGCGACGGCCCCGCAGCTCGAGGGCAACCGGCTGGTGGAGTTCTCCGTGGGCAAGCGCCGCGTGCGCGCGCGGTGGGTCATCGTGGCCGATGGCGTGCGCTCGACCTTTGGCAAGCAGCTGGGCCGCACCTGGCACCGCGAGGAGGTCTACGGCATCGCCGCGCGCGCCTACGCCGATTCGCCCCACGACGGCGAGGAGTGGATGCACTCCCACGTGGAGCTCAAGGACCCCGAGGGGGTCGTACAACCCGGATATGGCTGGATCTTCCCGCTGGGACAGGGGGTCAACATCGGTTTGGGTGCGCTGTCCACCGCCGCCCGCCCGGCTCGTCTCAACACCAAGAAGGCGCTTGATTTCTACGCTGAGCAGCAGCGTTCGGAGTGGGGCTTGGGCGAGCTGCGCAACGTCACCTCGGCGATGCTGCCCATGGGTGGCGCGGTGTCCGGGGTGGCCGGCGCAAACTGGATGCTCATTGGTGACGCCGCCGCCTGCGTCAATCCGCTCAACGGCGAGGGCATCGATTATGGCTTGGAGACGGCAGCACTAGCCGTAGAGATGCTCGGCACTAAGGACCTGACCTTGGCGTGGCCGGAGCGTCTGCGCGCCGAGTACGGCGAGGCCTTCCTGCTCGCCCGCACCGCAGCGCGCCTGCTGACTTATCCGCAGTTCCTGCCGCTCGCCGGACCTGTGGCCATGCGCGGCCCCATCGGCCGCATGCTCATGCCGGCCGCCGCACGCCTCATGGGCAACCTCATCACCGACGAGGACAAGGACCTGCTTGCCCGCGCCTGGCGGCTGGCGGGCGGGGCGGTCTCCACGCTGCGCCGCGATACTCCCCTTTGGGCCTAAGGCCTTTAGGCCGGCTTCACCGCGGAGTGCAACGCCACGATGCCACACGTCAGGTTGCGCCAGCCCGCCTGTTCCCAGCCGTTGCGGTTGATGGCGGCGGCTAGCTCGTGCTGCTCCGGCCACGCGCGGATGGATTCTGCGAGGTAGATATAGGCCTCCGGGTTGGAGGAGACCACCTTGGCAATCGGCGGCAGCAGGCGGGTCAAATACTCCTTGTACACGGTGCCGAAGACCGGGATGACCGGCTTGGAAAACTCCGCTACCGCCAGGCGCCCGCCGGGTTTGGTCACGCGCGCCATCTCCCGCAGGCCCAGCTCGAAGTCGTGGATATTGCGCAGACCATAGGAGATGGTCACCGCATCGAAGGTGTTATCCGCAAAAGGCAGGCGCATTCCATCGCCGGCTACCTTGGGAACATCGCGCTCCGCGCCAGCCGCGAGCATGCCGAGTGAAAAATCACAGGCCACGCACCACGCGCCGGACTTGGACAGCTCCTCGGTAGAGACGGCCGTTCCAGCGGCGAGGTCGAGGACCTTCTCCCCCGGCTGCAGGTTGAGCCGCTCGCGCGTCAAACGGCGCCAGCGCGCGTCCTGACCAAAGGACAGCACCGTGTTGGTGATGTCGTACTTCTTGCCCACCGCGTCAAACATGCGCGCAACATCGAAGGGCTTCTTATCCAGATCTGCCTTAGACACAAGCGCCTAGTCTAGGCCACGCGCGCCCCCAGGGCGCGAGCGGCCCAGCGCGGCAGCTCCGGGCGCTGGCCCAAAATGGTCAGCGGCACCTCGCGGACACCCTCCAGAACTTCCTCGTAGTAGCCCAGCAGCTGCTCGCAGAGAGCCGGCCAGGTCTTGGAGGCAATAGACTTCCGGGCGTTCTCCCGCAGTTCCTCGTGGATCTCCGAGTTGAGCAGAGCGTCCACTGCGTTGGGGAGATCCTCGACGAACGTGGGGACGTCGAGAAGCAGCCCGTTATAGCCCTCCTCGATGAGGTCCACCGGGCCGCCCGCGCGGGGGCCGATGGTGGGCACGCCCGAGGCCTGCGCCTCCTGGATGGCCTGGCAGAAGGTCTCGAACTCGCCGGCGTGGACGAAGATGTCGAGGGATGCATAGGCCGCGGCGAGTTCTTCGCCGCCCAATGCCCCGGTAAAGACTGCATCTGGCAGCTGCGCCTCCAGCAGCGGGCGCTCTGGGCCATCGCCAACAATGACGAGCTGAATGTCTTCGCGACCGTTAAGGGCCGACAGGCGGTGCACGCCCTTCTCCGCGGCCAGGCGTCCCACAAAGCCGACGATCTTCTTGCTTCCTGTGGGATCCCACTCGCGGCGCAGTGCGGCCGAGCGCTTCGAGGGGTGGAAGCGCTCCGAATCCACGCCGCGGCCCCAGTGGCGTACGTTCTTAATGTGGTGCTTCTCCAAGTCGCTGATGGTCAGTGAGGAGGGCGCGAGAGTCATCTGGCACGCATTGTGGATGGTGCGCAGCCACTCCCACACCCCATAGGCCAGCGCGGAGGCGTGGTACTTGGTGGCAAATCCCGCGACGTCCGTCTGGTACAGCGCCACTGCAGGAATGCGCAGCTGACGTGCGGAGAATGCGCCCGCAGCTCCGAGAACGAAGGGACTGGCCAGGTGGATGATGTCCGGCTTGAACTCGCGCAGCGCCTCGTCCACTGCGGAGGTGGGCACCCCGACCGGGAGCGAATCCACCAGCGGCACCCGCACGGTGGGCACGCGCACGATGGTGAAGCCGAGATAATCGGGGATCTCCTCCTGCCCATCCCGGGCGCCGGGGGCGATGACGATGGCCTCATGGCCGTGCTCGTGGAGGTGTTCGAGGACACGCAGCACAGAGTTGGTCACTCCGTTGACGTTAGGCAAGAAGGATTCCGCGACGATGGCTACACGCATGTGCCCCATCATTCCTTTCCTGGGTGCTCAGCTGGTAAAGCACGCGCTAAATTCCGGTTAATTTTCCCGCTTGCCCACCAGCATGCCCCGGCGATCAAGGTGGCCACGGCCGCAGAGGACAACGCCGGAATGATCGATAGCGTCCATTCTCGGCCTTCCACCTTGACTAGGTCCGGGTTGCTCTTGGCATAGAGCACCCACACCTGTTGCCCCTCCCCCAGCCCGGTGGGATAAAGCAGTCCGGTGGGCGGGGTGTGATAAATCCCTTTCGAATCCTGGAAATCCACGAAGGTGCGTAAGGTACCGACATCCGTCACCGTGGCCAGGGCGCGCCCGGGGTTGGCGCCTATGGTGCGGTCATTGAGGAAAGGACCGATGACCATTCCCGCCATGCCCACTAAAGCTGCGGCATACAGCACCAGGATCAGCTGGCGCACGCGGCGCCGCGGCATTTACTGACCTACCTTGGCGTTCAGCGCTTCCTGTAGCGCACGGCGCGAGGACCGGGTGGTATGTGCCTCCACCACGGTGATGCCGGTGGAGTATTCCTTCAGCTCCGCGAGGACATCGAGAAGCTCCTGCGCCGAGCTCACCTCGCGGTGCTCAGCGCCGCAGGCTTCCGCCAGCTTGGCGACGCCCACCCCATGCGGCGTCCCAAAGGCCCTCTCGAAGGAGGGGCGCAGGGGCTCGCGGCCTTGTTCAAGCACCTCGAAGATGCCTCCGCCGTCGTCGTTTGAGACGACGACGGTGAGGTTCTCTGGGCGCGGGTTGTCCTCGGGGAGGATGAGGGAGGTGGCGTCGTGCAGGAAGGTGACATCCCCCATGAGCGCCACGGTGCGTGGGGCGCGGGGTGCGTCGGCCTCGCGGGACTGGGTGGCCAGCGCGATACCGATGGCCTGCGCGACGGTGCCGTCGATGCCGGCGGCCCCGCGCGGCGAGTAGGTTTCCACGCCGTCGAAAGGCAGACCGATGAAGGAGGCATCCCGCACCGCGTTAGAGGCTCCGAGCACGAGGGTGTCGCCGACGGCGAGGGTGTCCCCCACCGCGGCGGCGACGTGGAGTCCGGTAAAGCCGATCTCGGGCTTGGTGGCGTCCTCGCCTGTGGCCTCCGCGAGGACCTCGCGTACACCCTCGGCCGCCATCTGTGCGGCGCCTTCGCAGATCTTCATCCATTCGCGCGTGGGCTCGCCGCTGGTCTTGACGGTGGTGCCCAACTGCGCAGCCGCACCGCGCGGGTTGGTGAAATCCTCCGTGCGGGACAGGCAGATGAGGTCGATATCGGGATCACTGAGCAACGCCAGGACGCCGCGGTGCAGGGTGGGATGGCCCACGACGATAACCTGTTCCACCTTGGTGTTGACCACGTAATCATTGGCGGAGACTTGGGCGCGGCGGAAGAGGTGCGCCGCGGCCGGGTGCACCGGGTGATAGGGCGCGGGTGCAGTGGGCTCGGCAATGGTGGGGACGTCCTCCAGCCCCTCGACCTCCCAGGCCTCATCGCCCGCGATGACGAGCGTGTTGCGGCTGAGATCGACGGCCACCTCGCCGTGATTGGACCAGCGCGGGGTGTGCGCGCGGTGCTGCGTGTAATCCGTCGGGGTGCTGGGCAGCTCTTCGCCTACCAGCGGGGCATCGAGAGCCACGTTGATGTGCACCTGGCGGTCATTCAAAAAGCGCTCCGCGATAAGCGGGATATCACTCGTGCTCTCCACCTGGGTGGTCTCCGCATACACGCCGAAGATGCCGGGCTGCTCGATGGTCTGGGAGGCCCCCGTGCCCACCAAGCGGGCCGGCCGGTCCGCGCTGATGACGGCCAGCGGGGTATGCGAGTAATGCGCCTCCACCATCGCGGGCAGGGCATTAGCCACCGCGGTGCCGGAGGTCATCACGATGCCGACGTGCCGGCGTTGGACGCGTGCCAAACCTAAAGCAGCGAAGGCGGCGGAGCGCTCATCCAGGCGGGTATGCACGCGAATATCGCTGCGCGCGAGAAGCGCCAAAGACAGCGGTGCGCTGCGCGAACCCGGGCAGATAACCACGTCGGTGAGGTGCCGCGAAAGCTGGGCCGCCAGTGCTTCGGCCAGCTGCATCGACTCCGGCTGCGCGGAGGCAGTGGGCTCGGTGTGAGATTCAGTATTAGGCATTGCCTGCACCACCCGTATCGAGCTCTTCCATGCCCGAATCGAATTGCTCGAAGAGGTCATTGATCAACCCTTCCAATTCGGCTCCACCCTGGTCCACACGGTCCTGGACGTCCGGCGGCAGCTCCGTCGGCAGCTCCGTCGGAATATCGGTGGGGAGGTTATCCCGCGGCGAGCTCTTGGTGGTGGTCACCGTGGTGGGAACCTCGGTGGTCACGGTCTCGGTAACCGGCTCCGGGGCGGGTTTGTCAGCATCCGCTGCCGCACCGCGCCACAGGAAGAACAGCACGCCGGCGAAAACGACGGCGATAGCAGCGATGGCCGCGAAGACATAGGACAGGGCTCCCCCGCCCTTCTTCGGCTGCTCCACCTGGTAGCTGGACGGGACCGGGTCATATTGCGGCTGCTGATAGTTCTGGTCATAGCCCTGCTGATAGGGCTGACCATAGGCCTGCGTGTTTTGGGATCCGGGCTCCGGGAAGTGTTGTTGGGGACGCTGTGGCGGCTGCTGTTGGGGCGCGCCGAACTGGCGGGTTTCGTTCTCACCGGTGACGCGGCCGAACTGCCGCGTCTCGTTGTCGCCGTTGTTGTTGGTCATGGGATTTACCTTATCGTGCACCCGCGCCACTTAGCACCCGCCCGGTGGGCGTTAGTCCCGTGGAAACCTGACCCGGCGTGCCATCCGCCACAATCTTTCCGCCATCCGAACCAGACCCCGGGCCCATCTCAATAACCCGGTCAGCGCCGGCAATGAGGTGACGGTCATGATCTGCCACCACGACAGTATGGGAGGCCTCCACCAGCGAGTGCAGCTCAGCGATGAGCAGGTCGATATCGGCCGGGTGCAACCCGACGGTGGGCTCATCCAGCAGGTAGACGGTATGGCCCCGGCGCGAGTTTCGGGAGCGCTGCAGCTCCGTGGCAAGCTTGATGCGCTGCGCTTCACCGCCGGAAAGCTCCGGAGCGCCCTGGCCCAAGCGCAGGTAACCTAGCCCCACCGCTTCCAAGGTTTGCAGCGCGTGGAGGATCGGCGCTTCATCTGCAAAGACCTCCAGGGCCTCTTCCACCGTAAGGTCGAGGATGTCCGCGATGGTCCTGTCCTTCCAGCGGATGGACAAGGTGTCATCGTTATAGCGCTGTCCCTGGCAATCCGGGCACTGGGTATAGGAGCCTGGAAGGAAGACCAGCTCGACCTCGATCTGGCCGGCGCCACCGCAGGTGGGGCACTGGCCTTGCTTAACGTTGTAGGAAAAGCGCGAGACCGTCCATTTCTTCTTCTTGGCCTCCGGGGTGGCCGCGAAGAGCTTGCGCACGTTGTCGAAGAGGTTGGTGTACGTCGCCACCGTGGAGCGCGGGGTTCGGCCGATTGGCTTTTGGGTAATGGAGACCACGCGCTTGACCTGCTTCGGACAGTCCGGCCCCGTGAGCATGTCATGGAGTGCGGCCAGCAACGTGGATTTGCCGGAACCCGAAAGCCCAGTAATGGCCGTAAACTGGCCGAGTCCGAAGTCCACGTTGAGGCCATCGATGGTGTGCGAGTGCACCCGGCGCAGCGCGATATCACCGTGCGCCGATCGCGCTTCGACCTTGGGCGTGGGGCGCGGGCGCGCCAAGGCACGCGCGGTGGGAGTATCTGCAGAGTCCGCCGCCTCTATGTAATCGGCAACAGGGCCCGAATACACCACCTGGCCGCCGCGCTCACCGGCGAGCGGGCCGACGTCCACGATCCAATCGGCGTGCTTAACTAGCTCCATGTCGTGCTCCACCAGCAGCACTGAGTTACCCTCCGCGATGAAGCGCCGGCACATGTCGAGCACCGCGCCCCTCTCCACTGGGTGCAGGCCCGCCGACGGCTCATCCAGGACATAGGTCACGCCATAGAGCCCGGAGCGCAGCTGCGCAGCCAGGCGCAGGCGTTGGACCTCACCGCCGGAGAGCGTCTCCGTCGGCCTATCCAAGCTAAGGTGCCCAAGGCCGAGTTCCAGGGCCGATTCAAAGGCGGGGAGAAGCGCTTTAAGCAGCAGATCTTCCGCGTCATTCGGTTGCGGCTTTTGGGCTTTGAGGAGCTCGAAGGCTTCGCTGAGCGGGAGGGCATTGAAACGGTCGATCGGCAGCCCGGCATAGGTAACCTTGAGCGCCTTGACCGTTAGCCGGCGCCCGTCACAGGTATCGCAGCGGCGGGTTTCCATGAAGCTCAAGACGCGGGCGCGGAGTGTATCCGACTTCGTCTCCGCATAGGTCTTGGTCAGGTAGCTGGCCACGGAGCGCCACGTGCCCTCATAGTTGCGCTGGATCTGATCCGCCCCGCGGCGCGGCTTGACGGTTACCACCGGGCGCTCCTCGGTGAAGAGGATCCACTCGCGGTCTTTCTTCGGCAAATCCTCCCACGGTGAATCCAAGTCATAGCCCAGTTCTTGCAGAATGTCGTGGAAGTTCTTGCCCGCCCAGGCTCCGGGCCACGCAGCAATCGCGCCTTCCTCGATGCTCAGGCTGGGGTCCGGCACCATGGACGCCTCCGTGGGTTCGTGGACCACGCCGGTGCCCTGGCACTCCGGGCACATGCCTTCTGGGGTATTCGGGGAGAAGGAATCGGAGTACAGGCCCTCCGGGTTGTCACCGCAGCGCGAGTAAAGAAGGCGCACGGAGTTAGACATGGCGGAGATCGTGCCCACGGTGGAGCGCGCGCTGCTTGCCGACGCCGACTGCTGCAACGCCACCGTCGGCGGCAGCCCCTCGATGCGGCCGACCTGCGGGTCCACCGCTGAAGCGATGAGGCGTCGAGCAAAGGGCGCGACGGATTCCAGGTAGCGGCGCTGGCCTTCGCCATGAATGGTGCCGAAGGCCAGCGAGGACTTGCCGGAACCGGACACCCCCGTCACGGCCACGAGCTGGCCGCGTGGAAGGTCCACATCCACGTTGCGAAGGTTGTGCAGGTGCGCGTCTTTCACGGAAATGGTCATGCCCGCCAGCCTACGCTGCCCTCCGGACATGTACCGTGAGCTGTGTTTTTAAAGGTGCGGCCAGCACTCGCGCACGCGCTCGAACCACCACTCGCGGCGCTCGCCCGGCGCGGCGAGTGTGCTCAGGCGATCCGGGTCGGGGGTGAGGGCTTCGGCGCGCAGGTGACCGTCGACAAGCTCGCGTGGTGCTGTCACATCCTCCAGGAACAGCGACCCGGTGGCCAGGCCCGCAGCGGCCGGGGTGACGTCGATGTCTTCGTCGTCATAGATTTGCGGCAAGGCGGCCACTGCGGCAAGTCCCATGGAGATTCCCACCGAGGTATCCAGGGCAGAGGCCACCGTGATGTCCATGTGGCGCTCGCGCAGGTGGGAGGCTACCTCGAGTACTTTGCGCACCCCGCCCAGCGGCGCGGGCTTAACCACGGCGACATCAGCCGCTTGCAATTCCGCCACCCGATAAGGGTCGCTGGCCTTGCGGATAGATTCATCCGCCGCCACCCGCACGAAAATCCCGGCGCGCATGAGCTGGGTGCGCACCTCCTTGAGTTCCTCAACGGTCTTGCACGGCTGCTCCATGTAATCCAGCGGCATGAGCTCCTTGGCCGCGGTGACGGCTTCCTCAACGCTCCAGCCGCAGTTGGCGTCGACGCGCAAAACCGGCACGCGACCCTGTGCCTCGATGTAGGCGCGGACAGCGTGAACGCGCGCGATATCGTCCTCTAGGGTCTGCCCCTTCTCCGCCACCTTGATTTTGAAGGTGCGGCAGCCGGGATAGCGCTCCATGACCTCCGGCACCTGCTCGGCAGGAACCGCAGGGACGGTGCCGTTGACTTCTACCCACTCGCGCACGGGTTCCGGAAAGCCTTCGTAGGCCGCTTCCAGCCCGGCGGCGAGCCAGCGGGCGGATTCCTCCGCCCCGTACTCCAGGAAGGGGGCGAACTCACCCCAGCCCGCGGGGCCATCGATAAGCAATGCTTCCCGGGTCGTAATGCCACGGAACTTCACGGCGAGTGGAAGGGAGACCACGTGGGCGCGGTCGAGGACGTCATCAATGTGCATGACGTTCATCGTACGTGTGGGGGGGTTGAGCGCGACACCTGTCATAGCCGGTGTTACCTTTAAACAGTAAGTGGATATAACCAGAAGAAGGATCTTTACATGCTCTACCTTCTCATCGCGCTACTGGCCATCGCCGCAGTTGTCTACCTCATCTATAAGAAAGTCCACGCCGCGGCCTCCATCTTTGCCGTTGGCGTAATCCTGCTCATGCTCGCCGCTCTCACTGGGCGCGCGGACTTCCGAACCACAGAAATTGAAGCGACCGGCAATGCCTTCTACGACCAGCTGCTCGTCGTGGACGCGCTGTTCAAGTCGCGCTTCTCCGGCATCGGTATGGCGATTATGGTGCTCTTCGGCTTTGTGTCCTATATGCGCCACATCGGCGCGGATGCCAAGACGGTCGTGGTGCTCTCCTCACCGCTCAAGCGCTTCAAAGGCTCCTACTGGCTGGTCCCAGTGGGCTTCATCCTGGGCACGCTGCTCTCACTGGTGATCCCCTCGGCCGCAGCGCTTTCCCTATTGCTCGTGGCCACGCTCCTTCCAGCACTCATCGCTGCGGGCCTGACACCCCTGACCGTGGGCGCCATCGTGGTGACCTCCTCCACCATCGTTCCCACCCCGCTGGAGGCCGGCCTCATTCAGGGCGCCGACCTCACCAACATGACGCCGACGGAATTCGTCTACGGCGCCGTCGCCTACGCCACGGTTCCCACGCTGCTCATCACGGCCTTCGTCCACATGTGGTGGCAGCACCGCTGCGATAAGGCGGATGCCCGCAAAGCCCTGGCCTCCGGTGAAGTCACCGCCGACTCGATGAGCGATAAAGCCACTGAGGAAGCCATCGCCCGCGCCGCTTCCCTGCCGGGTTACTACGCCGTGCTCCCGCTCATGCCGCTGCTACTCATCATCATCTCCGCCATCCTCAACCGCATGGGCGTTATCCCCTTTGAGGGCGGCATCCTCCCGGTGACCGTGGTCTCCCTGTTCATCGCGATGATCATCGAGTCCATCCGCAAGCGCACCGTCACGGGTGCGGTGGATTCCATCTCCAGCTTCTTCAAGGGCATGGGCGAGGGCGCTGCGGGCGTCGTGGCCCTGCTGGTTGCCGCCGCCGTCCTGGTGGAAGGTATTACGCAGATGGGCGTCATTGACATGCTTATCGACGCCGCCGAGGGCTCCTCCGGCGCCGCCGTCCTCATCGTCCTCATCTTCGTCGCCGCCACCGCCGCGATGGCAGCACTCACCGGCTCCGGCACCGCGCCTTACTTCGCCTTCTCTGAGGTAGTGCCCAACCTGGCCTCGCAGACCTCCATCCACGCCCCGCAGATGCTCACCGCCATTTGGGGAACGTCCAACCTCATGCGCCAGGTCTCCCCGGTCAACGCCGCGGTGCTCATTGTTGCCGGCGCCATCAAGGTCAACCCCATCCAATTGGTCAAGCGCACCTCCGTGCCCATGATTGTGGCGACGGTGCTCAACACGCTGTTTGCGTTCATGTTTATTGGGTAGCGGTTTCCGCGCGGGCTCAACGTTAATCACGGAGCCCGCGGTACGTTTTGGTAAATAAGGTCCCCCAAATCCGAAAATCTGCGGGCATATTTACGAAAACGTACCGACCAAGCGTGCACGACGTACATATCGATCAAATAAGGCCCCAGATCATCGAAGTTTTAGGCCACTATTTGTTAGAACCGTCACGGCTCTAAGGCGGAGCCTACTGACTGCCGTACAATTGCTTAGACAATGAATCCCATCAAGGGTGAAGGAGCAACCATGCTACTGGCTGAAGCCTTGGCCGAGCGTGCCCAGGCGCAGGAGCGCCTCAACTCGCTGAGTGACCGCCTCGCGGCGACGGTCCGCATTCAGGAAGGCGATGAACCGGATGAAAATCCGACCGATCTCCTCCGCGAACTCGAGGGCGTGACCAAGCGCATCGATGAGCTCGTCATCGCCATCAACGCCACGAACACGGCCACCGCGTTCGACGATGAGATCACGCTCATGGAAGCGCTGGCGCTGCGTGATGGTCTGCTACGCAAGCGCCGCATCTACCAGGGACTGGCAGAGCGTGCGGGTGCGCGCCACGACCGTTACTCCCGCTCAGAGATCAAGTTCGTGGCCACGGTGCCCGTGCCGAAGTTGCGCGAGCGCGCCGACGATCTGGCCCGCCAGTACCGCGAGCTGGATACCCGCATCCAGCAGCTGAACTGGAATACGGAACTGATAACTAAATAAGGTCTGCCGCTAGTTGTGCCGCATTCTTGCGGCACGTAGTCATGTCGTTCGACATGTAGTCACGTCGCGCGCCTCATGCGCGCGACGGTAGCCCACCCTCTTCGCAGCGAGCGCAACCCTTACTGGGCAGGGAAAAGTCCAGTGCTTCTCAGGCGCCTTCGTAGCGCAAGAAGGCAGGGAGGTTCGATTCCGTCCCACTGTATGGTGTACCGCGCTGGTACGGAGTACACGTGCACATTGACGGGGATAATCCCGCAGTATTGTTTATTGTTTATCACCGCCGCGCTGGGCGGAGAGTGTGGGTGAGGGTTGGGAATGGGGACTATACTTCCGGCGCACTGCTTTCCAATTAAGCTGGTGTGCCATGAGCGAGCAGAAGAATTACAGCACCGATAACCCTTTCAAGCCGGAGCTCTGGCAGCCCGTCAAGGGCTTTGAGGATCTCACGGATATCACCTATCACCGACTTAACAGTGACGGTCCAAAGCCACAGCGTAAGGATGGCATCGTCCGCATCGCCTTCGACCGCCCTGAGGTGCGCAATGCGTTTCGCCCGCACACGGTAGATGAGCTTTACCGCGCGCTGGACCACGCGCGCCGCACCCCGGATGTAGGAACAGTACTTCTCACCGGCAACGGGCCTTCCCAGAAGGACGGCGGCTGGGCGTTTTGCTCCGGCGGTGACCAGCGCATCCGCGGCCGCTCCGGGTATCGCTATGCCACGGAGCATGCGCATGATGACGCGACTGCCGACGAATCCACTGTCGACACCGCCCGCGAGAAGGTTGAGGGCGGCCGCCTGCATATCTTGGAGGTCCAGCGCCTCATCCGCACCATGCCCAAGGTGGTCATCGCCGTGGTCAACGGTTGGGCCGCCGGCGGCGGGCACTCCCTGCACGTGGTGTGCGATATGACCATCGCCTCCCGCCAGGAAGCACGCTTCAAGCAGACCGACGCCGACGTCGGTTCCTTCGACGCCGGCTATGGCTCGGCCTACTTGGCCAAGATGGTGGGCCAAAAGTACGCCCGCGAGATCTTCTTCTTGGGCCGCACCTATGACGCGCAGCGCATGTACGAGATGGGCGCGGTCAACGAGGTAGTTGACCACGCCGATCTGGAGGACGCCGCCATCAAGATGGGGCGCGAAATCAATATGAAGTCCCCCACCGCCCAGCGCATGCTCAAGTTCGCCTTCAACCTCACCGATGATGGCCTCATGGGCCAGCAGGTCTTCGCCGGCGAGGCCACCCGCCTGGCCTATATGACCGACGAGGCCGTCGAGGGCAAGGAGTCCTTCCTGGAAAAGCGCGAGCCCAACTGGGATGACTTCCCGTACTACTACTAGGCCTCCATCGAGGGCTAGTGCCTTCTCTTCCACCCGAAAGATAAAAAGAGAGTAATATCCGGGACAGTTAACGCCAGTAACTATAGCTCCCACGGAGGCAACCTTGACCACGGAGAAAATCAATCAGATAACCCGCCCAATCGGACTTGTCCTCTGCCTAATCCTTTTGGTTTCCCTGCGACACTTTACCGAATGGTCATGGCTGCTACGGGCGGGCGTCGCCGTTGGCGCAACCATCGCCGCCATGCTGGTGCTGATTTTTATCCTAGGTTGCTTCTCCACGGAAGAAGACACCCCCGAGACACACGAGGCCACTTCTTAAGGCTTAAGCCAGTAGGGAGGGCAGGTAGGGACCTACCAGCTATCCTAATTACCACCAATCACCTTCACCCAGGGAGAGCCTGAAGTGCTGTATTTCGCCATTGCCCTCGCGGCCATCGCGCTCATTGCCGTCATTGCATCGCGAGTGTGGATGTTGCGGCGCATCCAGCAGGCTCAGAGGGACGGTGAGCGCCCCTTCGATCAGGAGGATGAGCTCATCAACCCTTACGAACACCGCGGGCGGTAACCTAACTAACCGTGACTTTCCTCTCTCCTCTGCCCGTCGATCCGCGTGACCCTGCCGCCATCCTCCCTGATCTGGAAGCGGCCATCGCAGGACAAGCCACCTTCCTGCCCATTCCGGCGGAGGACCGCACCCGCGCGCAGCTGCTGCGCAACCACATGCGCGCAGGAGAACCTATTGACTCCTCCATCGCACTCGTCGTGGCCACCTCTGGGTCCACGGGCACACCGAAGGGCGCGCAACTCACGGCCGCCAACTTGGTGTCTAGTGCCGATGCCACGCACCGGACTTTAGGCGGCACCGGTCAGTGGCTACTAGCCATGCCCGCCTCCCATATCGCGGGCATCCAGGTATTGGTGCGCTCCCTCGTCGCGGGCGTGGAGCCGCTCTGCCTTGACCTGTCGGAAGGTTTTTCCATCCCCAGTTTCGCCCGCGCCGCGCACGAGCTGGCCGCCACTGGGGATCGCTCATACACGGGCCTGACCCCGATGCAGCTAGCCAAGGCCATGGATTCGCTAGAAGGAATCGAGGCCCTGCGCACCTTTGATGCCATCCTCGTCGGAGGTGCTGCCACCCACCCGCAACTATTGGACTCTGCGAAAAAGCTGCGCATCAATATCGTCACCACCTACGGTTCCTCAGAAACTTCCGGTGGATGCGTCTACAACGGCCGTCCCCTCGATCGCGCTCTTGTTCGCATCGGCGACGAGGGGCGCATTTACCTTGGCGGGCCCATGATTGCGCAGGGCTATCGAAACGTGGACTCAGATGCCTTCATGGTCGATGAGTCCGGTACCTCGTGGTTTGCTACCTCCGACGCCGGCGCGCTTCACGACGGCCACCTCACCGTCACCGGGCGCCTCGACAACATCCTGAACACCGGCGGGCTCAAGCTCCACCCAGAGCAGCTCGAGCAGCACATCCTTCGCGTGCCGGGAGTGGACGGCGTGTGCGTGGTCGGCATCCCCCACCCACGCTTGGGACAGATGATCGTCGCTGCCTATACCGGATGGGCGGATGTCGGCGATATCCTTGTGGCTCTCGACGATAGTGGCCTTCCCCGGTGGCAAATCCCCAAGGACTTCAAGCGCCTGGCCCAGCTCCCCACCACCGGTCCCGGCAAGGTTGACCGCCTCGCCGTCGCCCGCATGTGGGACAGCTAAGCCTCCGCTTCGCCAAAGCTGCGTACGGCAATGCCGCGCGCAGCGGATTCCCCGAGGGGGAAGTGTGAACCTTCATCGACGGCAACCTCGAGCACACCCGCAACCGAAGGGGCAACGACGGTCAATTCTACTCCCGGCCGCACTCCATATTTATCCAGGTAGCGCAAAAATTCGCCATCAGCGTCAGTGACCTGCTCCACGGTGACGGGGGTCTGCGCGGGGACGTCGATAAGCGTAATGCGCGAGACCGGCTCGGCAGTGCCATCCGGGGCAGGTATGGGATCACCATGCGGATCGCGGGCGGGGTTGCCCAGGAAAGAATCAAGACGTTCAACGAGCCTGTCGGACGTCGCGTGCTCTAGCATTTCTGCCTCATCGTGCACCTCATCCCAGGTATAGCCCAGAGTGCGCACGAGGAAGGTTTCCAGGAGCCGATGCCGGCGCACCATTGCCACAGCCAGCCGCCGGCCTTCCTCAACAAGCCGAACACCGAAGTAGCGTTCGTGTTCCACCAGCCCCTTCGCGGCCAGGCGCTTGACCGCCTCCGACGTGGTGGGCAGCTTCTGCCCCGCCGCTTTAGCTAGGTCCCCCAGCGGCATCGCGGTATTAGCGCCCTCTTTCTCCTCATAGGTCCAGAGGATCTTGAGGTAATCCTGGGTGCGTTCGGGGAGCTCACTGATGTGCATACCCCCATCGTAGTTCAGCCTATTGCTTCCAAAGGTTTCAGGTCTTATGCTCTTTCAACTTCAATCTATTGAACATCGACATTCACTTTTAATAAGAGAGGTTTCCCGTGAAGAAACTTATTGCGCTTCCCCTCGCTTCCCTCGTGGCTGCCACCGCGCTGACTGCCTGCACCAGCAGCGACTCCGCCGAAGCCCAGGACGACAATCTGACGATCTTCGCCACGACTGGTTACTTGGCTGATGCGGCCGCCAATATCGCCCCGGACGCCGACATCACCACCATGGTCGGTCCCGGCGGCGATCCGCACACCTACCAGCCCACCACGCGCGATATTGAAAAGATGCAGGACGCCGACCTCGTCCTCTGGAATGGCCTTCACCTCGAGGCGCAAATGGTGGACCAGCTCTCCTCCCTCGGTGAGAAGCAGCTAGCTGTCGGCGAACAGCTCGATACTGCTGACCTTCTGCCGTGGCCCGAGCAAGGTGACAAGGGCGAAAAACTCTACGACCCGCACATCTGGAATAGCCCCGAGCTGTGGAGCCAGGTCGTCGATCACATCGGCACCAAACTCGGCGAAATCGACTCTGACAATGCCGAAGACTATGCCGCGGCCGCCGATGAATATGAAGACAAGATTGCAGCCGCGCATGACAAAGCGGCTAAGGAACTCGAAAACGCCTCCCCGCGCGTCCTCATCACCGGCCATGACGCCTTCAACTACTTCGGCAAGACCTTCGACTTTGAAGTCCAAGCCACCGACTTCGTGACCACCGAAGCCACCAAGTCCGCCACTGAGATCTCCGAGCTCGCGGATACGATCGCGGAGAAGAAGGTCCCCGTTATCTTCCAAGATAACCAGGCGAACCCACAGGCCATCACTTCTCTCAAGGAAGCCGTAGAAACCCGCAACTGGACAGTCACCATCTCGGATGAAGAGCTCTTTGCCGATACCCTCGGCCCGGAAGCCCCAACCGATACCTACCTCGGAGCCTTCGAACATAACGCTAGCGCCGTGGCGAAAGCACTAAGCTAATGCTCAGCGTAGGAAACCTCACCGCCGGCTATCCCCGCACGCCGGTGCTTCACGACGCCTCCTTCACCCTCACCCCCGCGACTATCACCGGGCTGGTGGGTGCGAACGGGTCGGGAAAGTCTACTCTGGTCCGCACGCTGGTAGGGCTCCTTCCGCCTCTAGCCTGCGGGTCGATGACCTTCGATGGCGTCGATCTGGCACATTTTCGGCAGCGTCTCGGATATATGCCACAACATGCGGATATCGACTGGAATTACCCTGCCACCGCCTTCGACATCGCCCTGATGGGCCGCACCGCCGGGCTGCGCTGGTGGCAGTGGCCCAGCCGCGCTGACAAAGACGCCGCTCACGCCGCGCTTTCCCGCACCGGAATGCAGGCACACGCGCAGCTGCCGATTTCCGCCCTGTCTGGTGGTCAGCGCCAGCGCGTGTTGTTGGCGCGCACGCTCGTTAGCGAGCCGGAATTCATCATCCTCGACGAGCCCTTCGCTGGTGTCGATGCCGCGAGTCAGCGCGCCATCATGGATGTACTCAAGGAACTGCGCGAGAACGGCGTGACCATCCTGCTGGTGCATCACAACCTGGCGGAGGTCGCCGACTTTTGCGATGAGGTCCTCATGGTCGGCCACGGCCGGCTCATTGCTGCTGGCCCCACCGAGCAGGTACTTACCGAGTCCGCCATTGCCGACATGTTTTCCCTGCCATCATGAACCCACTCGAGCTTCTTCAGAACTACACCTATACCCAGGCACTCCTGGGCACCGTGCTCATCGGTGGCTGCGCTGGCGCGCTAGGCCCACTGGTATATGTTCGTCGCACCAGCCTGCTGGCCGATGCCATCTCGCATTCTTCCCTGCCTGGACTGCTCACCGCCTTCCTCGTGGCCACCGCCATTGGCTGGGACGGGCGAAATGTCTGGCTTCTTTCTTGCGGCGCCCTGCTCACCGGAACCCTCGCGGTGGGGTGCATTCACCTCATCCCGCGGTTAACTCCCCTGGGGCAAACCACTGCGATGGCGGCCACGCTAACCACATTTTTCTCGGTGGGAATGCTGCTCATGCAGTATATTTCCCGCCGACCATTGCCTGGCAAGGCCGGAATCCAGGATTATTTGCTGGGAAATGCCTCCACGCTCACTCGCGCGGATGTACGGTCCACACTCATCATCGGTGGCTGCGTGCTGCTTTTTCTTTTCCTCATTCACACCCGGCAGGCCGCAGTCACTTTTGATTCAAGTTTTGCCCAGGTAGCCGGCATCCGCACCTCGTTCCTCAACGCGGCTAGTTTCTTCGCCCTCACCGCCATCACGGTGCTCGGCGTCAAAGTCGTCGGCGTAGTGCTCATGGTCGCCGTGGTCATCAGCCCTGCCGCCGCTGCCCGCCCCTGGACCACGCGCTTGCTACCTTTCATCGCGCTCTCCGGGTTCTTCGGCGCGGCCACCGCTGCTCTCGGCTGCTATGTCTCCATTGCGCACGGCCCGCTGCCCACCGGTCCGGTCATCGTCCTGGCTCAGGCGGCGCTCGTCACTATCAGCCTCACCAGTAGAAAGCTAGCCTCATGACCCTCGCCGCGACCGCTTGTCTCCTTGCCGTTCTGACGGCCTTGGCCTGTGCTATCCCCGGCACCTTTGTTGTCCTCAAAGGCCAGGCCATGCTTATCGACGGCATCGGCCATGCCGTCCTTCCCGGAATTGCCGTCGGCTACCTCTTTACCGCAGATCTAGATTCACCCATCTTGCTCGTTACCGCGGCCGCTGGCGCCTTGGTGGTGGCGTTGGGAACTGACGCACTACAGCGCAGCCCGCTGGTGACTGCTGATTCCGCCCTCGGATTGGTCTTTCCCGCCCTGTTTGCCGCCGGAGTCATCCTGATTTCTACGCACATGAGCCACGTGCACCTTGATGTCCACGCCGTTCTCGTCGGTGATCTCAACCTCGCGGCCTTCTCCAATCCCAACTATTGCTACATCATGGCCGCAGTGCTGGGTATCAATGCTCTCTTCCTCGCCCTTACACTGCCGCGTTTATCCGCCACGACTTTTGACGCCGATTTTTGTGCCGCACGCGGGGTGCCCACGCGCGTTCTTCACATCATATTTATGACCGTGGTTGCCTGCACCGCCACCGCCGCCTTTCACGCTGCCGGTGCCATGCTGGTCATCGCTCTCATGGTATTCCCGACGATGACCGCGCGGCTGCTTACTCAGCGCGTGCCCACGCTGGTGTTGACCGCCTGTGGCGTTGCCGCTATCAGCGCGGTCGTGGGATTTTGGGTTGCCTATGTCCTTGACGCGGCTACCTCTGCCGCAATGACAGTCACCAATGCCGTTATTTTCGTTGCAGTGCTCATCATCTACCGCTTTCGCCAACGCACCAGCTCATTGCCGCAGCACACCACACCAGTGGCACAATAGTGAGCATGTCTGCCTATTCCGCCACTCCTGCCGATTGGCTCCAGGGTGCTCGCCCGCACACCTGGGCCAATGCCTTTGCTCCCGTTATCGCTGGTACCGGTGCCGCTGCCGCGGCCCACGGCCTGCACTGGGGCCGGGCGTTGCTGGCGCTCATCGTGGCCTGGGCGCTTATCATCGGCGTGAATTACGCCAACGATTACTCCGATGGCATCCGCGGCACCGATGATGACCGCACCGGCCCCCAGCGGCTTACCGGGGGCGGACTGGCCAAGCCGCAGCACGTCAAGTTCGCTGCTTTCGCTTGCTTCGGCGTGGCGGCTATCGCGGGCATTTCGCTCTCCCTGGCTGCCAACGCGGCTTGGTTCATCCTCGTCGGCGCTGTGTGTATCGCCGGCGCCTGGTTTTACACCGGTGGCAAGAATCCCTACGGCTACCGCGGGTTCGGAGAAATCGCCGTTTTCGTGTTCTTCGGGCTCGTCGCGGTCCTAGGTACCGAGTACACACAGGCCGGCCGCATCACGTGGACAGGCCTTGCCTTAGCCGTGGGTATCGGCGGTATGAGTGCGGCGGTAAACCTGGCCAATAACATCCGGGACATCCCCTCCGATGAGGCCACCGGCAAGATCACCCTGGCTGTTCGCCTGGGTGATAAGAAGTCCCGCACGCTATTCATGACCCTGTTGCTGCTCCCGGTGTTGCTCACCGTGGGCTTGGCCTTCGATTCCTGGGCAGCGCTGGCCTCCCTGCTCTACTTCCCCCTCGCACTGGGCGCTATCCGCACCGTCAACCGCGGTGCGCGCGGACCCAAACTCATCCCGGTGCTCGGTATGACTGGCCGCGCGATGCTGGTATGGGCGGTTGTCAACGCAGTAGCGCTGGCTCTGGTTTAGCCTCTGATTTAGCGGCCAGCCAGCTCCTCCTGGACCCACTTCTTGTGGGCCTTGCGCTGCGCGGAGTACTCCGCCAGGGATTGGGTTGCTTCCACGCGCCACGTGGAAAAGAGCAGCATGGACAGTGGCAGCGCCACGAACAACGCCAGCAGCGCGGAAACCAGCAGCGGAAAGGTCTGGAGCACCGCCATCGCCAGTAGCTGAATCACTACAGTCAACACGATAAACAGCACCACACGGGCCGCGCCATACTTCCACAAAGCGACGCGGGAGCGGCGCTTGAGCGCGGGGTCCGGCTGGGGCGGGTCGGGGTTCTGGGAGGCGTTGGTGGTGTTTTCTGTCTGGCTCATAATTCTCACTTTTGCTTCGCGGGCATTCCGTAGAATACAACGCATGGGTCGATTGATACTACTACTCTTGTTTGTCCTCGCGGCAGTCCTCGTCTGGAAGGCTTTTGGTCCGTCGAGTTGGAATAAGAAGGTGCAGCAGGCGCAGCAGCCGCAGCGCCCGGCAATCAAGGGCCCCGATGATGACGAGGAATTCCTGTGGAACCTAGAGAAGCAGCGCTTCAAGGAGCGCCGCGCCAAGGAGCGGGAGGCCCAGCGCAAAGAGGAAGAACGCCGGCGGCGCTCACAGGGGCAGCAGGAGCCCAAGGCCCCCGAGGACAAGGACATTGAAGGCAAAGACTCTAAGGGGAAAGAAGCCTAGTCCTTCGGCACGAAGGTCATCTCGAGGCCGAGGGCCTCGGCCACCGCAACGACCTTTTCCCAGCGCACGCCAGAGCCACCGTGCTCAATAGTATGCAGCGTGGAGCGCGAAATCCCGGCCTTCCCAGCCAGGTCCTGTTGCAGGATGCCCAGCTCGCGACGGCGCTGCGCAAAGCCCTCACCAAGGGCGATGAGCTGAGGGTTATCGCCCGCCGGTTTGCCGGGCTTGTGCCGCGGCTTATGGATATCCGCCATTTAGTTCAGCCCCGCGTAGGAGTGCAGGCCGGAGACAACCATGTTGATGAAGAACAGGTTGAACACCATGAGCAGCATCGCCGCGATGTTGATGTACGGCGCGGCCTTACGGAAGGCCGGCGTGGCGCGAGCGTGCAGGTAGGCAGCGTAGAGGATCCAGGTGGCGAAGGACACGGTCTCCTTCGGGTCCCAACCCCAGTAGCGGCCCCACGCGGACTCGGCCCAAATAGCACCCAGCACGATGCCCAGGCCCAAGGTCGGCAGCGCCACTACGCCCAAGCGGTAGGCCAGGCGGTCCAGCTTCTTAGCTGAAGGAAGCGGGCGGGCAAGCGCGCCGAAGAAACCGGACTCGCCTCGCTTCGGCTGGAACTCACGCAGCACGCTGAGCAAAGAAGCGATACCGGAGACCACGCCGATGGATGCGCCCAGCGAAACCACGGTGACGTGGATGGGCAGCCAGTGTGACTGGAGTGCCGGAACCACCGGAGCGGATTCCGCATAGAGCTTGGTGGAGCCGTAGAACATCAGCGCCAGGATTGGCGTGAGCAGCCACGGCCACAGGGTGCGCCACTCCTTGCGCTGCATGGCGATGGTCGCCACCACCATCGCGCCGGCGGTCACCATGAGCATGTACTCGTAGAGGTTGCCAAATGGGAAGCGGCCGGTAGCCAAACCACGCAGCACGATGGCCGCCAAGTGCAGGGCGATGCCCAGCCACAGCAGCATCTGCGTCATGCCGCCGAGCTTGTCGGCGTTCTCCTGCTTCTTCGCCAAATCATCGTCTGCGGTGCTGGCCGTTGGGGGAACGTCGCCAAGCACGGCGCCATCTGCCGAAGCGCCCACGGTGGCGAGCTCACGCTGCTGCGGTGCAGCTGCGGTACGGGCGCGCATGGCCTCAATGATGCTCTGCATCCGGCCGTAGTACACCAGGGACAGCACCAAGGCGAGCGCATATACGACGAACGCGGTTTGCACCGCGATGTCTGAGAAGTTGGACAGATTCTGATCAACCTGCATGAGTGGGAAACCTTGCCTTCACAATCGTGCCTACCCCGTGCGCCACGCACGAGGCTGCATGAACGGAGAGATTTATGGTGCCCATAAGGCTACCCCCTTTTCCCAGCTGTATCCAACTTTTGAAGGATACGGTCCGCGCCTTTAGTCGGCGGAGTAGAGTTCGTCCTCCTCCACGTCATCGGGATCCGGCAATTCCAAAAGCTCGCGGTGCAGCTTATGGAACTCCTCAGACCAGCCCGCGCGGTCGGTGCGGGCAAGCCCGCCCATCTCGATATCGGTACCGCCGTTGGCACCCGGGCGGATGCGCACCCAGACGCGGCGTCGCTTGATCACCAGGGAGCCGACGAGCGAAACCAACATCACGAGAGCAGATACCAGCACCCAACCCTGGAAGGGGTCATAGGACACCTGGTAGTTCGCAAACTCGGAGGCACCGTCGAAGGTGACCTTGGTGCCGTCGTCCAGCGTGACCGATTCACCCTGGGTCAGGTTGACGCGGTCGATCTTTTGCAGCTGGCCCGAGTGGACCAGGCTGGAATCGAGGGAGAAGAAGGACTGCGGCTTGCCCGTGTCCAGGCCGGCATCGCCGCGGTAGATATCGATAGCCACCGCCGGATCCAGCATCGCCGGGTAGGAAGATTGCAGCAGCTTACCGTTCTCACCGGACCACTCGGCGGTCGGCGCAAACAGGCCCTGGATAGCGATCTGGTTCTGGCGGCGCTCAAACAGGTCCGGGTACATGCCCGACGGCGGATCGAAACGCATCACGCCCGAGGAGAGGAAGAACGTGGTGTCATTGGGCTGGAACTGGATGGTCTGCGTGCGCTTTTCGCCGTTGGGCCACTCCACCGTCATCGTCGGCGCAAAACCATGGCCCTGCAGGTAGACGCGGTTGTTATCAATGCGCAGCGGGTGGTTGACCTGCAGCTTGTAATCCTCCCAGGTCTCCGGGTCCGTGAAGATATCATCGCCGGCGGCATAGGACACATCGGAGGTGAACATCTCCGCCTGGCCATTAGGCAGGTAGTCCGCGGTGAAGTCGTGGGCCTTAAAACAGAAGGGGTGGAGACCCGTGCCGTCGAAAAGCGGGCCTGCGCGGAAGGAGTCATAGACGGAGGTTGAGGTATTACAGAACTCCGTGGACTGCGGCTGCTCTTGGGTCTGACCCTGGGAGTTCTTCTCCGTCACCACGATGACCTGGCCCTCATAATGCACCAAGCGCCCGGCTGCCATGGTGAGCAGGATGGCCACGAGCGCGATGTGGAAGATGAGGTTGCACAGCTCACGGGCATAGCCGCGCTCCGCCGAGAAGGACTGGGCACCCGCGCGGTCCTTCTCCGGGGAAACCTCGCTTACGCGCCACTTCTTCAGCATGGTCTTGGTTGCCGCGGCGATCTCCTCCGGGGACTTTTCCGAATGCCCGGTGGCATTGAGCGGCATCTTTTCCAGATACTTCGGCGCGCGCGTCGGCGGTGTGCGGTAGGCCTTGTAGTGATCCCAGGAGCGCGGGATGATGCAGCCCACCAGAGAAATCATGAGCAGGACGTAGATGGCCTGGAACCAGACGGAGGAGAAGACGTCGAAAAGCTGCAGCTTGTCGTAGATTTCCGCAACCTTGCCGTTGGTCTCAATGAAGTCATTGACGTTGGATTCATTGAGCGAGCGCTGCGGCAGAAGCGAACCCGGAATGGCGGCGATGGCCAGCAGGAAGAGCAGCGCCAGCGCGGTGCGCATGCTGGTCAACCAGTGCCAGGCCTTGCGGATATATCTCACGAAAATTCTCCTTTAGAGCAGCCTCGCGCCATAGGACACGGTCCACTGGCGGATGGCGTTGATGAAATCTCCCCAGAGCCCGGTCAGCAGAGCCAGGCCGACGAGGATCATGGCGATGCCGCCAACGATCTGGATGGCGCGGGAGTGCTTGCGCATCCAGGACACGGTGCGCATGGCCTTGGCGGAGCCGAGTGCCACGAGCAGGAAGGGCAGGCCCAGCCCCAGGCAGTAGCCGATGATCAGGATCGTGCCGCGCAGCGCGGTGGTTCCTTCGGTGCCTGTAGAAACGGACAGGATGGCGGCCAGCGTGGGGCCCAGGCACGGGGTCCAGCCCAGGGCGAAAACCCCGCCAAGCAGGGGCGCGCCCAGCCACGTGGTCCAGCGCCGCGGCGCCATGCGGGTGTCCTTTTGCAACACCGGCACCACGCCCATGAACACGATGCCCATGAGGATGGTGATGACGCCGCCGGCGCGCATGAGGGTATCCGCGTTGAGTGTGAGCGCCGAAATGGCGCCGAAAACCGACACGGTGGCCAGCACAAACACAACGGTAAAGCCCAGCACAAAGAGTGCGGCGGCACCGACCACGGCCCAACGCCGGTGCTTGCCGACGCCCACCCCCAGCTCCTCGTCATAACTGACCTCACCGCCCACCACGGAGGCGAGGTAGGAGATATAACCCGGAACCAGTGGAACCACACATGGCGAGGCAAAGGAGACTAACCCGGCCACAGCGGCGGCGAGCACTCCGAGAAGGAGTGGGCCCGACACGGCGGCATCGGCAAAGCTTTGTCCCACGCCGTCAGCGGCAAGGATCACTGTTCTTTCTCCAGTTCGTCGACGACCTCGAGGACATCCTTCTCCGTAATCTCGGTCAGGAAGACCGCGGCGGGGCGGTGCTGCTTATCCAGAACGATGGTGGTGGGCACCACGGAGGTAGGCACGCCGCCAAGAGCCGCGGCCGTCTTGAAGGGCGGATCGTAGATGGAGGGGTACTCTAGGCCGTTATCGGCCATGAAGTCCCGGGAAATCTCCGGGTTGAAGTCCTTGACGTTAATGCCCAGCACGGTGCCGACCTTGCGCTTTTGCAGCTCCGCGTGGATGGCCTGGAGGTCATCCGATTCGGAGCGGCACGGCGCGCACCATTGACCCCAGGAGTTGAGGACGACGATCTGGTCCTGAAAATCCGAGAGCTTGATCGTCGTGGACTCATCCCGCAGGTCCTCGCCGGAGAAATCCTTGAGCGGCTTGCGGTCTTCCTCCGCATAACGGATGGTGGTCTGCCCGCCAGGTGAAATGAACTCGAAGGTGCCACCGGAAGCAACGGCGTTCTGTGCATTCTCCTCGCTCTGTGTACAGCCAGCCAGGCTCAGCACAGCAAGGACACCGACCACGGCGGCGCGGATACTTCTGCGTCCCATTAGATGTCCTGCGCCGGTTCGGAGTAGAAGATATCGATGATCTCGCGGTCACGGTAGACCAGCGAAGTCACCGAAGCCAGCGCGCACGTGCGGTCCCACGGCGCGTGGGCCAGGCGCTTGCCCAACACGGTGCGCTGCACCATGACGATGGGTAGCTGATGGGAAACCACGATGGCCTCGTGTCCCTCGGCCTTGGCGCGGGCGCGCTCGGCGGCGTCCATCATGCGCGCGGCGATCTCCTCGAAAGGCTCGCCCCACGAGGGCTCAAGCGGGTTGACCATGAGCGGCCAGCGCTGCGGGTTCCACAGCTGCGAGTTCCAGCCCTTGGTGCGCAGGCCCTCGAAGCGGTTGCCGGACTCGATGACGCCCTTGTCGACGTCCACCTCCAAGCCCGTCACCTGCGCAATCGGCAGCGCGGTTTCCTGCGCGCGCTGCAGCGGCGAGGCCGCCAGGTAGGTCACGTCATGGCCTTCGAAGGCTTTCGCTGTGCGTGCGGCCATGGAATGCCCACGGGAGGACAAGTGATAGCCCGGGATGCGTCCGTAAAGGATCTTATCCGGGTTATAAACCTCGCCGTGGCGGACGAAGTGGACGATGGTGGTGGACATATACCTGTGTCTATCCCCTCAAATGGTTGGTTTACTGCGGGCGCTGCGCGCTGGCGGCGGCCTGGGCGGCAGGCTTGAGAGCTGCCTCGATTACCTCAAAATCATTGTCCGTGAGCGCATCAGACACAAACCAGGTCTCGAAGGCTGACGGCGGAACGTACACGCCGCCCTCCAGCAGTGCGTGGAAGAAGGGTGCGAAGCGCCAGGTATCGGCCGCCTGCATATCGGCGAAGTTGCGGCCCTGGCCCTCGGCGAAGCGGATGGAGAACATCGTCTCCGCGCGCTGGATGTGGTGTGCCACTCCGGCGGCATCAAGTGCCGCCGTTATCAGGCTGGTCAGGCAGTCCGCGTTGGCCTGCAGGCGCGGGTACAACTCTTCGTTGGCCAGCTCCAGAGAGGCCAGACCGGAGGCCATCGCCACCGGGTTACCGGACAGCGTGCCCGCCTGGTAGACAGGGCCGGCGGGGGCGAGGGAAGCCATGACGTCGGCGCGGCCGCCGAAGGCAGCTGCCGGCAGGCCACCGGAGACCACCTTGCCGAAGGTCACCAGGTCACCCGCTACCCCATCGACGCCGAACCAGCCCTTGTAGGAGGTGCGGAAACCGGTCATGACCTCGTCGAGGATGAGCAGGGCGCCGTCGGCATGCGCGATCTCCTTGAGTGCCGCGTTGAAGCCCTCCTCCGGGGCCACGGTGCCCATGTTGCCCGCCGCGGCTTCGGCGATGATGCAGGCGATCTCTCCCGGGTGCGCGGCGAAGGCCTCGCGGACGGCGTCGAGATCGTTGTACGGGACGACGATGGTGTCCGCGGCCGAGGCACCCGTGACGCCCGGGGAATCCGGCAGCGCGAAGGTGGCCACGCCGGAGCCAGCCGACGCCAACAGCGCATCCACGTGGCCGTGGTAGCAGCCCTCAAACTTCAGGACCTTGGCGCGGCCGGTGAAACCGCGGGCCAGCCGCACGGCGGACATGGTGGCCTCGGTACCGGAATTGACCAGGCGCACCTGCTCCACCGCGGTGCGCTTGACGATGTGCTCCGCCAGCAACGTCTCGCCCTCGGTGGGCGCGCCGAAGGAGAGGCCATCGGCAGCCGCCTTCTGGACTGCCTCCACGATGGCCGGGTGGGCGTTGCCGTGGATCATCGGGCCATAAGAGCTGACCAGGTCGACGTACTCGTTGCCGTCGATGTCCCAGAGGCGCGAGCCCTCGCCACGGGCGATGACGCGGGCTTGGCCGCCCACGGATCCGAAGGCGCGGACCGGGGAATTCACGCCACCCGGGGTGACCTTCGTGGCGCGCTCGAACCACTCGGCGGACTGGGACGTATTCTGCTGATTTCGCTGGCTGGAGTTAGGCATAGCCCACATTGTATCGGTTTTAGCCCTATACAAAAGTTGGAGTCCCCTCGTGTCCTTCCGTCTTCCCACCACTGCCTCCTAAGCGGCAGCAATCGCTCGCGCTGCGAGCCCGCTACTGTGGCGCTATGCTGGCAGCACACTGTTGATTCTGCCTTTCCTTATTTAAGCGCTGGGGTGCGCTGTGGAGAGGCACTAGCTTAAGGGGGATTCCCATGGCATCGCGCCGTTTTCTTGTCGTTCTTGCTTGCCTTCCGCTGTCTGCCTGCGCTGCCACCCAGGCGGAACCCGCTCCGCGCACCGAACCCAGCCCTACCACCTCGGCCCAACCGACGTCCTGGGAGCCGAATGCCCTGCCCCAGCCGGTCAACCGCTTTGGCGACACCACCTCTATCTCGCCCGCCCCGGCCGAACCGGAATCTGAAACCGAGGCGCCCGCGCCCGCACCCACGACCATCGAGACCCCAGCACCACAGGTAGAAACCGTCACCGTCCGCGCGCCAGCGCCCGCACCTGCACCAGCACCCCGTCCGGCCCCACCGCAGCGGCCCAGGCCCAAGCTGGAACTGCCCGAGCCCCCGCGGGTGCCCACGTCCATCCCCATCCCGCCAGAAGTCCAAGCCGGCCTCGACCACATACCGACGCTTCCCCCGCTGCCGCGCGCGGAGGATATACGCATCGATGTGCCCTTCTAAAAGGCCGATGCCAAGTACGTTTCGATCAAATAGTGGCAGAAAACCGCCCATTTTCGGCCCCTTAGTTGATCGAAACGTCACCAGTCCTCATGGCCCCACACCAACTAAGGGTAGACCCTGATCTACCTCCTATATTCCCCCGCTGTACATGACAGGAAGCATAGCCGAGAGTTAAGCTGAACCCGATTTTCAATGACGGCGTTTACCTGACAGTAAGGGACTCATGAACAAGAAAGCTCTCGGCATCACCGCCGGCGCTATCGCTGCGGTTCTCCTCGCAGGCGGTGGTGGAATGTACGCACTGACCAGCGGCTCCTCCGACATTCAGCTCACCGCAACCGATGTCACGACAACCACCAAGGAAGACCTCATCAGTTCCGTCTCCGCCACCGGCACCGTCTCCGCCGAGCGCGAGCTCTCGCTGACAACCTCGCTGACCGGCCCCATCCAGTCCCTGGACGCGAAGGTGGGTGACCGCGTCGAGGCCCAGCAGCTCCTCGGCCGCATGGACACCACGGAAACCGAGCGCGAGCTCGAAGCCCAGCGCACCTCTCAAGAGGCAGGCAAGCTCGAGGCCGTCCACCAGATCGAGGACGCCCAGCTTCAGCTGCGCCAGCTTCAAGATTCCCTCGACCAAGGCCTCAACCCCGAGGTCAATAGCGCCCAGTCCGCCGTGAATTCGGCGCAGACCGAGTACGCCGAGGCGCAGCGCAAGCTCGATGATGCCCTCGCCACCAAGGGCGACCGCCCCGAGGTTGCCGAAGCCCGCGCGGCCGTCGAGCAGGCGCGCTCCGGGGTGCGCGATGCCGAGTCCAAGTCCTTCCAGTCCGCGCTGGCCTCCATCGGCACCGCCACCGAGGACCCTTCCGGCATCAACACCGCCAGCGCTTTCTTGAGCTACCTCGATTCCGATGAAGCCGTGCAAGACTCCGAGCGCCAATTGAAGGAATCCGAGGAATCCTATGGCCGCCTCCTCCGCGGCATCGACCGCGAGCTCGGCGAACAGCAGCGCGCCACCGCCGCTTCCTACCAGGCCGTCTCCGATGCCGAGCGTGCACTGCAGGCCAGCAACCTGGCCATCGAACACCAAATCGCCTCCCAGTCCCAAGCAGTAAACCATGCGGTGGAGACGGCGGCGTCGGCAAGCGCCAGCAACGCCAAGGAGAATGGGCCTCTGGAGTACACGCTCTCCCAGGCCGACCTGCGCTCCCCTCTGGCAGGCGTTGTCACCGCCGTCAACGGCCAGGCCGGCGCCCCAGCCGAGGGCCCCATCCTCACCGTGGCGGATGATTCCTCCCTGCTGGTGAAATCCACGGTCAAGGAGGGCGATATCGCCCGCATCAAGGTCGGCGATGAAGTCTCCTTCACCTCGCCATCGAGCCCCGGCAAGGAGTACAAGGGCAAAGTCACCTTCATCTCCCCCACGGCCGAACAACCTGAGGTAGAAGCCGGTGCAGGTGGCGGCTCCGGCAAACCATCTGGTTCCACCAAGCCTGAGTTCCCCGTGCACATCCGCGTCGATGGCAACCGCGAGGGCCTGCGCCTTGGTTCCACCACGAAGGTGAAGATCATTACGGAGAAGGACAAGAACGCCATCACCGTGCCGCTCTCCGCCATCTATGAAGAAGGCGGCAAGAAGAACGTCCTCGTCGTCGACAACGGAACGATCCAGGCGCGCGAGGTGAAGATCGCCAGCGAATCTGATTTCTCCGCCGCCATCGCCTCCGGCCTCAAGGAAGGCGAGACCGTCATCAGCCAGGCGGATACGCACAAGGACATGGTCGGCATGTCCGCCTCCGTCGATGGATCCGATGCTGCGGAAGAGAACGCATGAGCCGCCTCATTGAGATGCGGGGAATCGTCAAACGCTTCAACGAGGGCCTCGACAGCGAGCTGACTGTCATCCCCGGCCTCGACTTCAGCGTGGAGGAGGGCGAGTTCGTGGCCGTCGTGGGCCAGTCCGGCTCCGGCAAGTCCACGCTCATGAACATCATCGGCTTGCTCGACCGCCCCACCTCCGGCGAGTACCAGCTGGCTGGGGTGGATGCGCTGGCGCTTGGCGACGACAAACTGGCCTCCTTCCGCGGCCAAAAAATCGGTTTCATCTTCCAGAATTTCAACCTGATCGGCCGCATGTCCGCGCTGAAGAACGTGGAGATGCCCATGGTCTATGCGGGCGTTTCGGCTCACGAGCGCACCCAGCGCGCGCAAGAGCTTTTGGAGATGGTCGGTATGTCCGACCGCATGAACCACCTGCCCAATGAGCTCTCCGGTGGTCAGAAGCAGCGCGTGGCGGTGGCCCGCGCCTTGGCCAACCAGCCGGAGATTCTCCTAGCGGACGAGCCCACCGGCGCGCTGGATTCGCAGACCGGCCGCATGGTCATGGACCTCTTCCACGAACTGCACCGCACGCATGGAAAGACCATTTTGTTCATTACCCACAACCCGGAATTGGCTGATGAATGCAGCCGCACCGTCACGATGAAGGACGGGGTGTTGTCATGAATTTTGCTGAATCCACCAAGATGGCGCTGACCAGCCTGCGCACCAACAAGATGCGCTCGGCGTTGACTCTGTTGGGCGTCATCATCGGCATCGCCGCGGTCATCGCCATCGTCACGCTCGGCCACTCCTTGCAGTCTTCCGTGCAAAAGGATTTGGATAAGGTGGGTGCTAATAACTTCACCGTTCAGGTCAAGGAGCGCCCTGAGGAGGGCGAAGAGGAAGAAGCCGATGATCCCTTCATGGGCGGCGGCTTCGTCGAAGACGAGTCCTCCATGCTCACCCCGGACATGTTGGACCGCGCCAAGGAGGTCTTGGGAGATCAGATCGCCGGCATCAATATCGGCGAGTACAGCTCTTATTCCGGCGCCCTCGTGGTCGAGGGCGAATCCGGGGAGGAGACTGCCAACCTCCTGGTCCGCCCGACCAACCCGGACTATGTCTCCGGCTCCTCCTATTCCATCGTGGCCGGACGCTTCCTCAGCGAGGATGATATCGATTCCAGCCGGGCAGTGACCATGCTGGATAAGGAAACCGCCACCAAGCTTTTCGGCGCTCCTGAAGACGCCATTGGCCAATACGTGAGCTTTGAAAGCCAGGAGGCCTCCCCGATCGAGCTCGCCGTCATCGGTGTTTTTGAGGAACCGCAAACCGGCCCCCTGGTGGGCGGTGGCCCCAGCCAAACCGCCTTCGTTCCTTACCCGCTGGAGGCCGAGCTTTCCGATTCCCCAGGTGCTGGCACCGCGTTCAGCGAAGTCACCGTTCGCGGCAACCCGGACTTGGACAAGGCCGCGGTGGCTAGCAACCTGCAGCGCGTCTTCGATAGCTACTACAAAGACAACCCCGACTACATGGTCAAGGTGTCTGACTTCAGCGATGACCTCGCGTCCTTGAACCAGATCTTCACCACGATGAGCCTGGTGCTCGCGGCCATCGGCGGCATCTCGCTGCTCGTCGGTGGCATCGGCGTGATGAACATTATGCTCATCACCGTCACGGAGCGCACCCGTGAGATTGGCATCCGCAAAGCGCTTGGCGCACGCCGCCGTGATATCCGCATCCAGTTCATCACGGAGGCCATCGTGGTCTGCCTCATCGGTGGTCTCATCGGCATCGCCATCGGCACCGCAGCCGGCATGGCGGGCGCGGCCGCCATCGGCTCACTCGTAGCGCCGCCGCTGTGGGCGGTCATCCTCTCGCTGCTCTTCTCACTGGCTATTGGCCTCTTCTTCGGCTACTACCCTGCCGGAAAGGCCGCGAAGCTGGACCCGATTGAGGCGCTGCGCTACGAATAGCAAAGCGTTCAGCCGAACCGGAACAAAAAGATAGCCCCAGCGATGCTGGGGCCAGAGCCTATTTGCCTTGCGGCTTGATATCCAGAAGCCTACTACGCAAGTACATAGGCATCCACTCACCGAACTATCGATTCTCCTTCGTCGTTTCAAACGACGACGCCTCCTAATGCACCACCTTCAGGCCCACGATCCCACCAATGATCATGGCCAGGAACAGCACCTTCCACACGGTTGCCGCCTCATGTCCGGCGGCGAAGGAATAGATGACGGTGACCACCGCGCCCACGCCGGCCCACACCGCGTAGGCGGTGCCCACGGGGATGGACTTCATGGCCCAGCCCAACCCGCCCATCGAAATGGCACAGGCAACAAGAAATACTACCGAAGGCCATAGGCGGCTAAAGCCCTCCGACTTATCCAGAGCCGCCGCCCACACGGCCTCGAAAGCACCAGAGAAAATCAACACGAACCACGACATGGCCAGCCCTTTCTGGCCGTCTTGTCGCGTCACCGGGTACGGCTCCCTCGTCCGGGGCTCGCATGAATCGCGGCGAGCCTGCCCACAATAATGGCACACTGGGCGGCATGAAGATTGCATTCCTAGGTACTGGCCGCATGGGCACCGAGCTCGCCCGACACCTCCTCAAGAACCATGAGCTCACCGTTTGGAACCGCACCGCCGAGCGCGCGCAGCCGCTGGTCGAGTCCGGCGCTACCCTCGCCGATTCCCCCACCGCCGCCGTAGAAGGCGCAGAGGTCATCATTACCTCGCTCTTTGGCCCCGATGACATCCGTGAGCAAGTCATTGACGCCAACCTCATCCCGGACGGCGTGACCTGGATCGATACCACGACCGTCTCCCCCGACGCCGCCCGCGAATTCGCCGCCGCGGTTGACTCTTATGTCCACGCGCCCGTCGTCGGCTCGCTGGGCCCAGCGCGCGAGGGCAAGCTCGGCATTTACGTGGGCACGCCTGACGACGACCGCCGCGAGCTCGCCATGACCATCGCCGAGCCGTGGGCCGATGAGAACAAGCTCATCGGCGTGGAGTCCGCCGCCACCGCGGCGATTGGCAAGCTCCTGGCCAACCTAGCACTTGCCGTTACCGCGGAGGGCGTGCTGGAAGCACTCCACCTCGGCGAGTCCGAGGGCCTCGATTCCGAGGTCATCCTCGAGATGCTCGACATCACCGGCCTGGCCTTCATGAAGAACATGAAGGGCCCGTTCATCACCGGCGAGCGCAACACCACTCCGGGTGACTTCACCGTGGATGCCCTGTGCAAGGACGCCAAGCTCATGGAGATGACCGCCAACAAGCCGCTGCCTGCAGTGGCCGCCGCCATCGAGCGCTTTGAGGAACAGCAGGCCATGGGCCACGGCGACCAGGACTTCTCCTCCATCTTCGTCTTCCGCAACAAGGGCTAGCCTCGAGAGCTAGGCACTGCGCTTTCCGACGAGCCCGCGCAGCACCTCCTCCAGCTGCGCGTTATCCCCCGTGTCCTGGCTGTGAAAGCGCGCGGCAATAAACTCCGCGCGTACGCGGCTATCACTCGCTAGCCGCTCCACATTAAGTTGGTATCCTGCCGCCGTAACCAGCGCATCAAAGAACACCGTCTGCGTACGGGTATTGCCTTCCCTAAAACTATGCACCACATTGAGCTCGCCCCACAGCTCCGCCAGCTTGGTCACAAACTCATCAATCTCTAGGCCACGCAGAAAATCATCCTTCGCCAGCCCCGCAAACAGCTTCTCTGCTGCCTTCGTCATTTCCGGCCCCGCCGGATAGTAGGCATGCCCAGCCTTAATCATGAACTGGTCTGTAGGGGCAGTCCGCTCTTCACCCGCCCAGTCATACACATCCTGAAAAAGATGTCGATGTATAGCCTTGAAGTGCGCGTAGTCAAAAGCACCTTCCACAGGTGCCGACTCCAACTCGGTTATCCGAAGAAATACAAGCTTTTCTTCCAAGATCCGTAGTTCTTCTGCGTCATCTAACCCCAAGCGATTCTTCAGAACCTTGGTCCCTGGAATGAAATAGCTCTCCCAGCCCCCGCTCATGTTTCTCCCCCGCGCTCTATTTCAGCGAAGCTCGCCGAACACGAGCGATAGCTTCGTCGGCAGATAATGTCCCTGCAGCCACCTCGCGGCCCAGCTGGCGCACGTACTCATCAGTCACATCGTGGCCTGCTAGACGCAACGCAGCATCACTCAACGCTAACGGATCACGGCCGCTACTACTGCTGCTTTCAATTTGAACAGGCTCCGACATTGCTATCCTCCCGAGTTTTCAACTACATTTTCTCTCATTTTAGCAGCTCATGACACCAACCCCAAGGGTGTTTCCCACCTCGAAAAGAACGTTCGGGGCGTGCATTTTGCTAAACTTCATAAATAAGTTTTAACTATTGTCTAGCCGCCCAATGTAAGGAGCTCGCCGCCCAGCAATGCTTTCCATCGACGCCGATTATGGACATTCCACGCCCCTTGGACACCTTGAGAAGGACTTCGCCCCAGGCCGCATCTATGGCCTCGCTGGGCCCAACGGTTCAGGTAAATCCACGTTGCTAGCCACGCTCGGCGGTGAGCTTGCGCCTCTCGAAGGCTCAGTGGAGTACGACGGCCATCCCGTCGGCACGAAGGAGCAGCCAAGCGCTGTGATCACGGTGGCCGAGCCGGTTTTCCTCCCCGACCTCACCGTGGGCGAGCACCTGGATTTGATAGGAAAGGCGACAGGGGTGGACGTCGCCAAGCTCTGCGAGCTCTGGGCGCTTGAGCCTCTCCTTCCACACCCTGCCTCGCGCCTGTCCTCGGGCCAGCGCCAGCGCGTCTTTCTGGCAGCACAGCTGTACCAGCCGGCGCGCGCAGTGCTTATCGACGAGCCCGAGCGCCACCTCGACGCCACCTGGACCGAGTTCCTCGCAAACGAATTGCGCTACCTAGCCGACGAGGAGAATCGCTGCATCGTCGTGGCCTCGCATTCCGACACGATCACCCAGGCCTGCGACGAGGTGGTGCAGCTGTGATGCGCACGCTATCCCGGCTAGGTGATGGCATTTGGTATCTCATCCTCGCCGGCATCGTCATCGGCTTCGGCTACACAGGCTGGCAAGAAGTCAGCGCCGTCGTGCCTATCATCCCGGCGCGCATCACGCTGACTGGTGTCGCTCCTATTGCCGGCATCGTGGGACTGCTCGCTCTCATCGTGTTCGCCGAGACTCTTTATCCCCTACGGGCGCTCTCCCGGGAACGTTGGGTGTACGTTGATCGCCCGCGCGGCAAACTCCGCGGTACCGACTGGATCACATTGGCGCAGCTGATCGGCTTCGGGGTATTGGGGCTCGGCATCTGCGTGTCCACCGGGCTATCCCCGTGGTTCGCGCTTGTGGCGCCAGCCCTGCGTTTTGTCGTGGGGTGGCGCTCGTTCACGCTGGCTTCGCTTCTCAGCGCTGGACGCACGCGCCTGGTCGGTGGATCTGGCCTTGGCCTGCTTGATTCGGAGGTCACCTCCGATGCCATTGCGAGCCAATCCGCCTGGATTCCTCGTCGCGCCCATGCGCCCTCCACGTTGACGGGTCTCTTCTTCCGTCGTCTGGGACGACGGTGGTACATCGGCGTCGGTGCGCTCGCAGCCCTCGGCTTGACGTTGGGGTTCGCCCCACAGCTCGGGGCGCTGGCTATCGTCGGATTCATGTCCGCGTGGAGCATCGTCGGCGCGGCGGTTGGGCGCGCTGCCTCCTTCGGCCGCGTCAGCGACGATGCATGGCCCGACTGGGGCCTTCCCCTTATCGCTTCAGTGGGCACGGCGCTCCTTGGTGCTGGTGTCCTCCTCTTGGTGTGGAAGCTCTCCGCCATCGCAGTGGTGCTCATCATCGCCGGTCTTAGCTGGGCGTCGTTTAAGCGTTCCCGCCCGGCACAGGTAGACAGCATGTCCATGCTGGACAGCGGCGGCTTCGGTGTCTCCTTCTCCCCCGAGGTGCTGCACTACATTGCCCGCGGCGCCCTCGGTCTTGGTGTGGCGGCCCTTGCGCTGGGGTATTAGCCGGGCTAGTCTTTCGGGCATGAAGATTTTTTCCTAATTCGACGTCACACTTTTTACGCGACTTACTCGAAGGTGGATTTCTTCATGCCTATTTCTTTTTCTCATCTCACCGTCACCTGGCCCGACGGCACCCCCTGTTTCACGGAGCTCACCGGCACGTTTTCCTCGCACTTCACGGGCTTGGTCGGTGCGAATGGTTCCGGAAAATCAACGCTAGCCAAGGTACTTGCAGGCCTCATTGCCCCGACTTCGGGAACGGTATCCGCGGGCTCAGTCCTCTATGTCGACCAGGATTTAGGCCTCCATACGTCTAGCACCATCGCCGATGTCTTTGGCGCGACCGAAGTCCTCAACGCCATTGCCCGCATTGAGGCTGGCGAATACTCGGAAGAGCTCGCCGCCACTGTTGGTGAGCAGTGGGACTTAGCAGAACGTATTGAAGCAGCTCTCGACGCTGCGGGTATCCCCTTCCCCTTAGAGCGCACTATCGGAACACTGTCGGGTGGTGAAGCGGTGACCGTGGCACTGACCGCCGCATTCTTCCGCAAGCCGGATTTCCTCATCCTCGACGAGCCCACCAACAACCTGGACTCCTCATCACGCCAGCGCCTGCTCGAGCTCATTCGCACCGCACCGATGCCGGTTCTCGTCGTCTCACACGACCGCGAGCTCCTCGCGCACGCGGATAGCATTGCGGAGCTCTACCACGGAACACTTCGCGAGTTCGAGGGAAACTACTCCTCCTACCGCGCAGCGATTGATGCCGAGCAGGATTCCGCGCAGGCCAAGGTCCGAGAGACCAAGGCCGAACACCGCAAACAAATCCGCGAGCGCGCCGCCATGCAGACCCGCATTGCGCGCGATGCCCGCCGCGGCAAGAACTTCGCCGCCTCGAAGCGCAAACCCGGCATGGCCATGGGCTTGGACAAGAACCGTTCTGAGCGCTCGGCCGCTGGGCGTTCTCAACAGGCCAACGATGCAGTGGCTGCCGCCCTGTCGGCTCATGACAAGGCACAGCGCGCGCTTCGCGACGACACCCATGTCCACATCGACCTCCCCGGCACTGAGCTGCCCGTGGGCACCCGCGTGCTGGTCAGCGATCTGCTCAGCATTACTGGCCCTGAGCGTGTTCGCCTCGCCGGGCCCAACGGCAGCGGCAAGACCACCTTCCTCAACCGCATCGCCCGCGGCGACGTCGAGTACGCGCTGCCCTGCGGATACATCCGCCAGCGCATCGTCTTGCCCGCAGAGAAATCGGTGCTCGACATCGTGCGGGAGGCCAACCCCAGCGCAGACCCGCAATTCCTGCGCGACCAGCTAGCCCAGATGCTCTTTATCAACGACAAGATCCACCAGCCCGTGGGCCAGCTTTCTGGTGGCGAGCGCTTCCGCGTCGAAATCGCCCGCGTCCTGCTCAGCGACCCGGCACCGCGCTTTCTGCTTCTCGACGAACCGACGAACAACCTCGATATCCCTACCACCGATTGGCTGGTTGAGGTGCTCACGAGCTACCGCGGGGCATTCATCCTGGTCAGCCACGATGAGCACGTGTGCGAACAGCTCAACCTGACGCGCACCGTTCACGTGGCCCCATAAACTGAAACCCCTCTAGCGCTCACCCTCTTTGCGTTGTACAGTTTCTTGTACAAGAAGGGAGATAGCTTATGAAAACCATGTCCTACTCGGAATCGCGAGCAAGATACGCCGAGGTCCTACAGTCGGTCGTTGATGACCGTGAGGAAGTCATCATCACTCGCAGTGGTCATGAGTCTGCAGTCATCGTTTCCTTAGATGACTACAACTCTCTTCGCGAAACCGCTTACCTTCTGCGTTCCCCTCGCAATGCCCAGCGCCTGCTTGACTCCATCGAGAGCCTCAACGCCGGGGAAGCAACGAAGCACGATCTCATTGAGGAAGACTAAGCTTCATGATTCTTTCGTGGACAGAGGAAGCATGGGAGGACTACCTCTGGTGGCAAGCTCACGACAAGAAGATCCTCAAGAGAGTCAATAGCCTCATTAAGGACATTGCACGAAATGGCAATGACGGGATAGGAAAACCCGAACCACTCAAGTTCGAGTTAGCCGGGTTCTGGTCTCGACGAATTACCGAAGAGCACCGACTGATCTATCGCATTAAGGGCGCGACCATCGAGATTGCTGGGTGCAGATACCACTACTAGCTAGCGTCAACTTCCCGTATCGCCTCTGCCTAAAAGGCATCTGGCAAAAGGCATCAGTCATAAGGCGTTTTCACGGCTAAAAACGCCTTTTATGCCCTTGACAAATGGCGTTTTTAGACCCAAAGATACCTTTTATCAGACGCCTTTTGCGGGGCGCCCTTTGTGAGGTGCCAAAAGGCAGGCGCCGACAGCGAGCTAGCTGACGAGTACCTGCGCGGCAGCGCGGGCGCCGGCGATGACGGCCGGCACGCCGACTCCATCGGCCCAGGCGCCGGCGGTGGCGATACCGGGGACGTCGGCAAGCGCGGCACGCACGGCGGCAACGGTAGCCAGGTGCTTTTCGTCATAGCGGGGGATGCCGCCGAACCAGCGCTGCGTGTAGATCTCCTCCACGCCGGCGGCGCGGCCGTCGAAGCCGGTGATCTTCTGCAGGTCATCAAGGGCATAGTCCACCAGGTCATCCTCCTCCGCGCGCACGAGGGCGTCATCGCCGAAGCGGCCGAAGGAGGCGCGCACGAGGAAGCCTTCGCGCTCGTTCAGGTGCGGCCACTTATTGGATGAGAGCGTGAAAGCCTTGGCGCGCACGCCGGGCTCGTCAGAGGCGACGAGAATGCCGGTGGCCTCCGGAAGGGAGTTGCCCTCCGGGTCCGTGGCGGAGGCGAAGTTGAAGCCGACGACTACAGAGGAGGCCAGCTGGACAGAAGACAACTCCTGGGCGGCCTCCGGAGCCACGGACTTGAGCAGGCGCGCGGTCGTCGGAGCCGGGGTGGCAAAGAGCACGCGGTCGAAGGGACCGATATCCCCCGGCGCGCCCTTGACCTCAAAGGCATCACCCTTGCGTGTAACACCCGAGACGAAGGTGTCCAGGTGGATCTGCGCGCCGGACTTCTCAGCCAGGGCCTCATAAAGCTCGGCGTAGCCGCCCTTGAAGGTGCCGAAGACGGAGCCTTCGGCCGGGCTGCGGCCGGACTCGATCTGTTTGATTGCCGCCGACAGGGTTACCGGTCCCTCTTTCGCCAGCGAGTCCAGCGTGGCCGCTAGGTGCGGAACCGTGGCGCGCAGGCCCAGATCATCGGCCGTACAGGAGTACACACCGCCGAGCAGCGCGGAGACCACGTGATCCACCACGTCATCGCCGTATTGCTGGCGCACGAGCTTGCCCACGGAGACGTCCCCGCCGACTTCCCATTCGAAGGGCTGCTCGTTGGTGATGCGCTCATTGGTGGCAGCGGAGAAGAAGTCCTGCGGCGCGGAAGGAATGCCCATGACCCCACCCTGCGGCAGGAAGTGCAGCTCGCCGCCTGTATACACGCGCGGGCGCAGCTGACTGTTGGGTTCCACGAAGGAATCCTCCAAGCCCAGCTCCGTGAAGAAATCCACGGCATCCTGGCGGCGGCGGATGAAGGCCTCCGCGCCCATGTCCGTGGGGCCGCCGTTGAAAGCCACGGTGTGCAGCTTGCCGCCGATGCGATCGGCCGCCTCGAAAACGTAGACCTCGTGGGAGCCCTCGGTGTTGTGCTTGAGTTCCCACGCGGCGGTGAGTCCCGCCAGTCCAGCACCAATGATCGCGATTTTCATTTAGCCCTCCTCGTGGATGATGGCGACGGCGCGGGTGATGGCGTCGGCGTCGGTAGTCGGCAGAACCCCGTGGCCGAGGTTCCAGATGTGTCCCTTCACGTCGCCGCGCTCCCTTGCACGGGCGACCTCTGCCTTGATGGTGCGCACGCCCTGTCGCACCGCGTCCTCGCCGGCAAAGAGCAAAGCTGGATCAAGGTTGCCCTGCAGAATGTCTGCATCGACGCGTGCCGCGGCGGCATCCATGCTCACGCGGTAATCCACGCCCATGACCTCCGAACCGGCCTCCGACATCGCGCCGAGCAACTCGCCGGTTCCCACGCCGAAGTGAATGCGCGGCACGCGGCCCTCCGCGGCCTTAAGGATCTGCGTTGAATAGGGCAGAACAAACTCGCGGTAGTCGCGCTCATTGAGGTAGCCCGCCCAGGAATCAAAGAGCTGCATCGCATCGATGCCCGCTTCCAGCTGAAGCTGGAGGAAAGAGATGATCGTCGGGGTCAGGCGCTCCATGAGCTGGTGCCAGGTATCTGGCTCGGAATGCATCAGGGCCTTGGTGCGCTCATGATTCTTCGAGGGGCCACCCTCAATGAGGTAGCTGGCCAAAGTGAAAGGCGCACCGACAAAACCGATGAGTGCCTGCTTGTCGGTGAGCTCGTTCAGAATGATCTCGATGCCCTGACGCACCTCGGGCACGTCGACGTCGAGGATAGGCAGGTTCGCCACATCCTCCTTGCTGCGCACGGGCGCATCCATGACTGGGCCGCGCCCAGGGACGATTTCCACGCCGACGCCCGCGGCCTTGAGCGGGACGACGATATCGCTGAACAGGATGGCGCCATCAACGTCGTGGCGGCGCACCGGCTGCAGGGTAATCTCCGCCAGCAGCTCCGGCATGAAGCAGGAATCCAGCATGCTGATTCCCTCACGGACCTTGCGGTACTCCGGCAAAGAACGCCCCGCCTGGCGCATGAACCAGACGGGCGGACGGGACGGGGTGCGGCCGGAAGCGGCCTCAATAAGCGGCGCGGCAGACAGACGAGACATACCGTCCATTATGAATCAAAAGTTGGAGTGGGCGCCAATCAGGAATTCTGCGCCCGACGGGCCTTAATGAACGCCGTCGAGTCTGGATGAAAGAGGAAGAAGATTCCCACCATGAGCGCCATCGGAATGAGCAACAAGAGCAGCCCGCCCACGCCGGCAATCAGCGCCGCTATGCTGACGAACATGGCATAGGCGGAAACCGCGGTAATGATGCGGCGCGCCCACACCGAACCGTTTGCTAACTGCGCGGAGCACGCCGCAATGATGACAGCGCTCACCACATGAGAAATGGCAGCAAAGCGCGTATTGAAACGGATATAGCCCACCTGCTCTGGGCTGAGTTCGGGGTTGGTCACCGAGCCATAGGAGCCAAAGAGTCCCACCATTCCGGCGGTCAACATCACAACGGCGGCAACCACAAAGACCCAATAGGAGATGCGCAGCTGGGAAGGCCAGGTGGAAAGATCCTGCTCGCCCTGCTTCTTAGGGCGGCGCGGACGGCGATTATAGTCCGCGGGGCCGGGGCGGTCATTCATCGCTTGCCGTCCTTGTCTCTTTCTTTCTCCTTGTCCTTGTTTTTCTTCTCGCGCTCCTCCAGGTTTTCCTGACGGCGCTGCTCTTCCATCTCCTTGCGCATCTGGCGCATCTGTTCCATCTCGCCGGTGTACTCAAGAACTTCTTCCTTGGAGGAGAAGATCAAGCCCATGACGGCGGCCACGCCGACGAGGATCTGCACGCCGCCATCGAGGACGAACAGCCAGTCCGGAACGCTCGCCCCAGCGGGGCTGCTCATGAAGACGATGAGCACGCGGAAGGCGAAGTAGAGGGAGAAGGCGAACCACAGGCGCCGGCCGGTGCCGGCCGCCGAGGAGTTCTTGTGGATCAAGCCCAGCATGATGCCCAGCAGGACGACGATGGCGAGCGATATCAGCGAGCTGAACGCCACCGAGCCATAGCCCACGAGTTGCACGAGGGCATCGCTGGCGTCCTGCCCAGACTTTTCCGCTGCGGACTCCGCGGTGGTGCGGGCCTGGGCAAAGAGCTCGTCCCGGTTCAGAAGGGTCAGCACGATGCTCAGGACTAGGTGCACCACCTCAAGCACCAAGGCAACGGCCCACACCTTGAGCATGAGGGAAACGGCTTCGGTGCGAGTGGCCTTCTCCTTATCCGGCTCCTTGTCCTGCTTCGCCGGCTTCTGCGCCGACGAAGCCGTGTTCGGGCTGAACGTCACGATTCTCCTTTTACTTGAGCAAGCGGGCGGCGTCCGTGGCGAAGTACGTCAGGATCTGGTCCGCGCCCGCGCGCTTGAACGCAGTCAAGGACTCCAGCATAACGGCCTCACCATCGATCCACCCGTTCTGGGCGGCTGCCTGAATCATCGCATACTCGCCGGACACCTGGTACACGGCTACCGGCACGGAGGAGCGCTCCACGGCACCGGCCAGCACATCGAGGTACGGCAGGCCAGGCTTAACCATGACGATGTCCGCGCCTTCCTCGATGTCCAGGTCCACCTCCAGCATGGACTCGCGGAAGTTGCGCGGATCCTGCTGGTAGGTGCGGCGGTCGCCCTCCAGGGAGGAGCCCACCGCATCGCGGAAGGGACCGAAGAAGGCGGAGGCGTACTTGGCGGAATAGGCCATGATGGCCACGTCCTCGTGGCCGGCCTCGTCGAGGGCCTCGCGGATGGCGGCAATCTGGCCGTCCATCATGCCGGAGGGGCTGACCATGTGCGCACCAGCGCGGGCCTGAGAGCGGGCCATGTCCTGGTAGAGCTCCACGGTTTCATCGTTGAGCACGCGGCCCTTGTCATCGATCACACCGCAGTGACCGTGCGAGGTGAACTCATCGAGGCAGGTATCCGCCATCACGATGAGGTCATCGCCGAACTCTTTGCGCAGCTCGGCAATCGCAACGTTGAGGATGCCCTGCGGGTCCCAAGCCACGGAGCCGGTTGCATCCTTGTCTTCCTCACGCGGCACACCGAAAAGGTCAACGCAGGTCACGCCGGCGTCAAGTGCCTCGTGGGCGGCGCGCTTGAGGGAATCCAAGCTGTGCTGCGCCACTCCCGGCATGGAGGGGATCTCGCGGGCTTCATCCAGACCATCGACGACGAACATCGGGAGGATGAGGTCGGAGGGGCGCAGCGACGTTTCCGCAACCAAGTCCCTAAAAGCCGGGTTCTGACGCAGGCGGCGGGGGCGGCGAGCAATGCTCATGAGTAAAAACTCTCCTTTGAGCTACGAGAAAATCAAAAGTACTTTCTCGACTCTAGTCGCCCCTAATCTGCCTTCCCAGCAGTGGTCGACGCCGACTTCTTGCGCGAGCGGCGCTTCTTGCGCGGAGCAGGCAGGTTGCCGGCGGCGCGGAGGGCGGCGACGTGGTCAGCGAGGGCGTCGACAAGCGTCGGCACATCCGCAACCTCCGGGACCACGTCCACGCGCAGCCCCACCTCCTCGGCCGCCGCCTTGGTGGAGGGGCCGATGCACGCGATGATGGTCCGGGCATGGGGCTTGCCGGCGATGCCGACGAGGTTGCGCACCGTCGACGGCGAGGTAAAGGCCACCGCATCGAAGCCACCGGACTTGATCATGTCGCGGATCTCCGCCGCCGGCGGGGCCGCGCGCACGGTACGGTAGGCCACCACGTCATCGACTTCCCAGCCCAAGTCCAACAGGCCGTTCACCAGAGTCTCGCCGGCGATATCAGCGCGCGGCAGCAACACACGTCCCACGGCGTCGATGTCCTCAACGTAGTTGGGGAAGACCTCCACGAGGCCCTCGGCATTCTGCTTCCTCGCCGGCGGCAGAAGCTCCGGGACCATGCCCTTGGCGCGAATCGCATCGGCAGTCTTCTGCCCCACCGCCGCCAGGTGCACACCGGCGAAGTCGCGGGCATCGAGGCCGAGTTCCGCAATCTTCTTCCACACCGCGCTCACCGCATTGACGGAGGTGAACACGACCCACTTGTAGCGGCCTTCGACGATGCCCTTGATGGCGCGGTCCATCTGCGCCGGGTTGCGCGGCGGTTCCACGGAGATAGTGGGCACCGACTGCGGAATGGCACCGTGACCAGCCAGGCGGGCGCTCATCGCCGCGGCCTGCTCCTTCGTGCGCGGCACGAGCACGCGCCAGCCATAGAGCGAACGGTTCTCCCACCAGGAGTACTTCGAGCGATCATCAAAACTGCGGCCCAGGGTGACCACGAGCTCGCCCGGCAGCTCAGCGTCGAGCTTGCCCAGCGTTCCCAGAGTGGTCTCGTGGGTGCGCTGCAGACGGGTGGTGCCGTGGACGGTGACGTAGGCTTCCGTCTCCGCGGGCATCCCGCGCTCCACCAGCTCGGCGGAAATGACCGGCAGGTCATCTGCCGTGGCCTGCAAAACCAGCGGCTGCGTCGCAGAGGCCAGCGCGTCCCAATCCGCACCTTCGGTGATGTCGGCCTCGGTATAGGTCGCACCGAGAGCAATACCTGCAAAAGACGGAACCGTCGAAGGCAGGGACATGCCCGGGACCACCTGGAATTCCATACCCGCATTGGCCACGGCGGTGATTTCCGCCTTGATGGACTCGCGGTTGAGCGGGTTTCCGGTGACCAGGCGGATCACGTCGTGGCCCTCGGCGCGCTCGAGCGCCTCACGCAGTTGCTTGACAACGTCCCCCGCGGCCTCCTCAAACACCGCTGCCGTCGGCGGAGCCGGGCGCGGCGGCTTGCGGCGCGCACCCGCCTCCTTCGCGGCGGCGCAGATGCGCTCGTACTCCTCCTCGGCGGCATCGAGAAGCTCCTGCGGAACCGGCACCTGCTGCGCCACCATGTCGCGCACGCCTTGGGAAACGGCGGCGTCGGTAACAACGTTGGCTGTCGTCTCCAGAACCTCGCGGGCGCGAACGGTCAGCAGGTCGGGGTTGCCTGGGCCGGCACCGACGAAGACGACTTTGCCCAGATCAGACTTACCCAGCTCAGGCTGGGTATCCGGCACGGCTTTGCTCATAAGGTTCTTTTCTAGTTTGTGGATTCCGAGTGCCCCGGCGCCACGCGTGGCAGGCGCGGGAAATGGAGACAAGAAAGCCCCTCACTCGCGAGTTAAGGGGGCCTAAATCATTGCTCTCAATGATTGTGTGCTAGATACACACTAAAGGAAAAGGCCCCAAAGCAAAAATTACGTGCGATTACTCCGCTGCCAGGAGGTCTGCAGCTCCCTGTGCGAAGAGCTCCTCGGAGACCGCGCGCCCCAATTCTTCTGCCTCGCTGGCCTCGCCCTGGGCCTGAGCGATGAGCTGACGAGAACCATCGAGGGCGAAGACTCCGCCGCGCACGACCAGTTGCTCGCCTTCCCAGTGAGAGACCGCGGCAACCGGCGCGGTGCAGCCGGCTTCTAGCCGGGAGAGCACGGTGCGCTCGGCGCGGGTGGCGGCGGTGGCGGGGGCGTCGACAAGCAGGGCAATGGCCTGTGCAGCCTCCGTTCCCTTCACTGCCTCGATGGCCAGCGCGCCCTGTGCCGGGGCGGGCATGAAAACCTCCGGGTCGAAGACCTCGGTGGCGCGATCGGCATAGCCCGCGCGCACGAGGCCGGCGTAGGCCAGGAGGACGGCGTCGAGCTCGCCACCGGTGACCTTGCCCATGCGGGTATCGATATTGCCTCGAAGTGGGCGAATGTCAAGGTCCGGGCGCAGCGCCCGCAACTGGCTGATGCGGCGCGGCGCGGAGGTACCTACGCGTGCGCCCTCCGGCAGCTCCTTGAGGGTCAGGCCATCGCGGGCGATAAGCGCTTCGCGGATGTCCTGGCGCTGCGGAACCACAAGGTCGAAGCGTTCGTCGGCAGCCGTGGGCAGATCCTTGAAGGAGTGCACCGCGATCTCGCACTCGCCGCGGGCAACGGCCTCACGCAGGGCCTGCGTAAATACGCCCACGCCGATGCGCTCCACGGGCGCCATGTTGACATCCCCCTGCGTGGTGACGATGTGCAGCTCTGCCTCATAGCCTGCCTGCTGCAGCCACTCCTGCACGTGCCCCGACTGCGTGGTGGCCAGGAGGGATCCTCGGGTGCCGATCGTCAACATCTATGCGTCCTTTTCTTCCTTAGTGCTTTCCGCGGCTTCCATCTGCGCGGCATCCGGCAGCTCCGCCACGTCAATGGCCACACCGCTGCCCTCTAGCTGGAGCCCAAAGAGTTCCTGCAGCGCGGTCTCGTGGCTCACCGTTCCGGAGTTGGCTGCGAGCTTCTTCGCACGAACCGTGGGCTCATGGAGCAGCTTATCTGCAACGCGCTTGAGAGCACGGTTGATGTCTCCCATCTGGCGCTCATCCAGCTCTGGGTGCTTCTGCTCCAGCCGCGCTACCTCGCACTGAACCAGGTTCGCTGCCCGCTTGCGCAGCGCCGATACCGCCGGGACGACGTCGCGGACGCGCTGCTCGGAAGCATAGGCTTCCAGCTCTTCATTGACGATGCGCCGCGCCTGCGCGTGGGGGCTGGTGCCGGCGGCAAGGTCAGTATCGGCCGCCTGCAAAGAATTACTCAGCCTCTCGATGTTAACGAGGTCGACCCCCTCGACATCTGCTACCGCATCATCGATATCGCGCGGCAAGGAGAGATCCACGAGCATGAGCTCGCGGTCGGCCACGTGGTAACGCTCGACGTCGGCCGCTGAAATGGTGAAATCCTGGGCGCCCGTGGCAGAAATCGCCATGTCCACATCGTGCAAAGCCTGGGCGCGGTGCGCGAACTCAACGACGTCCGCATAGACGCCCGCTTCATGGGCATGTTCCGCCACGCGCTGGGCGCGAGCCAGGGTGCGGTTCGCAATAACCAGGTGTGCTCCCAAGCGCCCCGCGTGGGTTGCCGCTAGCGATGCCATTGCACCCGCCCCCAAGATCAGCACGCGCTTGCCGTCGAGATCCTCCGTGCCCATGCGGCTCAGGGCCTGATCGAAAGCGAAAGAGACCATGGAGGATCCCGCCTCATCGATCTCGGTTTCGGAATGCACCCGCTTGCCGGTGCGCAGCGCGGACTGGGCCAGCGCGTGGATACGCGGCCCGACGGTTCCCTGCTCGACAGCGAACTGATAGGCGGTACGGACTTGACCGATGATTTGCTGCTCACCTACCACCATCGAGTCCAAGCCCGAGGCCACCATCATGAGGTGCTCAGCGGCGGCGTCGGCATAGCGAACATAAAGGTAGGAGCGCAGTTCCTCCTCCCCCACGCCGGAGACTTCAGCGAGGTTGCGCACGACATCCTGCACGCCGGTGTGGAAGGAATTGGTAACGGTGTAGACCTCCAGGCGGTTGCACGTGGAGATAATCATCGCCTCGCTCAGCGAGCCTGCCGACACCATGGCCCGGCACGTATGGTTCTGCACGGTCTCGTCCATGCTCAGCTTTTCCAGCAGCGCCACCGGCGCCGACTGATGCGACATGCCCACGACGAGCACACTCATGCACTACCCTCCAGTTGTTTATCATCCCTTTGGATGACATAGATCATCCAAAAGACTACTAGCCTTCTGCTTGTTTCCGAAACTCGCGGGAACGCCGAAGAAAACTACTGCGCCAGCGCCTGCGCTAGCTCCTCGTTGTCCACTTCCCAACAGGAGAATTCCTCCCCATCAATCACTACAACGGGGACGCGATCACCATATTCCATGGCCAGCTCCGCATCCTCATCCACCGTGCGCACGTTAAGCTCCGCACCAGCCTGCTGGACCACCGGAGTAATCTGCTCGAGCACTCGCGCGCAGGAGCCACACGTAGTACGCACCATCAGCTCGACGACGTGGGACATAGAAACTCCTCGATAGGACGTAGAACGGTTTGCGGTTTACTATGGACACGTTAGTCTGCCCGCCCTATGAAAGCTGAACGCGTGCCCCTCCCCCTGCCTCCCGGTATGCCCGATTCTCCCCGCGAGTTCCTTGCCAACTGGACCGCAAGCAGGGGAAACCTACGTAACTTCTTGGAGCAACAGGCCTTTGCCCCGCTGGGTGAAGAGCACCAGCGGGCGGCAGGTGAGGCGTCGGCAGCTGCGGCGGTGGAACATCTCTTTGGCATTGACCTGGATGCGTTTTCCTCTGGCGTGGATTCCGTCCGGGGCTCCTTCGAATCGGCGGGTTCGCGCTCCATCACTGAGCCCGACCCGGACATCCCCCAGGACGTTGGCGCCGCCGCCTTCTTCGACGTGGATAACACGTTGATCCAAGGCTCCTCGCTCGTAGCCTTCGCGCTGGGGCTTGCGCGCCGCCGCTACTTCAAGCTTTCTGAGATCCTTCCCATCGCATGGAAGCAGCTCAAATTCCGCGTCTCCGGCTCAGAGAATGCCGCGGACGTAGCCGCCGGGCGCGTGCAGGCGCTCGAGTTCGTCAAGGGCCGCTCGGTGGATGAGATGGTGGCCCTGTGCGAGAGCATCGTGGACCAATCCATGGCACGCAAGGCCTACCCGGGCACAAAACAGCTAGCCCAGATGCACCTCGATGCCGGCCAGCAGGTATGGCTGGTTACCGCGACCCCCGTGCAGCTGGCGCAGATTCTGGCGCAGCGTTTCGGTTTCACGGGCGCACTCGGCACCGTGGCGGAAGTAAAAGATGGCCGCTTCACCGGCCGCCTCGTGGGCGATATCCTCCACGGCTCGGGCAAAAAGCACGCCGTGGCAGCACTGGCCACCTTGGAGAACCTCGACCTTGAGCGCTGCACCGCCTACTCCGACAGCTCCAACGACGTCCCGATGCTCTCCATGGTGGGAACCCCCGTGGCCATTAACCCGGATTCCAAGCTGCGCGATATCGCGGAGGAAAAAGGCTGGCTCATCCGCGACTACCGCTCCGTGCGCAAGGCCGTGCGCACCTATGGCCTCCCAGCGCTGGCCACCGCGCTCTTTTCCTATGGAGGCTGGCGCATGGTGCGCCGCTAGCTGCTGTTCTGCTGCTTGGTGCGCAGCATATCCATGCACATGACCGCACCGATGAGCCCCGCATGCTGCTGCGGGTCGAGCCCCGGCGCGATGCTGAGTTTGTAGGTATTCTTCCCGGCTAGGAACCGTCCCACGCCTGACCATTCGTTGCGGACCTCCGCCAGCGGCTGACCCTGGCTGGTAATCGTGATATTCCAATCCCAGACATCGCCTTCAATTTCAATCTCTGGGAAGCCTTCCATCTCCAAGGTCAGGCGCGTCTTTAGCAGGGAGAACTTCTTGGTCACCACTGCCATGGGCTTCTCGACGCCCGGCAAATACACCTCATATGTATCCCGCACGAAGTTCGGCGGATCCTTGATCACCATGAGCGGTTGCTGCGGATTGCCCTGCTCATCCGTGAAGGCAACCTCGAGGCTGCGGGAGGCATTGAAGAACATGTCCTTCATGCTCGACGACTGCACGATGGTGCCCACGGGCACGCCTTGTTCATCGGCGATCAGGAACTGATCCTGCATGAAGGACTTTGTTTGTGAGATAACCAGGTTGTCAAGGGTCAAGAGTCTAGGCAACATAGTTCGCCATCATACGTACGCAGCGGGCTCCTGTGGGGCCGGAAGATATGAGACTTTCCACCTAATACCAAGAGGGCGCTTGTATGTCTCATATTCCTCGACGAAATGCCTACATATCCCCAGGTCATAGTAGATGTCCAGGGCGTGTTTTATAGTGCGCATAGAACATACAAGCGACACCATAAACCTGGGGGACACCGTGAACACCGCCACTCAAACCGCCTACTTTTCCCATATGAACCCTGATTGCGCCCTCGCCGTGGAGCGCAGCGCCGCCCGCCGCGCGGACTATCGCTCATGGGTAGCTGCCATGCCAGATCTCGATGAGGATTTTGATGTTGCGTGCCAGAGGCTCGTCGCCAAGCTTGGCGTCGGTGACTACACCGTGAGCGAATGCTGCCTGGCCGTGCACCGCCTCACGGAGCTACCGCAGGTCAAGGCCCTGCAGGACAGTCAGTTTCTGCTGGATATGAAGGCGCTCATCACCATCGACCGCACCCTGACGAAGCTGGGCAAGCTACCTCCGGAAACGCTCGCGCTTATCGACGATGCCCTGGTTGATTACTTCACCCCTACCTCCCCGAATCAAGTCTTCCCTACACCGGCGCAGATTGGGCGCAAGGTGCGCGATATTTGCAAGAGCATCAATAAAGCTTTTACCTTCCGCGATTCGCCGAAGAAGGACTCTTATACTTTTACCGATACTGGCGAGCGCGGCATCCTCGAGCTCAACACGGACAGTGCCACGGGAATGATTCTGGATGGCTACATCAAACAGGCAGCGAAGGAGAACGGGCTCTCGCAGGCTGATGCCCTAAAGAAGCTCATCGCCGGCAGCATCTCTCCGCCCACGACCATCATTCTGCACACCTACCAAGCTAGTGATATCGACAACGCTCCCACCTTCGTCCAAGGGTATGGATGGACATCGCAGGACATGCCCGCCACACGCACGCGCGACCTGTCCTCGCAGCCGCCGGAATCAGCCAGCTACATAGCTTCAGAGCTCATCCGCAAATATGTGGAAGGCCGCGATGGCACCTGCCGCGCTCCGGGCTGCAACCGGCCGGCATACCTGTGCCAGATGGACCACCGCATCAACTATGCCGACGGCGGCGCCACGCACCCGCGCAACCTGGCCAGCCTGTGCCAACACCATCACAATATGAAGACTGATGGGCGCGCGCACTACATCATGGACCCACACACCGGGGAAATGGTGTGGCTCTACGAGGATGGGACGTGGGCCACGACGGAGCCGACCGGCCCGCTGGCAAAGAAAGCGAAGCGTTGGGCGCAGACGGTAGCCCAGAAGATCACGGCCACCCGCGAGCGCGCCCAGCAGGAAGCTAAGGAAGCGCACGCCGCTGCCAAGGAACCCCACACTCCGAGCGCACCGCAGGAAGACATTCCGTTCTAGGCGGCTCCGTCGTCTGAAACGACGTCGTGTGAAACGACGGAGAGGTCGTCTGAAATGACGGATAGAAAGGAGAATAGATAGCAGAAACTCCCCGCCACGATCCTAAAAAGGACCATGCGGGGAGTTGCAGGCGAAGCTTTACTTGCCCAGCTTACGACGCTGAACGCGGGTGCGGCGCAGCATCTTGCGGTGCTTCTTCTTGGACATGCGCTTGCGGCGCTTCTTGATGACAGAACCCATAGCAGGTTTCCTCACTTTCGGTATCAGTACGTACGTAACCCGGCCGGCAACGCCTGGAACAAAACCACCCACGGTGCACTCGAGGCGGTCCCCGCAAAACAGGGAGACGCAGGCATGCCAGTGCCGAAACGAATGCTCACTATCTTACCTAGCGGCCTGCCCAGCACCAAAACTAAGGGCAGCGCCCACCGCCGTGGACCGCGAGGGGTCCGCAGTGGTGGGCGCTGCCAGAAAGAAGTGAACGCTAGGCTCCGTATACGGAAGCCTCAAGGTATTCCTTGACGGCGGATTCGTGAACGCGGAACGAGCGTCCCACGCGCACGGCCGGCATGTCACCTGCATGAACCAACCTGTAGACCGTCATCTTGGAGACGCGCATGATCTCCGCAACTTCGGCGATGGTCAGGAAAGTTCCCTTATCTTCATTCGTCATAGTTTATTTAACCCTTCAGCACGTGACGCGCTGTAGGCTTCCCCTCCCACAGGACTATCACGCACGCGCTCCTGCCAGCTTAGCGTGAAACCTGTGACTAATGCGACCCAAGAGCTAATTTTTTCCTCTTTCGCACCGCTGCTGCCCTTCAAGCCCGTGTGGCAACACGTGTCACAGGGCTCCCAGGGCGACGGGACGTTTTAGGCAAGTTCCTGCGCACGCTGGGTGCAGGCTTCAGCGGCTCGGAAGAACGCACCCCGCAGGCCAGACTCCTCGAGCTCGCGAAGAGCGGCGGCAGTGGTTCCCCCCGGGGAGGTCACCCCTGCGCGCAAAGCAACCGGATCCTTGCCGGATTCAGCCAGCATCGTTCCGGCGCCTTGGGCGGTACGGGTAGCTAGCTTCTCAGCAACATCGCGGGTGAGGCCGAGCTGGACACCGGCGTCGATCAGCGCCTCCGTGACTAGGAAGTAGTAGGCGGGTGCGGAGCCGGCCAGAGCGGTAGCAGCATCAATGTGTTTTTCCTCAATGACGGCAACCTCGCCGACAGCCTCCAGGAGCTTGACCACGCCTTCGAGCTGCTCCTCCGCCACGTGGGTGCCGCCCGCGCAGGTGCACATGCCCTTGCCCACCAACATGGGGGTGTTCGGCATGACGCGGACGACCGGCACACCCTCCCCAGCGGCCTTCTCCAGGGTCTCGAGAGTTAGGCCGGCTGCCATGGACACGACCACGGCCGTCTGTGGGATGTCGAGGCCCTCAAGAAGCTCCACGATGGCATAAGGCTTCACGCAGGCGAAGATGTAGTCGGCGCCGTCGATAGCCGCGGCGTTATCGCTCGTGACACTGACGCCGTAGGCGCTCTTCAGCTCCTCACCGCGCTCAGTGCGGCGGTTGGTCACCACGATGTCCGCGGCATCATAGCCCGCATGCACCAGCCCAGAAACGAGGGCTTCGCCGATTTGTCCTCCACCAAGTACTGCAATTTTTGTCATGCTTTCCAGGGTGCCAGAAAGGCTAAGACGCGGCCACCAATCAACAGGGCTGCTCGCACGCTACCCTCACACATGCAAAAGACATCTGACAGAAGGCGTTTTCTGCCCTGAATATGCCATTTACAGCAGGATAGATGGCGTTTTCAGGGGCAAAGATACCTTCTGGCAGATGCCTTTGAGAAGATGCCCTTTGGGCCGGTGCCTACATCACCACGAGCAGCGGGCCAAAGGTCAGCACGAGACCAGCCACGGCTGCGAGGAACATGGACAAACCGTCGCGGCTCGTACGGAGTGCGTGGACGATTCCGACGATGACGCCGGTGACAACAACGCCGAGTACCACGACGACCAAGCGGTCAAAGCGGTCCCAGAGAATCTCAAAGCCCTTGAACACGATGGCGCCGAGCACGATGCCCACGAGGGCGAGCAGGACGACGGCGAAGGGGTTGAGCTTGCCCTCGTCCTCCTCGTCATAGTCCTCGTCGTACTCTTCAACATCATGGTCGACTGCCTCGAGTTCACCCGTGGTAAAGGTGTCATCCTCGGCCTTGTCATCGACTTTGTCGTTGGCCTTTGGCTCAACCTTTTCCTCGGTCTTCAGCTCAGCCTTTGACTCGACCTTTGACTGGGCCTTGTCTTCAGCCTTCTTGGGCTCGTCCTTGACCTTCTGGATTACGCGCGTGTCCTCGTCAGAGGGCTGGGAAGGCTTGGACTCAGATTCGGTTGGCTTCTCCTCAGGGGCGGCGGAGTGAGACTTATCAGCGCCCTTCTGCGGGGCCTCCTGCTGAGGTGCCTCTTGCTGAGGCTTCTCCTTCTTCTCCTTCTTCTCCTTCTTCGGCGCAGGAATAACCGGGGCCGGCTCATCGATGGAGACACTCGAGTGCTTAGCCTCCGCCGGAGTTGCCTTGACCTTTTCGAGATTGCCGGTCAGCTCCGCAACCGAGATGCCGCCTTCGTCAAGGCTCCGGCGATGGCGGCGCGAGCTCTTCTCCTCGCCGGATCGGTCCTTCGCGTTACGGGCCAGCAGCTCCGCAACTGTCAACTGTTTCTTGTCAGCCACGTTTCTTTCCTATTCCAGTCCCTTATCGGTACGGCGCAAAATGACACCTTCTCGGAGAGCCCAGGGGCAGATCTCCAACTTTTCGATTCCCAGGGCACGCATGCTCGCCTCCGCCACTAAAGCGCCGGCGACGATCTGATGCGATCGGGTAGAACTTACACCCTCAAGGTCCGCCCTGTCAGCTGCAGTCATGCGGGAGATAAAGGAAATCAGCTGACGCAGGCCCGGAGCTGTGAGCGTGCGCTTCACATAAGGGCCCGCCGAGGACGGCGCAGCACCGGTCAATCGGGCCAGCGTGCGGAAGGTTTTGGAGGTACCCACGGCCAACCCCGCAGGGCCCAGCGCGCGCATCTTATCGGCGACGCCGGCCAGCTCCGCATCGATGTAATCCCGCAGCAGGTTCACCTTGGATTTCTGCGGAGGATCGGTATCGAACCAGTTGTGAGTCAGACGGCCCGCTCCCAAATCGAGGGAGAAAGCCATTTCCGGATGCTCGTCGGTACCGGTGGACAGCTCCAGCGAGCCACCACCGATGTCGAGGTTGGTAATGCGGCCAGCGGACCATCCATACCAACGGCGGGCAGCCAGGAAGGTCAACCGAGCTTCCTCCTCGCCCGACAAGATCTCTAGGCGGACGCCGGTTTGTTTCTCAACTTCGTCGAGAACCTTGGCCGAGTTGGTGGCCGAGCGCACGGCAGAAGTAGCAAAGGCAATGAACTCGTCACAGCCCAGCTTGTTGCCCAACTCAGCGGCTTCACCCACGGCGGAGATGAGCTTCTTCATGCCCTTCTCATGGATGTTGCCGTCTTTGTCTAGCTGTTCCACCAGACGCAGCGGGGTTTTCCAATCGCTCATCGGCGAAGGCCGCCCACCGGTTGCGGCATCGACCGCAACGAGGTGGACGGTATTACTTCCGACGTCTAATACACCTAATCGCACGCCTCTACAGTAGTAGGTCTACCGTGGGTAGGTGTGAATCGCCCGAAATCAAAAGAAGTTTACCTGGGTTTTCCGGCCTCCTCCCCCGCGGCGGCTTCCATTATCGCCGGCCGCGAAAAGGCCCCCGACTTCCCCAGAGAGTGGTTCGAATTTACGGATCCGCACGATCCACTCCACGTCTTTTCCATCGACCTGACCTGGCTCGAATCGCACTATGCCTGCCAGTTTGGGACGGAGAAGTGCCACGGCATCGATAAGCAACAGCCCGACGTCGGCTGCTGCGTGCACGGCGCCTACATGGCCGATGAAACGGATCGGGAGCAGCTTCGCGACGCCGTCGCCCGCATGCCCGCACGTTTCTGGCAGCACCGCCCAGAGGGGGTAGATGGGTTCCTGAAGCACGGTGAACCCGAGGAACTGGAACCGTGGCTGGAGTGGGATGAGCTCGACGGCGATGATGGCGAGCCGGAACCGGCGCTGAAAACGCCGCTTGTCGACGGCGCCTGTATCTTCGCCAACCGTGCCGGCTGGCCCACGGGCGCGGGCTGCGCTATCCATCAGTGGGCGCTCGAGGCGGGGGAAGAGCTCACCGTGGTCAAGCCCGAAGTGTGCTGGCAGCTGCCAATTCGCAGGCACGAAGACTATGAGGAGCGCCCCGACGGTGAAGAAATCCTGCGCACCACCATCGGTGAGTACGACCGCCGTGGATGGGGCAACGGCGGCGAGGACTTCGATTGGTATTGCTCGGCCGATCCCTCCTGCCACACCGCGGAAGAACCGCTGTGGAAGTCGCAGAAGACCGAGCTGATCGCGCTACTCGGCGAGGAATGCTACGAAATCCTGGCCAAGCACTGCGAGGCCCGGGCGCGCTCCGGAGTCGAGTTCCCGCGGCACCCAGCGGACTCTAGCGCTTAAGCCTCGAACTTGTATCCCAGGCCGCGCACCGTCACGAGCTGCTGCGGGTGGGAAGGCTCGGCCTCGATCTTGGAGCGGAGGCGCTTGACGTGGACGTCAAGAGTCTTTGTGTCACCCACGTAGTCCGCGCCCCAAATACGGTCGATGAGCTGACCGCGGGTCAGCACGCGCCCAGAATTGCGCAGCAGGTACTCAAGGAGATCAAACTCCTTGAGCGGCATGGAAACCGGCTCACCGGCGACAAGCACGGTGTGGCGCTCCACGTCCATGCGCACGCGGCCGCCTTCCAGAATCTGCTCGTCGGGCTCCTCCTCACCGTGATCGGAAGAGGCATCGTTACCGCGGCGCAGCACCGCGCGGATGCGGGCGATGAGTTCGCGAGAGGAATAGGGCTTGGTCACGTAATCATCTGCGCCCAGCTCTAGCCCCACGACCTTGTCAATTTCAGAGTCGCGCGCGGTCACCATGATCACCGGCACAGAGGATGTCGCGCGCAGTTGCTTGCACACGTCCGTTCCGGACATGCCTGGCAGCATGAGGTCCAGCAAGACGATGTCCACGTGGTTCGCTGCGAACTGTTCTAGCGCGCTGGGCCCGTCCGGGGCGAGGAGAACGTCGAATCCCTCCTTTCGGAGGAGGAAGGCGAGGGGATCGGCCAGCGACTCTTCATCTTCAACGATGAGGATGGTGGTCATTGCGCTTTATCCTTTCGACGAGCGGCTACGCGCGCCACGGCGCGCTGTAAACCAGGGGCGGCGGAGCTGACGGCCCCGTCTTCTATATTATCCCGATGAATAAGATTATCTGCTGGCTTTTCTTCCGCGTAGATAGGGAGCTCGATTGTGAACGTCGAGCCAGTTCCGGGGCGTGACCACAATTTGATATTGCCGCCGTGATTAGCCACGACATGCTTCACAATGGCCAGACCAAGGCCGGTTCCACCGGTCTGCCGGGACCGCGCCTTATCCACGCGGAAGAAGCGCTCAAAGACCCGCTTCTGGTCTTCCGGGGCAATGCCGATGCCACGGTCGGTGACGCGGATGTGGACGACCTTTCCTCCCACGACCTTCTGCGTGACCGACACCGGCATCTCATCCGGCGAATAGTGGATGGCATTTGAGATGAGGTTGGAGATCGCCGTGGCCAAGAGGGACTTGTCCCCCATGACCTGGACCCCCTCGGAATCACCGCGGGTGAGCTGATTGTGGTGGGAATCGGCGGCAAGCTGGTTGCGGGTAATGGCCTCATCGATGATCTCATCGAGATCGAGCGGCTCCATTTCCGGGAGCGCCTCCGCGCCCTGCAGTTTAGACAAGGAGATGAGCTCGCTGACCATGTCGGCCATGCGCGCCGCTTCCTTCTGCACCTTGCTGCCGAAATACTCGACGTGCTCGGGATTCCCGGTGTCCTCAAGGAGGGCCTCAGCCAGCAGCGCGATGCCACCCACCGGGGTTTTCAGCTCGTGGGACACGTTGGCCACGAAGTCACGGCGAGCGGATTCCATGCGCACCGACTCGGACTCGTCGGTGCCGTAGACGATGACGAAGCGATCGTCGTTCAGCGTCAGCGGCTGGACCACCGCACGCACCTGAATCACGCGATTTCCGGTGCGCCGCTTCGGGATAGAAAGGTCCAGCGTTCGGGTCTCTTTATCCTCGAAAACCTCTTGCGCAACCTTCCACAGATCGGGGTTCACCGCCCGGTCGTGCACCATCGACATCTCATGGGAGGCAGGGTTAGAAAAAATGATCTCTTTGGAGCGCGAGAGCACGGCCATCCCGGCTGGAGAGCCGGACACGGCGAGGTGCAAGACCTGGCTAACGCTGGTGACCTGGTTCGCATCCGCATCACGGACGCGGCGGCGCACCAGGCGCTCGCGGACCCGGGTGATCACCGGTATGGCCAGGCCGCAGGCCACCACGCCGGCCAGGAAAGCTAGTACCAGTTCCACAATCATTCACGCCCCTACAAAGAATCCCCAAGGAGTATAGGCTCCTTGGGGATCGTGCGCAGCACGTAGCGGTTTTCGGCTACTTCTTGCCACCCTGCGCGGCCACGGCGGCGGCACCGGCAGCGGCAGCCTCCGGATCCAGGTAGGTGCCACCCGGGTTCACCACGGAACCGTCTTCAGCGATCTCGTAGACCAGCGGGATGCCCGTCGGGATATTGAGGCCGGCGATCTCCTCATCGGAGATCTGATCCAGGTGCTTGACCAGCGCGCGCAGGGAGTTACCGTGTGCGGCGATGAGAACGGTCTCACCCTTCTTGGCGCGCGGGAGGATCTCCTCCTCGAAGTAAGGAACGAAGCGCTCGACGACATCCTTCAGGCACTCCGTACGCGGAACCTGATCCAGGTTGGCGTAGCGCGGGTCACCGGCCTGGGAGTACTCGGCGCCGTCCTCCAGCTCCGGCGGCGGGGTGCCGTAGGAGCGGCGCCATGCCATGAACTGTTCCTCGCCGTACTTGTCCTTGGTCTCGGCCTTGTTGAGGCCCTGCAGTGCGCCGTAGTGGCGCTCGTTCAGGCGCCAATCGCGCACGACCGGAATCCAGTGGCGGTCTGCGGCATTAAGCGCAATGTTGGCCGTGCGGATGGCGCGGCGCAGGAGGGAGGTGTACACGACGGTCGGCAGAATGCCCTGTTCCTTGAGCAGCTCGCCGCCACGCTTGGCCTCACCCTCACCCTTGGCGGTGAGGTTGACATCAACCCAACCGGTGAACTGGTTGGACTCGTTCCATTCGGACTGTCCGTGTCGAAGTAGAATCAGCTTTCCGTTACTCATAAACACCAGCATGCCACGTTTTTCGGCGGCCCGCCTGTGAACCCGAGCACATCACCCCTAACTGTGGGTTTATGCCCGCTTATGTGGGATTAGTATCCGATTGCCCGGCGCGCGTGGCAGTCCGGAATCTCAATACTCATCGCGTCGGCGTAGATGTTCTCCAACTGGGCGGCGGCCGCCGCCCAACTGAACTGCTGGGCGTGATCGACGGCGGCTTCGCCCATGGCGATGCGGCGGGGGTCGTCGTCAAGCAACTGCTCCAGCGCATCCGCCCAGTCTTGCGCCGAATGGGAGTGGACGAGCAAGCCCGTGTCACCATCCGCGACGGCGATGGGCAAGCCACCGACGGCCGCCGCCACCACGGGCGTTCCGGAGGCCTGCGCTTCCATGGCCACCAGCCCGAAGGACTCGTTATAGCTGGGCACCGCAACAATATCCGCGGCCTGATAGATGGCTACGAGTTCCTGCGGCGGGCGCGGGCTCAGGAAGCGCACGACGCGCTCCACCCCCAGCTCGCGAGCCAGATTGTGGTAAGTATCCGGCGAGGAATTCGCCCCCGAGGCGCCACCACAGACGACCACACGCAGGCGGCGATCCGGATCGCGCTCCATCAGCTCCGCCGTTGCGCGAATAAGCACATCAGGGCCCTTGAACTTTTGCAGGCGGCCCACAAACGCCACCACCTTGGTGTGCAGCGGGATACCCAGCTGGCGGCGCGCACGCTCCGTCATGCGGTCGGTGCCCGGGGTGTAGAGATCCGTGTCCGCACCCGGGGAGACCACAACGATATTGTCTGGCGATGCATCGTAGTGCTCGATCAGATCGCGGGTCTCCTGGGCTGTATTAACCACCAGGATGTCAGCGTTATCCACCAGCTGCTGTTCGCAAATGCGGCGCGCCTCAGTCTCTGGGGTGTCATCGAGCGTGCGGTGCACGTTCTTCACCGCGGCCAGCGTGTGCGCGGTGTGGACGAGGGGGATGTCCCACAGATCGCGCAATAACCAGCCCACCTGACCGGAGAGCCAATAGTGAGAGTGGATGACGTCATAGTCCACCTCAAAACAGCGCGCGAAGTTATAGATCCCGCCCGTAAACGCAGCCAACTGGGTGGGCAGCTCTTCCTTGCTCAAGCCCTCATAGGGCCCCGCCACAATGTTGATGACGCGCAGGCGCTCCTCGACGCCCACCACCTCACCCTGGCTGGGGCGCGTGGCGCGGGTAAAAATATCGACCTCCACGCCGCGGCGTGCGAGCTGGCGAGCAGTATTGAGAACGTAGACGTTCATGCCGCCCGCATCCCCGGAACCGGGCTGCTCAAGGGGCGAGGTATGCATGGAAATCATCGCGATGCGCATAATTTCCCAGTGTATCCCGAAACGACCCGCGTTATACTGGCCCGTACCTTAACCTACGCGACCGAAAGGTGAATCGATGTCGGCATACGAGTCCAAGGCGTGGCTCCAGTACTACCCAGAGTGGACACCACACAGCCTGGAATACGGGGACACCACGCTTCTCGACGTTTACGACAACAACCTCGCGCTCCACCCCGACAAGCCGGCAACCTACTTCTTCGGCCGCACACAAACCTACGCCGAGCTGGACAAGCAGGTCCGCCGCGCCGCCGCCGGCCTGCGCGCCTTCGGAGTGCGCCCGGGGGACCGCGTAGCCATCGTCGCCCCCAACTGCCCGCAGTTCATCGCCTCCTTCTGGGCCGTGCTCAAGCTGGGCGCCATCGCGGTTTTACACAACCCTCTCTACACTGCCCACGAGCTGGAGGGCCTGTTTCAGAACCACGGCGCGCGCATCGCCATTTCCTGGGATAAGACGGCCTCCACCCTGGAGAAGCTGCGCCCAACGACCTCCCTGGAGACCGTCGTCTCCATCAACATGATCAACGCGATGCCGACTCCGCAGCGCTTGGCCCTGCGCCTGCCTATCCCGCCACTGAAGTCCAAGCGCGATCAGCTCACCGCCCCGGCACCGAACACGGTGCCGTGGGAGTCCCTCGTTGGCAACGCCATTGGCGGCGATGGTTCTGACGTCCTCACCCCGGAGGACGTCACCAAGGACACCACCGCGCTCATCCTGTACACCTCCGGCACCACCGGCAGCCCCAAGGGCGCGGAGCTGACCCACGGCAACCTTTTCTCCAACCTGCTCATGGGCAAGCACTGGGTCCCAGGCCTGGGCGATTCCCCGGAGCGCATGCTCGCTGCGCTCCCTTTCTTCCACGCCTACGGCCTGACCATGAACGCCACCTTGGCGCCGCTCATCGCCAGCGAATTGGTTCTGCTGCCGAGCCCGCAGATGCCGCTCATCATGGATCTCATGAAGAAGCACACCCCGACCTGGGTGCCGGGCGTGCCAACCCTGTACGAGCGCATCGTGGCGAAGGCGGAAGAAGATGACGTCTCCCTGGACGGCGTGCGCGCGGCCTTCTCCGGAGCGTCGACCCTGCCGGTCAATACCGTGGAGAAGTGGGAGAAGTACACCGGCGGCATGCTCGTGGAGGGCTATGGCCTGACGGAGTGTTCGCCCATCATCGTGGGTAACCCGATGAGTGACGCCCGCCGCCCCGGCTACGTGGGCATCCCCTTCCCGGATACCGAGATTCGCATTGCCAACCCGGACAACCTTGATGAGACCATGCCGGATGGCGAAGAAGGTGAGGTGCTGGCCCGTGGCCCGCAGATCTTTAAGGGCTACTTCGGCGATGAGGAAGCCACAGAGAATGCCTTCCACAATGGCTGGTTCCGTACGGGTGATATGGGCGTGATGGAGGAAGATGGATTCATCCGCTTGGTCAGCCGCATCAAGGAAATCATCATCACCGGCGGATTCAACGTCTACCCCGGTGAGGTTGAGGAAACACTGCTGGATCACCCAGACGTGGCGGAGGCAGCCGTGGTGGGCCGCCCGCGTTCGGACGGTTCGGAAGACGTCGTGGCCTGCATCGTGCTTAACGACGGCGCCGCGCTCGACCCCGAAGGCCTCAAGGACTACTGCCGTGAGCGCCTGACCCGCTACAAGGTTCCGCGCACCTTCTACCACTTCGAAAAGCTGGCCACCGACCAGCTGGGCAAGATTCGCCGCCGCGAGGTTCAGGCAGATCTGCTCGAGCGCCTCAAAGCGGAGAAGTAACACGCCATAGCCCCGGAACCGATCCCTGCGTGATAAACGCACATCACCGGGGCTATTAATTTATCCCGAAAAGATTTCGTTACTGCAAGCAACTTTGCAAAGATTTGCGAGACTTCTGTCACAAATTAGTTATACTGTTTCACACATAACAAGTTTGACCACCTAAGGAGTTCGCGAACATGACCGAAGCCCCTGCTCAGGCCTCTTCCGCCTTTGAGACGAAAGCCTGGCTCCAGTACTACCCTGAGTGGACTAAACCTAATCTGGACTACGGCACCGAAACGCTTTTGGACTCCTACCGAGAGACCGTGGAGGAATTCGGCGACAGGCCGGCGACGTGGTTCTTCGGTCACCAGATGACCTACCGCGAACTCGATACCCACGTGCGCGCCGCCGCGGCGGGCCTCAAGGCCTTTGGCATCCGTCCTGGTGATCGCGTCGCCGTAGCACTGCCCAACTGCCCCCAACACGTGGCGGTGTTCTACGCCATCCTGAAACTGGGGGCGACCGTCGTGGAGCACAACCCGCTCTACACCGCGGCTGAGCTCGAGCCCCTCTTCCAGGATCACGCCGCCCGCGTGGCCGTGGTCTGGGATAAGGCGAGCCCCACCTTTGAGAAGCTTCGCGATTCTACGCCACTCGAAACGATTGTTACGGTCAACATGATCGAGGCCATGCCGCGCCGCAAGCAGCTGCTGTTACGCTTGCCGCTTCCCTTCATCAAGGACAAGCGCGCGGAGCTCTCAGTTGCCGCTCCCAATACCGTGCCGTGGAACGTGCTCACGGGGCGCGCCATCGGCGGGCAGGGCTACAAGCTGGAGGATGCGAAGGTCGATCTCAATGACACCGCACTCATTCTCTACACATCCGGAACCACCGGCAGGCCCAAAGGCGCGGAGCTGACCCACTCCAACCTGTATTGCAACATGAAGATGGCGGAAGCATGGGTGCCCGAATTGGGCAAGAAGCCCGAGCGCATGCTCGCCGCCCTCCCCCTCTTCCACGTCTATGGACTCACCCTCATCGCCGCCCTCGGCGTGCACATCGGCGGCGAGCTCGTCCTCACCCCAGCTCCCAAGGTGCCGCTTCTCCTCGAGATCATGAAGAAGCGCCTCCCCACCTGGATGCCGGGCGTGCCCACGATCTACGCCAAGGTCATGGAGGCGGCTCAGGAACAGGGCATCGATCTGCACGGTATCGAGCACAGCCTGTCGGGCGCAGCAGCGCTACCGGCGGAGATCGTTGAGGAATGGGAAACGGTCACCGGCGGCCTGCTCGTAGAAGGCTACGGGCTCACGGAAACCTCGCCGATCGTGGCCGCGAACCCACTCAACAAGAATCGCCGCCCCGGCTATATCGGCATCCCCTTCCCGGATACTGAGGTGCGCATCGGCAACCCGGACAACCTCGATGAAACCCAGCCGGATGGCACCGCGGGCGAGCTCCTCGTGCGCGGACCGCAGGTATTCAAGGGCTACTTCAACATGCCGGAAGCCACCGAGCAGGCTTTCCACGACGGCTGGTACCGCACGGGTGACATGGCAGTTATGGAGTCCGATGGCTTCATCAAGATCGTCTCCCGCATCAAGGAAATGATCATTACCGGCGGCTTCAACATTTACCCGGCCGAGGTGGAAGACGTGATCCGCCAGCACCCAGACGTCACCAACGTGGCCGTCGTCGGCCGTCCGCGCGCGGATGGATCCGAGGACGTCGTAGCCTGCATCATCCTGGAGGACGGCGCGGTGCTCGACCCGGAGGGACTCAAGGACTACTGCCGCGAGCGCCTGACCCGCTACAAGGTGCCGCGCACCTTCTACCACTTCGAGCACCTGGCCTCCGACCAGCTGGGGAAGGTCCGCCGCCGCGAAGTACAGAAGGACCTTTTGAAGCTGCTCGGAGAACAAGCACCGGCCTAGGCAGCCCGGTCGATATAGCGCATCACGCGCGTGGGATTGAAGGTTCGGTAGAACGCTTCACCCACCCGGACAAGCTGGCTCACCAACGCACTGAGCTGCCAGTCCAGCTGCTCATCGGTATAGCCCCACTTCGTGGGAATACGGGCCGTGGTCACCAGCACGAGGTCCTGCTCATCGCCGCCATCGAGGTTTACCACCTCGATGCGCGCGGAGTAGACATATTGATCATCATTCATGAACTCGGCCCAGCGCACGAGCGCATCAAGGTCGCACGCACAGCGGCCGGAGGGCGTGACGAGGCGGAGTTCAATATCCCCGGAGCCATCACGAGCGGATTCAATAGTGATCGCGTGTTCATTGATAAGGATGCTCACGACCCCATTCCGGTGGTCCACCACGTGAACGGGCGTGCCGATCATTGCCAGGCGCGTGGCGCGCTCGTACACTCGCCACATCCCCACCGCTGAAACCCCATAGGCCTCGCTGAAATAGTGGGGCGATACCGGCTTAAGCCCAGACCCCTTCCGTGGCTTGGAGGGCTCTTCCGGAAACTGCTCATCCAGGCGCGCGAAGACCGCCGACATTTCGGCCGCATAGCCCGCGATAATGCTCTTGAGCTGGGCATTCGTGGCCGTCGACGGCAGATAAGGCGGCGCGAGGACCAGCAGGTGGGTATGCATAGTGGAGCTTCCGCAGGGCTCGGCAACGAGGTTGCCAGAGAGTCCACCGCCGTTGAGATCATTGACCTCCATGCGCAAAGGCTGCCGGTCCGGGTTGAACCGCACTGCACCGCCCCAATACCCGAAGACACAGAGGCCGCCCTTGTCCTCGTTGACGTCGATGCTTAAGAGCCCGCCGGCAATTCTGATGGTGGGCAAGCCGGTGGAGGAATCTTCCTCCAGCTTTCCGGCCAGCTTGGTCATAGTTTTGATTACTCGGCTTTTGCTGAGCCGAGCTGGTGTCTTGTTTGTTTTCTCGGTTGCTGATTGAGACATAGTCCCCCCTTGTTTTTCTTTTCTTTCATGCTGCGCGAACCGATGCTGAGCCACCCCTGCTCCTCCCCGAGCCGCTGCAGTGAGGCCAAGAATACAAAAGGTTGCGCAACTTCGCGCGGCGGAGACGCGGCGAGTACCCCCACAACCCAAACGTGAGAAAAACCTCACATTTTCCGCGCGGGAGACACCTATGCGCAAGGGCTTCGACTACGGTGGCTCATCATGATTGTTCTGTAGGGCTAACTAAGTCTGCCCGCAGCTCTTCATCACACCGTTCCCCATCAGCTCAAAAGAGGAAAGATGCCTGTAACTATGCTGCATTCCATGCCCCGCCCGGCCGTGCTTTTCGCCGGACAAGGCTCCGATTGGCAAGGTTTCATCGCCACCGCCGCGCAGACTGCCGCCACTGCCGAATCCCTACGTGAGGCCCTCGCCCAAGCCCGCAGCCTCACCGGCCCCGCCGCACGCACCATCGCCTCCACCTGCCCCGGCGCGCTGGAGCGCCTCGAGCAGCTCATCGCTGGTTCCACCGAGTCCACTACCCTCGACTCGCTGCCTGCGGTATCCATCCCGGGCATCGTCCTGGGCCAGATTGCCGCCATCGAGCAGCTGCGTGACCTAGGCGTCGACATCGATGAGCGCGCTGGGCATTCGCAGGGAAGCTTGGGCGCGTTGGCCGTCGACAAGCCGGCGCACGCCCTCGCCCTGGCCATCCTGATGGGGACCGCTGCCAGTGCGGTCAATGGCTCCGATCCGCGCTCCCAGATGCTGTCTGTCCGTGGCCTGGAGCGCGGCTTCGTCACTGAGCATCTGCACGGCACCGCCGCCATCGCCGTGGTCAACGGCCGCCGCCACTTCGCACTTTCCGGCAGCCCGGAGGACCTGGCCGCCACCCGCACCGCCATCGAGGAGGCCGTCAAGGGCTTCAACGCCGAGCTGGAGAAGCGCACCATCGGCGGCGATGAGCTCAGCCCTCGTTTCGATGAGCTGCCCGTGGCCCTTCCCTTCCACAACCCGGTGCTGGCCATGGCGGCCGAGCGCACCGTGGCGCTGGCTCAGAAGTGCGGCCTCGACGTGGATGAGGCCCGCGCGCAGGCCGAGGCCATCCTGGTCAACGAACATGATTGGCCGGCCACGCTGGCCGCACTCAACTCCGAGCACCTCATTGTCCTGGACCGCGCGCTGACCACCCTCACCCGCCGCGTCGTGGAGGGAACGGGGGTCACGGTGATCTCGGCCGCCACCCCGCAGGAGGTCAATGCGCTGGCCACACCAGGCACTGAACTGCCCAAGGCTCTGAACTACGCCGACTTCGCCCCGCGCACCATCGAGCTCCCGAACGGGCGCACCTATACCCAGACCCGCTTCTCCGACCTCACGGGCCTCTCCCCCATCATGCTGGGCGGCATGACGCCGACGTCTGCTGATGGAGAGATCGTGGCCGCGGCGGCCAACGCCGGACACTGGACGGAGATGGCCGGCGGCGGCATGTACTCCGATGAGGTCTTCCGCTCGCACCTGGCCACCATGGAAAAGCACCTGCGCCCCGGACGCACGGCACAGTTCAACACCATGTTCTTCGACCGCTTCCTGTGGAACCTGCACTTCGGCCAGGCGCGCATCGTGCCCAAGGCCCGCGCGGCCGGTGCGGCTTTCAACGGCGTGTGCATCTCCGCCGGTATTCCGGAGGTAGAGGAAGCCGGCGAGCTGCTGGACCGCCTCCACGCCGACGGTTTCCCTTTCATCTCCTTCAAGCCCGGTACCGCAAAGCAGATCCGGGATGTGCTGGCCATCGCCACGGCCTACCCGGAGGACCGCATCATCATGCAGGTCGAGGACGGCCACGCCGGCGGCCACCACTCCTGGGTCAACCTGGATGACATGCTGCTGGATACCTACGCCGAAATCCGCCAGCACCCCAACGTCTACCTGGCAGTCGGCGGCGGCATCGCCTCTCCGGACCGCGCCACCTCCTACCTCACCGGCGAGTGGGCGATAAAGCACGGCCTGCCCGCTATGCCTGTCGACGCCGTCTTCATCGGCACCGTCGCCATGGCCACCAAGGAAGCTAAGGCCACCGATTCGGTGAAGGACCTGCTGGTCAATACCACCGGCATTTCCCCAGAGGACAATGATGGCTGGGTCGGCCGCGGAACCGGAGCGCATGGCGTGGCGTCCTCCCAGTCCCACCTGCTGGCGGACATCCACGACCTGGATAATTCCTTCGCAGCGGCCTCGCGCCTGATTACTTCCCTGAGCATCGAGGACTACCCGGCGCACCGCCAGGAGATCATCGATGCCCTGGCCAAGACCTGCAAACCCTACTTCGGCGATGTGGAATCCATGACCTACGCCGAGTGGCTGGAGCGTTTCGTGGAGCTGGCCCACCCGTTCGTGGATCCCAGTTGGGATGACCGCTTCCTCGATCTCCTCCACCGCGTCGAAGCCCGCCTCAACCCGGCGGACCACGGCCAGATTGAAACCCTCTTCACCAGCGTTGAGGACGTCCACGATGCCCCGCGGGCCGTCGCCAAGCTGCTGGCCGAATACCCCGCCGCGCGCAGCACCGAGGTCTCCGCGCGCGATGCCGCCTGGTGGATTTCGCTGCACTATAAGCACGTCAAGCCCATGCCGTGGGTACCGGCCCTGGACGGTGACCTGAAGTCCTGGTTCGGCAAGGACACCCTCTGGCAGGCCCAGGATGAGCGCTATTCCGCCGACCAGGTGCGCATCATCCCGGGCCCCGTAGCCGTGGCCGGCATTACCAAGAAGAACGAGCCGGTGGCAGAGTTGCTCGCCCGCTTCGAGCAGGCCACCACGGATGCGCTGCTGGAGCAGGGCTCGACCCCGCAGAAGGCCTTCTCCCGCCTGAATTCCGCCGCCGATGAGGCCGAGTTCCTGCGTACTTCTCCTACCCTGCTGTGGCACGGCCACCTCATGGCCAACCCGGCTTATGAGATGGATGAGAACGCCTTCGACCTGCGTCAGGATGCCGAGGGCAACTGGGAGATCGTCATCACCGCGGACTCCTACTGGGATGACCTGCCGGAGGAGCAGCGCCCCTTCTACGTTCGCGAGGTCACCGTCCCAGTGGACTTGCCGGAGGATGTAGCCACGGGTGGCTCCCCGGTGGTCTCCGAGGAGCGCCTACCCAACTCCGTCTTCACCCTCTTGGAGGGGCTGGCCGGTGTCGGCTCCACCGCGGAGCAGGGCGATGAGATTACGGAGATGCCCACCGTCGAGTCCGGCTACTCCTTCCACTTCCCTGCTTCGCTGCTCTCCGCACACAGCGCGGTGACCTGCGGCGATGCCGCAGCCGAGAAGGCCGGCACCCCGGATGTTCTGGTCGGCCCCTGCTGGCCGGCCATCTATGCCGCACTCGGCTCCGGCCGCCTGAAGGACGGCTACCCGGTCATCGAGGGCCTTCTCAACGCGGTGCACCTGGACCACGTCATCGACGTGCGCGTGCCGCTGGAGCAGCTTGCCGACGGCCGCCAGCTCGACGTCACCTCCTCCTACACCGCCATCGAGGAATCCGTCTCCGGACGCATCGTCACGGTCGAGCTCGAGCTCAAGGACCACGCTTCCGGTGGCATCGTGGCCACGCAGATGCACCGCTTTGCCATCCGCGGCCGCGCCAGCGGCACCGCCGCACCGAGCCAGGCACCGGAGTGGGGCGGCGGTAAGTCCGCCACCAAGGTGGTGCCGACCCCGCGCTCCTTCGTCGACCGCGCCACCGTCACCGCCCCGCAGGACATGACTCCCTTCGCGCTGGTCTCCGGTGACTATAACCCGATTCACACCTCCTATAACGCAGCTCAGCTGGTCAACCTGCAGGCACCGCTGGTGCACGGCATGTGGCTCTCGGCCGCCGCACAGCAGGTGGCCGGACGCCACGGCCGCGTGGTGGGCTGGACCTACTCCATGTACGGCATGGTGCAGTTGGGTGATGACATCGAGGTCACCGTCGAATGCGTCGGCCGCAAGGGCATCCACCAGGCCCTCGAGGTCACCTGCCGCATCGAGGGCGAGGTGGTCTCCCGCGGACAGGCCCTGCTTGCCGCACCGACCACGGCGTATGTCTACCCCGGCCAGGGCATCCAGGCCGAAGGCATGGGCAAGGGCGACCGCCAGGCCTCCCCGGCCGCGCGCGAAGCCTGGCGCCGCGCGGATGCGCATACCCGCGAGAACCTGGGCTTTAGCATCCAGAAGGTCATCGATGAGAACCCGACGCAGCTTTCCGTTCGCGGCACCACCTTCCGCCACCCGCAGGGCGTGCTGCACCTGACCCAGTTCACGCAGGTGGCCCTGGCCGTGGTGGCCTATGCCCAGACCGAGCGCCTGCGCGCCGAGGATGCCCTGGCCCCGACCTCCTACTTCGCCGGCCACTCCTTGGGCGAGTACACAGCGCTGGCCTCGCTGGCGAATATCTTCGACCTCGAGGGTGTCATCGACATCGTCTACTCCCGCGGCTCCGCCATGGGCAACCTGGTCCCGCGCGATGCGGAGGGCAACTCCGAGTACGCCATGGCGGCACTGCGCCCGAACATGGCCGGCATTGATGCCGACAACGTCGACGCCTGGGTGGCTGAGGTCGCCGCAGCCACCGGCGAGTTCCTGGAGATTGTTAACTACAACATCCGCGGCCAGCAGTACTCCGTCGCCGGCACCAAGAAGGGGCTCAAGGCCCTGGTGGACAAGGCCAATGCCATCGCCCCGCGCGCAGCCGTCATGGTCCCGGGCATCGACGTTCCTTTCCACTCCCGCGTGCTGCGCGAGGGTGTTCCGGCCTTCGCCGAAAAACTCGACGAGCTCCTGCCGCAGGAGCTGGACCTCGATGCCCTGGTGGGACGCTATATCCCGAACCTGGTGGCCCGCCCCTTCGAGCTCACCCAGGACTTCGTCGACGCCGTGGCCCCGCTGGCACCCTCCGGCAAGCTGGATGGGCTGGAGGTGGAGGACCTCTCCGAGCACGAGCTCGCCCGCCTGCTGCTCATTGAGCTGCTGTCCTGGCAGTTCGCCTCACCTGTGCGCTGGATTGAGACCCAGGAGCTCCTCTTTGGCAAGGTCGATCAGATCATCGAGGTCGGCCTGGCTTCTTCCCCGACGCTGACCAACCTGGCCACCCGCTCGCTAGCCGTCGCCGGAATCCCGGAAGGCACCATCCGCGTGCTCAACGTGGAGCGCGACCAAGAGCAGGTCATGCTTGCCGACGTCTCCGAAGCCCCCGCCGCCGCACCGGCTGCGGAATCCGACGCCGAAGAGGCACCGCAGGCGAGCGAAGCACCAACCGAGACTCCGGCTGAGGCAGCGCCGACTGCACCGACTCCTGCACCTACCGCCGCAACTGCGAGCGACGCCCCCGAGCTGCGCTTTGGCGCGGCTGAGGCAATCATGGTGCTCTTCGCCTTCCAGAACAAGATTCGCGTGGACCAGATCGCGGACTCCGACACCGTGGAGGAGCTGACCAACGGCGTATCCTCGCGCCGCAACCAGCTGCTCATGGACATGTCCGCGGAAATCGGCGTGCCGGCCATCGATGGCGCCGCCGATGCCGACGTGGCTACGCTGCGCGAGAAGGTCGCCACCGCCGCCCCGGGCTACTCCGCGTTCGGCCCGGTGCTGGGTGAGGCCGTCGGCGCGCGCCTGCGCCAGCTCTTCGGAGCTGCGGGCCTCAAGCCCACCGCCGTGGCGGACTACGTCACCGGCACCTGGGGACTGCCCGAATCCTGGGTTTCCCACGTCGAGGCGGAGATCCTGCTCGGCTCCCGCGAGGAGGACTCGGTGCGCGGCGGCTCGCTGAGCACCGTGCCGGCGAGTGCCACCTCGAAGTCCGCGGCGCATGAGCTTATCGACGCCGCCGTCCAGGCCGTCGCCGCTACCCACGGCGCGTCCGTCTCCAAGGGCGCAGCCGCCGGTGGCGCCGGTGGCGGTGCCGTGGTTGACTCTGCTGTTTTGGATGCCTTCGCCGAGACCGTCACCGGTGAGAACGGCGTGCTGGCGACTGTCGCCCGCCAGGTTCTTTCCCAGCTGGGCTTGGGCCCCGAGCCGGAGCTCATCGAGGCACCTGATACGACCGTCATCGATGCCGTTGAGGCAGAGCTCGGCTCCGGCTGGCTCAAGTCCGTCACGCCGTCCTTCGACGCCAACAAGGCCGTGCTTTTCGACGACTCCTGGGCCATCGCCCGCGAGCGCCTCGCCCGCGTGGCGCTGGGTCAGGCCGAGTACCCGGTGGACAGCTTCCGCGGTGCCGGCGAGGATCTAGCTCGCCAGGCCCACTGGTGGAAGCGCGAAGACATCGCGCAGGCCGCCGTGGACACCACCCCCGGCGCGTTCGCCGGTGAGGTTGCCCTGGTCACGGGCGCTGCGCCGGGTTCGATCGCCACCGCGCTGGTGGAGCGCCTGCTGGAGGGCGGCGCGACGGTCATCATGACCGCATCCCGCGTGAGCCAGGCCCGCAAGGAATTCGCGCGCACGCTCTACGCTGAGCACGGCGCTGCCGGTTCCGCCCTGTGGCTGGTCCCGGCGAACCTGTCGAGCTTCCGCGATATTGACGCGCTCATCGACTGGATCGGCACCGAACAGCGCGAGTCCGTGGGCAACGAGGTCAAGATTCTCAAGCCTGCGCTGACCCCGACGCTGGCCTTCCCCTTCGCCGCGCCGAGTGTCTCCGGCTCGCTGGCGGATGCCTCCGGAACGACCGAGACGCAGGCCCGCCTGCTGCTCTGGTCCGTCGAGCGCACCATCGCGGGGCTGGCAAGGTTGAGCCAGGGGGACGTCGACAAGCGCTGCCATGTCGTCCTGCCGGGCTCGCCCAACCGCGGCACCTTCGGTGGCGACGGCGCCTACGGCGAGGTCAAGGCAGCACTCGATGCCATCCTCAACAAGTGGAAGGTCGAAGCCGGCTGGCCGCAGGGTGTCACTCTGGCACAGGCCAAGATCGGCTGGGTGGCTGGCACGCACCTCATGGGCGGCAACGATGGGCTGGTGCCCGCCGCCGAGAAGGCCGGCATCAAGGTGTGGAGCCCGGAGGAGATTTCCGCCGAACTCATGGACCTAGCCAGCGCCGACTCGCGCGAACAGGCAGCGCATGCCCCGGTGGAGAAGGACCTCACCGGCGGCTTAGAGGGCTTCTCCCTCACCGAGCTTGCTGCCGGTGCGGAAACCGCTAACGCAGTTCCGCACGAAGATATGGAAGCCCCCGCGACCATCACCGCGCTGCCCAACCAGGTGCAGGCGGTTCAGCCTGGCTTGGAGGAAGAAGTTGGCCAGGTCACCACGGACCTGGAGGATATGGTGGTCATCGCTGGTATCGGCGAGGTCTCCTCATGGGGTTCCGGCCGCACGCGCTTCGAGGCCGAGTTTGGTCTGCAGCGTGATGGTTCCGCGGAGCTGACCGCCGCCGGTGTGCTGGAGCTGGCGTGGATGACCGGGCTGGTGGAATGGCGCGAGGATCCACACCCGGGCTGGTTCGTGGTGGAGAGCGATGAAGAGATCGCCGAGGAGGACATCTTCGAGCGCTTCCGCGATGAGGTCGTCGCACGCTCCGGCGTGCGCACGCTGACCGATAAGTACCACCTCACCGACCGCGGTTCCATCGACCTGACCACCGTCTTCCTGGACCGCGACGTCACCTTCACCGTGGATTCGGAGGCCACCGCCCGCGATATCCAGGCGGCGGACCCGGAGTTCGTCAGCATCGCCGAAGTGGACGGCGAATGGCAGGTCACCCGCTGCCAAGGCGCGACCGTCAAGGTGCCGCGCAAGGCCACGCTGACCCGCACCGTCGCCGCGCAGATGCCGGATGACTTCGACGCCGCCAAGTGGGGAATCCCGGAGCACATGCTGGATTCCTTGGACCGCATGGCGGTGTGGAACCTGGTCAGCGCGGTGGATGCCTTCACCCAGGCCGGCTTCTCCCCGGCGGAGCTGCTGCGCTCCATTCACCCGGGTCAGGTGGCCACTACGCAGGGCACCGGTATCGGCGGCATGGAGTCCCTGCACAAGGTCTTCGTCACCCGCTTCCTCGGCGAGGAGCGCCCGTCCGACATCCTGCAGGAAGCCCTGCCGAACGTCATCGCGGCGCACACCATGCAGTCCCTGGTGGGCGGCTACGGTTCCATGATTCACCCCATCGGCGCCTGCGCTACCGCGGCGGTGTCGATTGAGGAGGCCGTGGACAAGATTGCCCTGGGCAAGGCCGACGTGGTCGTGGCCGGTGGCATCGACGATGTCCAGGTGGAATCCCTCCAGGGCTTCGGTGACATGAACGCCACCGCGGAGACCGCGAAGATGACAGCCAAGGGAATCGATGATCGCTTCATCTCCCGCGCCAACGACCGCCGCCGCGGCGGCTTCCTCGAAGGCGAGGGCGGCGGCACGGTCCTGCTAGTTCGCGCCTCACTAGCAGCCGACTTAGGACTGCCGGTGCTCGCGGTGGTCGCGCACGCTGCCTCCTATGGCGACGGCGCCCACACCTCCATCCCGGCCCCGGGCCTGGGTGCGCTGGGCGCTGGCCGCGGCCGGGAGAACTCCCGCCTGGCGCGCTCGCTGCGCGGTCTGGGCCTGACGCCAAACGACGTCAGCGTCCTGTCCAAGCACGACACCTCCACCAACGCCAACGACCCCAACGAGTCGGAGCTGCACTCCCTGCTGTGGCCAGCGATTGGCCGCGATGAGGACCAGCCGATGTTCGTCATCTCCCAGAAGACGCTCACCGGCCACTCCAAGGCGGGTGCCGCGCTCTTCCAGACCGGCGGCATCATCGACGTCTTCCGCACGCACCGCATCCCGGCGAACGTGTCCCTGGACTGCGTCGATCCGCTCATCGCCCCGAAGGCGCCGAACCTGGTGTGGCTGCGCTCCCCGCTGGACCTCGCCGCGGCGGGCCACAGCGTGAAGGCCGCGGCACTGACCTCGCTTGGCTTCGGCCATGTCAGCGCGCTCATCGTCTACGCCCACCCAGGCGTGTTCGAGCAGGCCGTGTCTCAACAGCGCGGGGCGGATGCCGCCGCCTCGTGGCGTGAGCGCGCCGAGCAGCGCCTGCGCGCCGGCCGCGCACACTTCGAGGCCGGAATGCTGGGCCGCGCCCCGCTCTTCGAGGTCATCGAGGGCCGCCGCCTACCGCACGCCGACGCCAAGGTGATGATTGACGGCTACGGTCTCGTCGACGCCGACAAGGCCGCGGAAATCTCCATGCTCCTCGACGCCGATGCGCGCCTAGGCAGCAACGGTGAATTCTCGAGTGTGTAGCCGTTAGCTAACTGGCTGGCCAGACCAGCCAGTAGTAGATAGAGCTCAGGCCCGCTTCTTGAAAAGGGGAAGCGGGCCTGAGCTTTTTGTAGCCGCCATCGAATCGGCCACTACGTTTCAGCTAACGCTCGACCAACTTTTGCTTCTCAACTCCGTTAATCTTTTCCACGCATCCACTGGCATACGAAGCATAGAACCGTATCAAGCGTCTTTAACAAAGCAGTGACTCACGATAAGAGTTATCCGGCGCATTGCGCTCGCAGTCCACCGGGATAACTACTATCCCGGTAAACTAAGATATCGATCTACCGGGATAAGTCATATCCCCAGTGCGTCGAGCGCATGAGAGGAGTCAGCTGTGGCAAAGACAGTCGAATTGGAATGGATCCCTGCTGATGGCAGCGGTCTTTCTCGACGCGCCAAGCAAGGCGGGAAGTATTATGCTTTTGTTCCCGATCCCCTCGCAGGTATGTCGTTGAAGCTTCCGTCCGAGCTCTCGCGACGTATCGTTCGCATCGAGCGGGAGATTCACAATCTTGGGATGAGAGACAATACCCACTCGCTTGAAGGAGTTGCGCGACTCCTGCTCCGTTCTGAGGCCGTCGCTTCCTCCCGGATCGAGGGAATCGCTCCCAACTCCGACAAAGTAGCCATGGCGATCCTCGCGCGTGAATCAGATTCCGGAATTCGGGGTTTCAAAGAATCCGCAACAGCTGTCGCCCGCAATGTCGCCATCCTCGACACCATCAATGCAGACTTGGCTTACAAAGACGAGCTGGTCCTGGATGACATTGTTGCAATGCAGACTGCACTCGTTGCAGAAAAGCCTTTACAAGGAGTACGTACTACTCAAAACTGGATTGGCGGGTCTGACTATCACCCCATCGGTGCGGCTTTTGTCCCCCCGCCTCCTGTAGAAGTCCCAAGACTCCTCGACGATCTCATTGAATACTTCAACGGGGCAGACCACGCCGCGCTCGTTCAAGCAGCGCTCGTTCATGCCCAGTTCGAGACCATCCACCCATTCCCGGATGGGAACGGGCGCGTGGGACGAGCCATGATTCACGCGCTTTTGCAGCGCAGAGGGCTCACCGATGCTGCGGTTCTCCCCGTCAGTATGGTTCTGGCAACGCTCGGTGACCGTTACGTCGACGGACTCACGAAATTCCGCGAGGGTGACGTGCTGGCATGGATCTCTTTCTTCGTCGAGGCTGCACAAGTCGCCACCACCAAAGCAGCTGAACTTGCGGATAGCGTCGCCGCCCTAGAAGCAGAATGGATGGACAAGGTCAATCACCACCGCACTGCGCAAGGAAGCAAGCGCGCATTGAAATCGAATTCGACGGAGTTCCAACTGCTCAAGAAGCTTCCTGCCATGCCTTTGGTCACGGTGCCCATTGTGAAGTCCGAGCTGGGGATTTCATCGACAAGCACGGCCCGAGACGCGCTCGATTCACTCACCGAGGCTGGCATTCTGCGTAAGAAAGTCATCGGTGCGGGCGGGCTTCTCGGTTACTTCGCTGACGATGTTTTCATGTTGGTCGACGATGCTGAACGCCAACTCGCTTCGACGCAGTTTAATACTCGGCTTTCACCTCCGACCAACCGAGCAGTTCCAGCCCTTCGCAATAAATAAGCAGTAATCAATAGTGGTCACCTACTTCGTTTCCTTACATAAGGCAAAGCGTCGTGCTGATGCGACGCTGCAGGAGGGGGCATCGGAAAGCTCAAAAGAGACCGTCACTAAAAGTGACGGTCTCATCATGACGCAGGTTAGGTGCCCTTGACGTTGAGGATCTGGCGCAGGGTGTGCTTGACCTCAACGAGCTGGGCGGCATCAGCCATCACGCGGTCGATGTCCTTGTAGGCGTCCGGAATCTCATCGACGAACTCGGCGCCGGGACGATAGACGATGCCTTCCATGCGTGCGGCAAGATCCGCCTCGGTGAAGCGGGCCTTGGCCTGGGTGCGCGACATGACGCGACCCGCGCCGTGCGGCGCAGACTTGAGGCCCGGCGGGTAGCCCTTGCCTTCCACGACGTAGCTAGTGGTGCCCATCGAGCCGGGGATGAGGCCGCGGTCGCCTTCGTCCGCCTTGATGGCGCCCTTACGCGTGAGCCACACATTTTTGCCGTAGTGGCTCTCACGTTGGGTGTAGTTGTGGTGGCAGTTGATGCGCTCGAGCTCGAGGGTCTCCCGGTCTGCGCCGGCCCAGGTGGCGACGCAGTCGAGGAAACGGTCCATCATCTCATCGCGGTTGAGCAGCGCAAAGTGCTGTGCCCAGTGGAGATCCGCAATGTAGGAGTCGAACTCTTCCGTGCCCTCGACGAGGTAGGCCAGGTCCTTGTCCGCGAGCTGGATCCAGTGCTTCTCGCAGTGACGCTGCGCGGCCTTGATGTGCTTCTGTGCGATCTTGTTGCCCACGCCGCGCGAGCCAGAATGCAGGAACAGCCAGACGCGGTCCTCTTCGTCGAGGCAGAGCTCAATGAAGTGGTTACCGCCGCCCAAGCTGCCCAGCTGCTGACGCCAGTTTTTGGAGTGGCCGAGATCCACGCCAGTGTCCTGGGCCAGCTGCGAGAGCTCGCGCGTGCGGGCCTCGGTGCGCGGGTCCATGATCCAACCGTTGTAGTTTCCGGGCGAGAGCGGAATGGAGTCTTCGACCGCGGTGCGCAGGTCCTCGAGAGCGAAGTCCTGGATGTCCGCGTGGGTGAGCCCCGTGCGCACGGCAATCATGCCGCAGCCGATATCCACGCCGACGGCCGCCGGGATGACGGCGCGCAGCGTGCCGAAGACAGTGCCGACCGAGGAGCCCTTGCCAAAGTGGGCATCAGGCATGAGCGCCACATGTGGGTAGACGAAGGGCAGGTCAGCGACGAGTTGTGCCTGCGCCACCGTCTTGTCTTCAACAATGGAGGCGAAGTTGTGCAGGCGCATAAGAGAGCCTTTCTCTGCGTTTGCGTAACGCAGTTCGTGAGAAAGGGCCTGCTTGGGCGGCTGACTTATAAGTTGTGCGCGCGGGTCGCGCGGCTGGCACCAACGTCCGGGATAAGCAGGGCCGCTTTCCCGGGAAACGGTCAAGTCAGCCTGTTAGAAGAGTTGCTTAAAGAGGCGTCCTAGCGGCTGATTGTTATGGGTCATCATCGCGGTTCGCCTCCTTTATGCTTTCTTGTTCTTCTTCTTTCGGGCTGTTAGTGCTGCGTGTGAGCCTACACGATCTACGCGATTTCTACATGCGATTGATGATGCAAGGAAATTCACCCAACCACGAAAACTTGACACCGTCCATTCAACCGCATTCACTGCCTGCTCATTTGTTCGTCCGTCTGGCGGGGTGTCGTGCGCCGTGACAAGCTTCGTTTAATCGTTCAGCCCGCCTCGCCCTAGTCGAGAGTGGGCTGGATCTTTATCTGGGTTATGCAGCAAGAGTGCACTGGGCAAGGCCGACGTCGTGGTCGCCGGCGGCATCGACGAGCGCTTCATCTCCCGCGCCAACGACCCGAACGAGTCCGAGCTGCACTCCCTGCTGTGGCCAGCGATTGGCCGCGATGAGGACCAGCCGATGTTCGTCATCTCCCAGAAGACGCTCACCGGCCACTCCAAGGCGGGTGCCGCGCTCTTCCAGACCGGCGGCATCATCGACGTCTTCCGCACGCACCGCATCCCGGCGAACGTGTCCCTGGACTGCGTCGATCCGCTCATCGCCCCGAAGGCGCCGAACCTGGTGTGGCTGCGCTCCCCGCTGGACCTCGCCGCGGCGGGCCACAGCGTGAAGGCCGCGGCACTGACCTCGCTTGGCTTCGGCCATGTCAGCGCGCTCATCGTCTACGCCCACCCAGGCGTGTTCGAGCAGGCCGTGTCCCAGCAGCGCGGGGCGGATGCCGCTGCCCAGTGGCGTGAGCGCGCCGAGCAGCGCCTGCGCGCCGGCCGCGCCCACTTCGAGGCTGGCATGCTGGGCCGTGCCCCGCTCTTCGAGGTCATCGAAGGCCGCCGCCTGCCGGCGCAGGACGCCAAGGCCGCCGAGATTGCCATGCTTCTCGACGACTCCGCGCGCCTCACCGAAGACGGCACCTACCCCTCCGCCTAAGGCCCTAGCCCCTAACAGCAAGCCCTAAGAACAAGCCGAGGACGTCCGCAAAGAAACGGGCCTCCTCGGCTTCTTTTTCTGCCTGCGCCCCTCGCCTCGTGATAGTTTTCGCATAAGGCACCGTTTACTTGATTGCGAGACTTCCACGAACCAGAGGACGAAGCATGGATATTGAAAAATTCCTCATGACAGCTGTCGGCTCACTCAGCGTCATTTCCCTTGCTGGTTGGCTCATCGCTGATTACGAGTGGTCAACCAGGGCCACAACGGTTATGGGGTTTGGGTTCCTTATCTCGGCACTGATTGACAAGCGCAGGCAAGAAAAGGCCGCGGGCCAACGCCGGGTTCCAGAAGAATCTGCGCAGTAACCGCCCGACTTCACAACTGCCCTATCTGCCAAACTTATCGCCGATCCATGCAACGCGGGGGCAAGGTTTTGGCATCTAGGCGCGTTCTTCCTCTGGCTCTTCTGCTGCCTCATCCTGTACCTGCCGCGCATTATCTGAAATCTCACGCGCCCTCTGCTCCAAGCTCTCCTGGGCGCGGGCCTGGGCTTGGGATGAGTTCTCGGCGCGCGGCGGGGCTTGGATGAAACGCTCGGAGTGCAATCCCAGCTGCAGCTCCTTGGCGCGCAGTACCTCCGCATCAATCTTGATGCCGACGATCAGCACCGTGTTCATCAACCACGTGGCCACGAAGACCGCCATGACGGTACTCAGTGCACCATAAGCGCTGGCCGCAGCAAGATACTTCAGGTAGAGGCCTACCAATCCCCAGGACACGACCGTGCCCACGAGCGCCACCACGGAGCCATAGGTAATCCACCTAAAACGCCCGGGCCGCACGTTGGGGCTGAAGTGATAGAGCACCGCGATAAGCGTGAGAACCACAACCACGGTAACTGGGAAGCGCAGCCAGTTCCACACCGGGAGGAAGATTCGCACCAGGTACGTGGCGGCATCTTCTAGTCCTACGTTGCGTGCAAGCGGAATCAGCCCCTCATTAAGAACTGCATCACGCAGCAAGTTGGCAAAAAGCACGATGACCGCGCCGACCACGATGACTGCTGTCAACCCCCACATCAGCGCCCACGTGCGGATGATGCCGCGGCCCTCCACCCGGCCGTACACGGTATTGGCTGTCCGCGAGAAGGCCCGCACATACGCCGAGGCAGAAAACAGCGAAATGGCCAGGGAGATGATCAGCGCCAACGTGCCCTGCGCGCTGGAGCCGATAATCGTGCCGACAATCATGTGGGCTTGCTCAGAAAGCGAACCGGGGACGTACTGCTCAATGAACTCAGAAGTCAGCTGCTCCACTTCCGCTTGGCGGGAGGAGAAGATGAGCGTGACAATGGAGTAGGCGGCCAGCACCGTTGGCGCAAAAGCCATGAGCGTGAAGTAGGTCATCCCGGCGGCGCGGTCCATGAAGGCATCGTGGAAGAAGTCATTCCACGTGCGGCGGATGACCAGCCCCCAGCTCTCCTTGCGCAGGCGATTACCTTTGGCGAGGGGATTGCGCTCGTCATCATGGCCTTGAACCTCCAGGATGGTCGGGCCCTTAAACGGCACGATTGTTTCTGGCTCCTCGGCCGACATAGCGTTGCCGTCAATCTCCTCTTCGCTCATATCTGACCAGCGTATGCGGCACAGCCCGCATTCAGGGGAAGGACACTCAGGCCACAGGCCAAGCCGTGGTTACACTGGGGAGGCATGACTGAGAAGAACACCGAGAACAAGATCAACGTAAAGTCCTTCGAGCTCGATCACCGGCTTGTCGACGCCCCCTATATCCGCGTCGCCGACCGCACCGACCTGGGCGGCGGGGTCGAGATTATCAAGTATGACCTGCGCTTCTGCCAGCCCAACAAAGAGCACCTCGGTACCGAGGCACTGCACTCGGTTGAGCACATGATGGCCAACTTCATGCGCAACTACACCGACAAGCTCATTGGTTTTGCCCCGATGGGCTGCCGTACCGGCTTCTACGCCATCACCAACGGCATGGAGCAGGATGAGCTGCTCCGCGCTGTCGAGGGCGCGCTCAATGACATCCTCAATGCCACTGAGGTTCCCGCCGCCAACGAGGTGCAGTGCGGCTGGGGCGCCCACCACTCACTTGAGGGCGCGCAGGAGGCCGCACGCAACTTCCTCGCGGCCAAGGAAGAGTGGCTCAACGTCATGGCCTAGCCACCCAAGTCCTTCTTAAATACTCACACCCAGCCAGATGGGCTCCGGCTCCAGCGTCACGCCGAAGGCCTTCTGAACCCCGGCGCGGATGTCGCGGGCCAGCGCAACGATATCGTCCGCAGTGGCCTCACCGCGGTTGGTCAGCGCCAGGGTGTGCTTGGTGGACAAGGTTGCCTTCGCGCCTGACTCTTCACCCGGGTAGCCCTTGGCAAAGCCGGCGCGCTCGATGAGCCAGGCGGCGGAGAGCTTTTCCTTTTCTTCTCCAGATGCGGTGGACGGCACCGCATGGCGGGGCATGCGGTCGGCATCCTCGTCGCCACGGGCGGCGCGGACGGCTTCCTGGATGGAATCGGCAAGCTCGGGCTCGACGATGGGGTTGGTGAAGAAGGAACCGGCCGACCATGTGTCGTGGTCTTCTGGGTCAAGCACCATGCCCTTGCCGCGGCGCAGCTTCAGTACGTCCTCGCGGACCTCGGCCACGGGGCGGCGCTCACCGGGGTTCTGGGTGAGCTGGCCAAAGCGCAGGGGCCTCGACAGGCCGTCAGTAGTTAGCTGCAGCTCGACGGCCAGCACCACGCCGCGCCCGGTGAACTTCAGGTTGGAGTAGCGATAGGCCAGCTCCAGGTCCGCGGCCGGCACCCACGACGCGGTGCGGGTAGCGCGCTCGTAGAGGTAGACCTGCGTGAGGACGTCGGAGGTCTCCGCACCATAGGCGCCGACATTCTGCACCGGCACGGCACCCGCATTGCCCGGAATCCCGGAAAGGCACTCAATACCGCCCAGGCCGCAGTCCACGGACATGGCCACGACGTCATCCCACACCGCGCCCGCATCAGCACGCACGAGGCCACTGGCCACGGAGACGTCAATGTCCTCGAAGTCGAGGATGACCACCACGACATCCAGCTGACCTTCCGCCACCACGAGGTTGGAGCCACCGCCGACGACGAGGTAGTCCTGGGAGGCGTCGTCAAGCGCTGCCAGCGCAGCGATGGCGGCCTCAGCGCTGGCGCAGCGCACCGTCACCAGCGGGGCACCGCCGATGCGCAGCGTCGTGAGATCGGCGAAGGTGGTCTCGGAATCAAGCGTGACTCCGTTAATATCAGCGAGGGTCAGGAATTTATCTAGCACGTCTACCAAGGTAGTCTGTAACTCATGTCAACCCGTAGCGAAAACACCGTGATCATCAACCAGCCCATCGATAAGGTGCACAAGGCACTGTCCACCCAGGAGTACTGGGACTTCATCGTGGCCAAGCTCTCCCCGGAACCGGGCACCGTGCACGAGTTCACCGGCAACACCGCCGTGCTCTACGAGATTCTTCCGACCTCCCTCTTGCCGGAGGCTGTCCGCGCTATGGTCTCCCAGGACCTCAAGGAGAAGCGCACCGTGACCATCGGCGAGGTTGTCGATGATCAGATGTCCGTCTCCTTCACCGCTGACGTCAAGGGCACCCCGGTCGACTTCAAGGGCGACATCACCTACAAGGGCCAGGGCGAGTCCACCGCTCTGGATTACGTCTCTGAGGTTTCCGTCAACATCCCGATGATGGGCGCTGCCATCGAACCGAAGGTTGCTGAGGCTCTGCAGGAGCTCTACACCAACGAGGGCAAGCTCACCGAAGAGTGGATCTCCAACAACCTCTAAACAGCTCTCTACAACGCAGTTGTTGCCATGGCCGATCACGCGCATAACCTGAAGGCTCAGGAAAGCGCTGGTCGGCCTTTTGGCGTTATTACCCGCGGCACCACTAATCCCAACCGCCTGCGCCGCTGCGATCGCTGGATGGTGGCGCACCCGGAAATCTCCTCGCTGCTGCGTTCCACTAAGGAACCGCTGGCTCTCGACGTCGGCTACGGCGCCTCCCACACCACCACGGTGGAGTGGGCCGGGTGGCTGCGCAGCGTTAATCCTCATACCCGGGTGACGGGTTTGGAGATTTCCCCCGAGCGCGTGCTGCCGCCGCGCGATGGCGTGGCCTTTGAGCTCGGAGGCTTCGAGCTGGCCGGCTACCACCCGCAGCTGGTGCGGGCCTTCAACGTGCTGCGCCAGTATGACGTGGACCAGGTAGAGAAGGCCTGGGAGACGGTGACCTCGCGCTTGGCACCGGGCGGCTTCTTCGTGGAGGGAACCTGCGACGAGCTGGGGCGCAGGGCTGCCTGGGTGCTTCTCGACGCCTCCGGCCCACGCACCCTAACCCTCGCCTGGGATCCCTTCGACGTTGCCCGCCCCAGCGATATCGCGGAGCGCCTGCCCAAGATCCTCATCCACCGCAACGTGCCGGGCGAGCCGATCCACGAGCTCTTGCAGGCGGCCGACGCCGCCTGGGACCGCGCCGCCGGCTGGTCTCCTTATGGCCCGCGGGTGCGCTGGCGCATGGCGCGCGAAGAACTCCGGCAGACAGTTCCCATCCATCCGGTACACCGCCGCCTGCGGGATAACGTGCTCACAGTGGATTGGAACCTGGTAGTTGGCCATCTTTAAGCCGGTGCGCCACACTAGTAGTCATGGCTTCTTCTAAATCTTCCGCCTCGACGGCCTGGAAAATCTTCATTGGCGTACTCGTGGTACTCCTGCTCATCATCTTGGTAGCTGAGCTCGGCCTGCGCTGGTTCTTGGGTTCACAGATGAAGAGCCAATTCACCGAGTCCGCCAAGGAACAGGGCGTGGAGACCTCCGAGGAACCGGAGGTGAGCTTCGGTGCTAGCCCCATGGTCTTTGGCATGCTCAACGGCAAGATTCCGCAGATGGATATGAAGACCCCGTCCACGCTGAAGATTGATGGCACCAACATCGCTGGCCAACCGGCTGCGGATGTCCACGTCGAAGACATGACGCTGTCCCAGGAGCCGGTCGCGGGCACTCTGCGGGCCTCGACGACGGTCCCGGATCAGTTCCTGCTTGCCAGCTTCCAAAAGGCCATTGCTGAGCAGTCCGGCTATGACGCCTTGGGCAACCTCGTGGTGACCGCAATTACCGCCAACGATGCTGAGGATGACCTCGAGGTGGAATTCGCCGGTGGCTTGGCCACGCTCTCGCTCAAGCCGGAGGCTCGCGACGGCAAGCTCGCCATCGATGCGAAGGAAGCATCGCTCTTCGGCTTCGACCTGCCGGAGCAGGCGACCTCCGCGATTTCGAATGCCTTGGCCGAAGGCATGGAGGAACAGCTCGCGGGGCAAAAGCTCACCTTTGAGTCCGTGGACGTCGGCGCCGGCGAGCTCACGCTGACCCTCATTGGCCACGACGTCCCGATGAGCGAGCTCGATTCCGCCACGGCGCCAGCACCGGAATCGGCACCGGCCAACTAAGGCTTAAGAATTAGGGCGCAGGCTCTCTACGGTGAGCTGCGTGTCTAGGTCTTCGTCGTCTGAAACGACGGACCCCGGATCAACAAGGGATTGATAGCCCGCCTGCTCCGCCAGGCGGGCTATTTCTTTAAGCGGCAAGCGCGAGTCTTCGGGAAGAATGAGCCCTAAACGCACGGGCAGCGGGCAGGCCTCGCGGAGGGTGACGAGCTCGGAGAGGAGCGAGGTGGCGTCGCCAAGCAGTGCATCCACCGCAACCCACACCTCTGCGGCGCCTGATTGCACGGCCAGCCGCGCCTCCGCCGCCTTCACCAAAGAGTGGTGGCGCCCAGTGGGATAGCCGGCGACGGCAATGATGTGCTCGGCGCCCTCGGCTGCAAGCACATGGTGCGGGGAGACAAGCACTCGCTGCTGCCCCGCGGATTGGGTCCGCACCTCCTCCAGGGAGGCCTCAAGCAGGTTCAGCATTAGTAGGAATAATCGCCGTTGATGATGGCCTTGAGCTGCGGGCGCACATCAAACCAGTACACGCCGGTGATGATGGCGCCAATCCAGCTGACAAAATACAGCGGCAGGTTCATCACCAGGGCGGAACCGACGAGCAGCCCGACCCATACCCATTTGTTCTGGCGGTCACCGGCGCGGAAGGCATCCTCCCGCGTCATCGCCGCTAGGACGGCACCGATGAGGGCAAAAAGGGATACCGCCATAAAAATGTACTGCGGTATCGACGAAATAATATTTAGAAAAGTGTGCATTAATTAGTTCTCGTCAACGACTTCGCCGTCGATGACATCGTCGTTCGGCTTTGCTGCATAGGGGTTGCGCGGGCTCTGCGGCTCCTGCGGCTGCTGGCCCGCCGCGCGCTGCTCCTTGGCGTTGTTGATGGCGCCCTGAACTCCCTCACGGGTCTCGGTGAAGGCGGTGTTGAAATCCTCACGAGCCTTCACGAAGGACTCCGAGTTGCGGGTCTCGCGTGCAGCGGAGGACACAGACTCCCCAATGTTCTTGGCCGTGGAAGTTACGCGGTCAAAGAAGGACTCCTCCTTCGCGGTGCCATCACCCATGCCCGCCGCATCAGCGGCGCGGGCAATGCGTTCCGCCTGCGCGTTCTGGGCCTGGTTCTGGCGCTCTTCCTTGAAACGGCCACCAAAATCCTTAGCCACATCAAAAGCAGAGGAACCGGCATTCTTGATTGAGTCAAATACGGACATGGTCGTCACTCCTTGTTAGACGCCAAAAAGCAGATGATTAACAGTGTAGATAACCAACCCAGCCAGTGCACCCACGACCGTGCCGTTGAGGCGAATGAACTGCAGGTCCTTGCCCACCATGAGCTCGATATTCTCGGAGGCCTCCTGGGCATCCCAGCGCTTAATGGTCTCCGGGATAATCGCGATGATCTCCGGTGCGAACTTCTCCACCGCGTAGCGCGCGGCCTTGTCCACGAACGCATTGGCCTGGGCCAGGAACTCCGAATCTTCCAGCAGGCGGTGCGCCAATTCCTTCACCTTGGCGGTCATCTTCTGGCGCAGGAAGGACTCCGGGTCGGTGAGCTGTTCAATGAGCGTGGAGGAGACCGTCGCCCACATTGCCGCCGGGGCCTTCTGTGCTTGATCGGAAGCCAGCATCTCCTGTTTGATTCCTTCGATGCGCCCGCGCATATCTTCATCCCACTGCAGGTCCGAGGCCAACTTGGACAGGTTGCGGCGAATGGCTAGGCGGGCCTCGTGGTTGCCGTTGCGGCGAACCTCATCGGCGAACTCCACGAGCTCGGCGTAGACTTTCTCCCCCACCATCTCGCGGGCAAAGCGCGGCGCCCAGCCAGGCATGCGCTCATCGATGGCGGTGACCACCGTGGATTCCATCCCGAGGATCTTTCCGTGCGCCCAGTCAATGAGGTCATCCTCCAGCGGTCGCGCCTTGCCTTCCGCGATATAGCCCTCCAACAGGCGGCCCAGCGGCGGGCCCCACTCGGGTTCTGCCAGACGGTCCATGACTTGGGTGCGGATGAACTGCTCTGCCTCCGCCGGGTCTAGGTCCGCGACTACGCTGGCGGCGCGCTCACCAATCCACGCGGAGACCTCCTCCGCCCGCCCAGGCTCTACGCCCTGGCGCGCCAGCCACAGCGGCAGCTCCGCCTCACGCACCTTGGCGCTGAGTGCATCCGCGGTGAGGAAGTTCTCCTCCACGAAGTCCTTGAGCGCATCACCCACGCGGTCCTTGTTGTTGGGGATGAGCGCGGTGTGCGGGATGGGCAGCCCCATCGGCCGGCGGAACAGCGCGGTCACGGCGAACCAGTCCGCCAGTCCACCGACCATTCCTGCCTCCGCCGCCGCGCGCACGTAGCCCACCCAGACGGGAGCCCCGCTTGCCGACGCCTGCCACCACGAGCACCCCAAAAAGATCACCGCCGCACCAATCAGGAAGGACAGCGCAATCGCCTTCCAGCGGCGCAGGTCCGCCCGGCGCGCCTCCTGGTTTCCTGGCTGCGGCACAAACGACGTCTGCGACGCCGACATTTCCCGAGCCGGCTCAAGCCCTGCGTCCGCGCGGTGCGTCATGGGTTGGTTCTCCTTGGGTCTGCGTAATGATGGGGAATAGTGAATCCATTAATCAACATTAGTGGGCGTACCGGACACATTCGATAGCCACCAACACTAAGATCGACTCCTAGCTTTATGAACGCCGGCCTGCCGAGGGCCCGTTTGTGGTTCCGTGATTCACGCCCCCTTGCAGTGACGCACCAGGGCATCTTTCGTGTTGGCGTAGCCGAGGACGGTTGCCACGTCCTTGCCGTAGAACAGGACCTGCCCGCCCGAGGTGATGGTTCGGATCGTACCGAACTCGTGGTTGGTGAACGCATGTAGCGCGGTAGCCATGACCAACGTCTTTTCCGAGAACCGGGTAGACAATCGCGGGCGCGGGATGCGCCAGGCTCTCACCTGTCAGGCACGGCAGGCACCGAAACCGGACACGGTGTGAGGAAGGCTCTCGCCCATACGCCCCCGAGCACCGACAAATCCGGACGGGTCAGAGGGCACACTGGTGTGTGAACGTACCGATGGCTCCAAGTTTCGTGCTCTTGCCTCGGCGTCATCAACCAGGTAGCCTCGTAGTCAACATGACCGGTTCCGCTGCCCGCCTCAATGGGAGTCCAGGGCCGGTCTTCGTTTTTGTTTCAAACAGGGGTGCGCGTGGAGCAGGTGAAGCAGTTCAAGACCTACGGTGAACAGGTCGAATTGCTTCGTCAGCGTGGGATGCGAGTGGATGATCCCCAACATGCTGAGACGCTGCTGGCTCAATTGAACTACTACCGCTTGTCCGGATACTGGTACCCGATGCGCCGTTTCTCCCAAGGCGACGGCACTGCCCGAGATGAATTCGTTGAGGGAGCATCGTTTGATCTGGTGGTAGCTCTCTATGGGTTTGACGAACAATTGCGCCACAGCGTGTTCATCGAGCTTGATCGCGTGGAGTTGGCTATTCGAACCAAGCTCGGTCACGAACTGGGTCGCCTTGACCCGCTGATCTATTTGGATCCCCAGCGTTTGAGCGCCCGGGCACGGCAGCGAAACAAAGACGGGCGTAGCGTGCACGAGGTGTGGCTGAGAAAGTACCAGTCGGCATTGAAAGCGTCGAGGGAGGACTTCGTCGCCCACCACAAATCCAAATATGACGGGACTCTACCCATCTGGGCGGCTGTCGAAATCATGGATTGGGGGATGCTGTCGTACCTGTACGGCATGTCGCCCAATATCGTGCGCAAACGGATTGCCGAGCCCTGCGGCCTAACTGGCCCTCAGCTTGAATCATGGCTGAAATCCTTGAATATTCTGCGTAATTACGCAGCTCATCATGCAAGGATGTTCAACCGTGTTTACGACATCAAACCGAAACTGAACAATGACGTCAGGCTGGCTCCCGTAGCTGAAAGAATGAATCGCGTGTTTGGGCAGCTCTCCCTTATCCAATACTTGCAGCGCCAACTGGACTTGTCTCCAGCCGACCGGCTACCGAAGCTGTTCCACACCTACCCGCATAATCCCATCGTGCCGTTTTCTCGCACAGGAGCACCTGACAACTGGCGCGAGTTGCCTCTCTGGCGCGTCTAATCTTTGCGGTAGTAGTCGCATTCGTACCCGTCTGCGTCGAGTGTCATGGCGTGGACGAGGAGGTCACGAGCGACTGCTTGGACGATGTTCTCGACGAGTTTCTCGCCGTAGTTCTTCAGCCGCCCCCACACTTGCGTCCGGTTGTGACATCGCTGTAGGACCCACTTCCAGTTCTCCCATGATCGGGCTAGACGCAGCCTGCGCGGAATCAAAGAGCAAGTCGCAAAAGCCAAACGTGCTGTTGACGGCGATATCGCAATCAAGCGCAACCGCTATATTGATCTTTCCGCCCCGAATAAGAAGGTTAACTACGCTCTTGCTGCCAAGCACCGAGCCCTGGCCGGAATTAAAGGCTATGAAACCGACCTGACTACTCTTCCCGCTAGTGAGGTTATCGGGCATTACCGCAGGCTGTTCAACATTGAGAAATCATTTCGGATGTCGAAATCAGACCTGAAAGCACGCCCAATCTACGCCAGGAAACAAGACTCCATCACTGCACATCTCCATATTGTGATGGCCGCGCTAGCCGTCGCCCACCTAATGGAAACCCGCAGTGGTCAATCCATCAAACGCCTCGTGAGAACACTCAAGAAATACCGCAGCTTCCAACTCGTCGTTGGTGGCGAAACCATCCACGCCGCCGTACCACTCCCTCCCGACCTCACCG
>NZ_KV799810.1:0-32271 GCF_001810085.1 Corynebacterium sp. HMSC072A02 | reverse complement strand
ACCGGCCGCGAACTTCCGCACTAAATTGGCCTAAATCAGGTTCCACGAGGCAGAAAAACTCCTACAGGTGCTCCGCTCACAATCACCACGCACCCTGTCCGCTAGTTCCCACGAAGCAGTCATCGGCATGTCGACGGTATTACTCGGCGCCCTAACATCGCGCTACATACTCCAAAGCCGCCCGCACGCCGAGTTGTCCCCGCACGAGTTCGAAGTGTGCGTCGAACGCCTACTCAGGGGTGCGCTTACATAGGCCGCTTGCAGCGAGCAAACTTCTATTACAAGGGCAACAACAGCGGGCCTCACAGAAAAGACCATGAAACCGCTCACACCGAATCCACTCTGTTAGGACATGCCCAACAACGTCTTGCAAAACACAGCTTCCACGCCTTTTGGATTTGAACTTCAAGTAACGCGGAAGCGTGCCAATGCCACTGCTTTCAGCTCAACACCAGTCCGACCGCAAATGGCATTACCCCAAGCATCAGTTACGTTCGATGCTGAAGGTGCGGTGGATGGTTTCTCAAGGATTACAATCCTTGAATCTAGTCATCTACTTTTACGAAGGAACGACCTTGGTAGATGATCTGGTCATCCTTCGTGGAGAAGGATTCTTCTTCACCCTTCAGGCCATCGGACTCCATTTCGTCGTCCAAGCTCTTTTCGTCGCCTGGCTCACCCATGTGCTCCAGAGTGAAGACCTTCTCATCTTGGTCAACGGATCCGCTAAACACAGTTCCGTCAGTAGTGATTGAGAATTCATCGCCATCAATCTCAATCTGCGCTGGGCCTTCATTGCCGATGTACTCGTACTTGCCATCCAAGTCGGAGCTAGCGCAGGAGGTCAGAGTCAAGGAGCAACCTAGAGCTAGTACAGCGGCGGCGACGGAACGAAAACGCATAAGAACCTCCAAGAGAGAGTAGAGAACTGCCTTGAAAGAAACCTTACAAGGTTGGATTGCGTCCGTCGCCCCGAATTCCCTATAAATCAGCCACCCAAGCCAAGCGGCCAGCGCCAACAAGGCCTCTCACCAGCAAGTAAGAAGGGGCGCTTAGTAAATGCAATTGAGTCCCAGGTTGAATGAATACTCCGCGCAAGACTGCACCAAGGAGGCGTCGCCAAGCGCTGGCCTCCCTGCCGCCGTGTAGCTCGCTGCGCGCCCCTGCCCTCTCCACCTCCACTTCCCCAAACGCCAACAACCCCCACCTCATCACATGGTCTCCCATGTGTTGTGTTTGTTTGGAGGTGGGGGTTGTGGTGGTGTCAGTACAGAAACTTAGGCGTTCAACGTCCTAGGAGGTGCCTAGTTGATGCGGCCGGTTTCCTTGCGGTACTGGCGGTAGTAGCGGCGGCCGAAGTGGACGGAGCCGACTGCCAGGATGGCAACAACGACGAGCGCGATAGCGCCGACGATGATGTTGATTTGGTAGTCAGCACCAGCGGTGCCATCCGGGTAGAGCCACGTACCGAGGCCCCAAATGAGGATGCCGGCTGCCGGCAGGAGCGAGAGAATCAGGCCCATGCCCACCCAGGTGGAGGTACGCAGCAACGAAGAGTGCGGTGCACCGTAGGATACGGGCTCGTAGCCCTCGATGTAGGAGTCCTGGATCTTGCCGGAGAACTCCGGGTAGGTCTCGCTGTGGTGATCAGCTACTGCCGGGTTGAGGTCGCTCATGGCTGAAACTTTCTCTCGTTCCTGTTAATCCTGTGAATGACTATAGCTTAGTCGTCCTTGCCGCGGAAAGCAGCACGTGCACGTTCGCGGGTAACCGCGGAAACCGCGGTCAGCGGCACACCAGCCGGGCACACATCAGCACACTCGCCGTAGAGCGAGCAGTGGCCGAAGTTCTGCTCCAGATCGTCCACCATGTTGCGTGCGCGGCGGCCACGCTCTTCCTTGCCCAGCGGCATGAGGGAGAGGTGAACCAGCTTTGCGCCGGTGAACAGGTGGGCAGCACCGTTCGGGCAGGATGCCACGCAGGCACCGCAGCCGATGCAGGCAGCGTGATCCAGCGCGTACTCGGAGGTCTCGTGGTTGATGTGCAGGGTGTCAGCATCCGGAGCGGTACCCGCATCCATGGATACGTAGCCGCCCTGCTCCATGACGTGGTCCAGCTTGGAGCGGTCCACGATCATGTCCTTGATTACCGGGTAGGCAGCGGAGCGGAACGGCTCCAGCTTGATGGTGTCGCCGTCCTTGAACTGGAACAGGCGCTGCTGGCAGGCCGGGGTGTTCTGGCCCGGGCCGTGCGGGCGGCCGTTGACCAGAAGGCCACAGGTACCACAGATGCCCTCACGGCAGTCGGAAGCGAATGCGAATGGCTCCTTGCCGGCCTCGATGAGGCCGTCGTTGACGTGGTCGAGCAACTCCAAGATGGACATCTGCTCGGCGGCGTCGTCAACCTGCACGGTTTCAAACTTGCCTTCTTGCGTCGGTCCGGCTTGACGCCAGATCTCAAGTGTCAGTTTCATTACTTGTAGTTCCTTGTCATCAGCGGGATCGAATCAAAGTACAGCGGCTCGGCGTGGCGGATGAACTCGCCCTCAGCAGCGCCCGGCTCCCATGCGGAAACGAAGCACCAGTTCTCGTCATCACGCTCGGCCTCGCCATCCTCGGAGAGGTGGTCATCACGGAAGTGAGCACCACAGGACTCATCGCGGTCGAGAGCGTCGATGCACATGAGCTCGCCCAGGTCGATGTAGTCAGCAACGCGCAGACCGTACTCGAGAACCTGGTTCATGTCGTTGGCGTCGCCAGTAATGCGGACGTTAGCCCAGAATTCCTTGCGCAGTGCGCGAACCTTCTCGATGGCAACCTTGAGGTCCTCGACGTTACGGGACACGCCGCAACCCCAGTAGAGGATGTCACCCAGCTGGCGGTGGTAGTACGCCGGGCCGTGCGGATCCTGACCCTGGATGGACATGAGGCGGTCGATGCGAGCCTGTGCGCGAGCAACAGTCTCGTTGGCCTCTGCCGAGTCCTCAGCCAGCTTGGCCTCACCCAGGTGGTGGGCCAGGTAGTTCGGGATGGTGAACGGCAGGGTGAACCAGCCGTCGACGGAAGCGGACAGCAGGGAGTTAGCACCCAGGCGGTTCGCACCGTGGTAGGTCCAGGAGCACTCACCGGCGGCGAAGAGGCCGTCGATGGTGGTCATCTCATTGAAGTCCGTCCACAGGCCACCCATGGTGAAGTGGCAGGTCGGAGCAATACGCATCGGGGTCTCATAAGCGGACTCGCCGATTGCCTCTTCGTACATTTCGATGAGGTTGGAGTAACGCTCGCGGATCTTGTCCTTACCCAGACGCTCGATGGCATCGCGGAAGTCCAGGTACACGGAGTTGTGCAGCGGACCAACGCCCAGACCCTTGTTGATCTGCTGGGAGATGGCGCGGGAAGCCACGTCACGCGGGACGAGGTTACCGAAGGCCGGGTAGCGGCGCTCCAGGAAGTAATCGCGCTCCTCTTCCGGAATCTCGTTGGCAGGACGGTCATCCTTCTCCTTGATCGGAGACCAGATGCGGCCGTCGTTACGCAGCGACTCGGACATGAGGATGGTCTTGGACTGCCACTCGGAGTTGACCGGCAGGCCAGTCGGGTGGAACTGGATGAATGCCGGGGAAGCCAGGTAAGCACCGTTCTCGTACGCACGCATCATGGCGCCGGCGTTCGAGTTCTTGGCCAGCGTGGACATGTGGTAGACGTTGCCGTAACCGCCGGTACCGAGGATGACTGCGTGGCCAGTGAAGGCCTTGAGCTCGCCGGTGATGAGGTTGCGGGTCACGATGCCGCCGGCGCGCTTCTTGCCACCGTCGGTGTAGGTGATGATGTCCTGCAGGTCGTGGTGAGCGAAGAGCTCCACGTTGCCCAGACCAATCTGGCGGTAGAGCGCAGACGTGGTGGACAGCTGCAGCTGCTGGCCTGTTTGGCCACGGGTGTAGTAGGTACGGGAGACCTGCACACCACCGAAGGAACGGGTAGCCAAGGTGCCGCCGTACTCGCGAGCGAACGGAGCGCCGATGGCGTTCATGTGGTCGATGACGCGGATGGACTCATAGGCCAAGCGCCAGCAGTCGGACTCGCGGCAGCGGTAGTCACCACCCTTAACGGTGTCCTTGGTGTGGCGGTAAGCGGAGTCGTTATCCACCTTCTTGTGGCGGGAGGAGTTCACACCACCCTGCGCAGCAATGGAGTGCGCACGGCGCGGTGAATCGTGGTAGGTGAAGACCTTGACCTTGTAGCCCAGCTCGCCGAGGGCAGCGGCGGCGGAACCAGCGGACAGGCCGGTACCGACAACGATGATCTCGAACTTGCGGCGGTTCAGCGGGGAGACGAGCTCCATGTGGTCCTTCTGGTAGCTCCACATGTCCTTCATCGGGACACCGTGCGGCTCGTGGGACTCCAGGATGCGGCCCGGCTTAACGCCCGGGACGATGGACTGCGGGTGCGAGAAGTCAGGGTGCTCGCGCTTGAGTTCAGTGTTCGCGTTAGTCATGGGTTCAAAACTCCTTTAGCTGACCCAGCCCAGGGCGACGGACAACGGCATAACAATGTTTGCCAGGCACACGACGGCCGGGACGATGTACGCCAGGACAACAAAAACCTCGCGCCACTTTGCACCGGTGATGCCCAGGTCAGAAGCCGCAAGGCGGATACCGTGGGTCAGGTGCAGGAAGAGGCACAGCATGGCGACGATGTAGACGATGGTCACCGGCCAGCGCGAGAAGGTTGCGATCATGTTGGCCTTAACGGCACCGTGAGCAAAAGCTTCTGCTGCAACCGGCTGGACACCAATCGTCAGGTCCAGAAGGTGGAAGATGATGAACAGGAGAAGCACGACGCCGGTAACCAGCATGCTCTTGGTGGCAAAGGAATCCATGCCGCCCATCAGGTTCGTGCGCTTGAACTTGCCGCGGGATGCCTTCGAGCGAGCGGTCAAAGCAAAAGCGCCGTAAATGTGAGCGATCACGCAGGCCAGCAGGACGATGCGAATGATCCACAGTGCGTGACCGCTCGGGATCAGTGGCTCACCAAGATTACGCAGGTAAGCGCCGTAGGCATCGAGTGCTTCCTGGCCGTCGTGAGCCGGCAAGTAAAGCTTCAGGTTGCCGGCCATGTGTCCCACAACGAAGAGCGCGAAGAACAGACCGGTAATTGCCATCGTCAGTTTCAAAGCCCAGGACGGAATTCCTGGCTTAGGACGAATCGTTTCATTAGTAATACGGCCGTGAGCGAGGGCTTCACGGTCAGGATTTTTTACAGACATGACACCTCCATTGTCGCCCTTACCTTACGCAGACCTTTGCGCTGACCACTAGTTATATCTTTGCTTTGCATACCCCCTCCCCCTCCTATGGTCCCCGTATTTAAACGAGTTAAGGCAAGGATCACCTTAGGCGCCACACCTCTTTGACCGCTCTACCTTGATCACTTCCTTTTACGCAATATTGAGCTTGCGAAAACATTTCACGGATGAGACTTTTGTCACAGGGTGTGGCCTGAGTGACGACCCTACCCCTTTAGGTGTCAAACTTTCGCTTGGTATACACCCCTATCGCCCGCTCGGCACCCCGCCAGCACCCCCACTTCGCAGCGGAGTTAAAATACTTCACACATTCCTTGCAAAACAATTGTTATGACCGGAAGGCACTAGGTAACCTAGCTCACATGAGCAAGACATACGTGGGTTCGCGCCTGCGCCAGCTGCGCCGCGAACGTGATCTCAGCCAAGCTACTCTCGCCGCTACGCTGGGGCTTTCAGCTAGCTACGTCAATCAGATTGAACACGACGTGCGCCCTCTTACCGTCCCGGTCTTGCTGAAAATTACTGAAGCCTTTGGGGTGGATGCCACGTTCTTTTCCCGTGATGATGATTCACGTCTGCTTGCGGAAATCCAGGATGTCGTCCAAGACCAGGAAATCTGTCCCTCCCCCGTGGAGCTTCAGGAATTGTCCGAATTGGTCTATAACCACCCCACCGTTGCCCGCACGCTCGTGGATATCCACCGCCGCTACCGCAATATTCGTGACAAGCTCTCGCTCGCCACCGATACCCGCCGCTCGGACGGGAACCAGGCACTGTCCATGCCTCACGACGAAGTGCGGGACTTCTTTTATGCCCGGCAGAACTATCTCGACGAGTTGGATATCCACGCAGAAGAAACTGCTGCAGAGATCAACGTCATCCCTTTCCATATTCGCGACATTGAACAGGCGCTTAATGAGCGGCTCACTTCCAAACACGGCGTAGAGATTCTCACCACCGATCGCATGGATGGCACCCTGCATCGCTTCGACAAGGAGAATGGCACCCTTCGCCTTGCCAGCCGCCTGAGCGTGGGCCAGCGCGCCTTCCGTATGGCGGCAGAGTTGGGTTTCCTCGAGGCGGGCGCGCTAATCGACGCCCTCGTGGACGAAGAACCCTTCACCTCGGACGCCTCCATCAACCTGGCCAAGCGTGGAATTGCCAACTACTACGCCGCCGCCACACTGCTCCCCTACAGCCTCATCCACAGTGAGGCCGAGCAATCCGGGTATGACGTGGAGTACCTCTGCAACGTCTTTGGCGTGGGCTACGAGACAATTGCCTCGCGCCTCTCCACGCTGCAGCGCCCCAACAAGCGCGGAATCCCCTTTACTTTCGTGAGGGTTGATCGCGCCGGCAACATGTCCAAGCGCCAATCGGCCACGGGCGTGCACTTTTCCAATTCCGGTGGTACGTGCCCGCTATGGAACGTGTATGAGTCCTTCACCCGCCCCAACACCATCTCGCGCCAGCTGGCGCAGATGCCGGATGGCCGCAACTACCTCTGGATTTCACGGACGGTGAGCTACCCCCAGGGCCGCTTCGGCGATACCAATAAGCTCTTCTCCATCGGCCTAGGCTGCGAAGCGCGCCACGCCAGCCGCACGGTCTATGCCCAAGGTCTCAACCTCGACGCCCTGTCTGCCGCAACCCCCATCGGCGCCGGCTGCCGCACTTGCCCTCGCCAGAATTGCGCTCAACGCGCCTTCCCGGCCATTAATGAAGAGCTGGTGGTCGACGCCCACCGTTCCGCCGTCGCACCGTATTAATCGGGAGCAATAACCAGGCAGTTTTCCGCTCTGGCCCCTACGTTTACCCCTATACCACCCTTTATATATTGCCAATAAAAAGCATTGTCATGGTTTTGGCTAGAAAAATTCATGGATTTTCCAGGGTTTGCTTGCTTATGGTGGAAATTGAACGATATCCCCTATCGAAAGGATTACCATCATGAGCAGCTTCGCTGGAAACTTCCTGGGCCAGATTCAGGGCCTTCTTGTATCCATCGTCAACGCACCGTTCGTTCTGTCCTCCAAGCTCTTCAGCTAAAGGCAGTAGCGCCACGGCACTAAAACCAACACTCCCCCTCAATCCCTTCGCTGGGATTGAGGGGGAGTGTTCTTGTTTTGGCTTCTCGCCTTAGCCTTAGAGGTTAATCATGTGGCCGCCGATACCCTCGGCAGCTTCCTTCATAGCCTCAGACAGCGTCGGGTGAGTATGAATGTTGCGTCCGATTTCCTCAGCGGTGAGGTCGAAGCGCTGCGCCAGGGTCAGCTCCGGCAGCAGCTCGGAAACGTTGGAGCCCACCATGTGGCCGCCGATGAGCTCACCGAATTCGCCGTCAGCAATAAGCTTGACGAAGCCCGCGGTCTCATTGAGGCCGGCCGCCTTGCCGTTAGCGGAGAACGGGAAGGTAGCGACCTTAATGTCGCGGTCAGCGAACTTCTCACGAGCCTGCTCCTCGGTGTAGCCGAAGGAGGCAACCTGCGGGTTGCAGAAGGTGGCACGCGGCATGTTCATGTAGTCACCAAGCAGCTGGGTCTCAGCGCCGGCGATGACCTCAGCGGCCACGACGCCCTGCGCCTCAGCCACGTGTGCGAGCTGCAGCTTAGCGGTGACGTCGCCAATGGCGTAGATGCCCTCAACGTTGGTGCGCATGTAGTCATCGATGGCGATGGCGCCGCGCTCGGTGAGCTCAACGCCGGTGTTCTCCAGGCCGAAGCCCTCGGTGCGCGGGGCGAAGCCAATGGAGACCATGCAGCGGTCCACGGTCAGCGTATCGGTCTTGGAGCCGTCCTTGGACTCGACCTCAACGGTGACATTGTCGCCGTTGTCCTTGATGGCGGTGGTCTTGTAGCCGGTCAGGAGCTTCACGCCGAGCTTCTTGTATTCCTTGGCGATGGCCTTGGAGACATCCTTATCCTCGTTCGGCAGGACGCGGTCCATGAACTCCACGATGGTCACGTCCACGCCGTAGTTGGCCAGAACGTAAGCAAACTCCATGCCGATGGCGCCTGCGCCAACGATCACCATGGAATCCGGAGCCTCATCGTTGAGGATCTGCTCCTCGAAGGACACGATGTTGCCGCCGATTTCCACGCCCGGAAGGGAACGAACGACGGAGCCGGTGGCGATAATGCAGTTATCAAAGGTGATGGTCTTACCCTTGTCATCGCCCTCAGTAATCTCGATGGTCTTGGCGTCCTTGAAGGAGCCCAAGCCATTGATCTCCGTAATCTTGTTCTTCTTCATCAGGTAGTGCACGCCCTTGACGATGCCCTCCGACACCTTGCGGGAGCGCTTGTGCGCAACGCCGAAGTCGAAGGAAACATCGCCGGAGATACCAAAGGCCTTTGCCTCATGGTTGAAGGTGTGTGCAACCTCAGCGTTCTTAAGAAGAGCCTTGGAGGGGATGCAGCCCACGTTGAGGCAGACACCGCCCCAGTACTGCTTCTCAATTACGGCAACCTTCTTGCCCAGCTGGGCAGCGCGGATGGCGGACACGTAGCCGCCGGGGCCCGCGCCGAGTACTACAACGTCAAAATGTTCATTAGTCACGTTCTACAGGATACGTAACTTTAGGCTCGCTGTCCCACCACCCCCGCCCTGCACCCGCTGGACAGCCCATAGCAGTCAGGATGCTTTAAACACCTTCGGGTAAAAACAAACCCTTAACCCCCAAGAAGGGGATTAAGGGAAAGAAAACGAGGGCACAGCCCTCAACAAATTATTTAGAACAGGCCCCAGTCCAAGGCAGCCTTCGAGGAGGTGGAGGAGCCAGAGTGAGCGATCTGGCCCAGCACCTGGTTGATGGAAACGAGGATGGTGTCAAAAAAGTTCATTCTACTTCTTTCTGTTCTTGTTCAAGCGGCGCGTGCGGCTTCATGCAGCGTCCTCTAGCGAGGCCACGGCGATGCAGGACGGTCGCCACCAAAAGCGGTCACGGTACCTAGCCCCACTAACGAAGGAGACGGCCGTTGCGTTACATAGCCCACGAATAGGCGCGGAAAGATTATGACACGGTTTTCACTTCAATACCACCATTCACTTTTATAACTTGGTATGTTTAACCTGACTACCCTTATCTTCGGGGGTGCTGGATTACCCATCTATCAGCGCTTTTGCCCATGTCAAGGGTGGTTTGTCCGGAGCATCTTTTAAACTTGCCCCTACACTTCCGCTCATCACTTAGAAAGCGAGATTCCATGAAGATTGCGCGCTCTCTCACGACGCTTGCGGCGGCCTCCGCCTTAGCCCTCGGCGCCGTCGTTTCCCCTATCGCCAGCGCATCCGACGTTAAACCGGAACAAATCAGCGGTGAGGCTTCACCGTCCGATATTTCCGAGCTCGACCTTTACACCGAACTCGAGGAGTACCTGCCCAAGGATGGGGCCGGCAACCCATCGCCGTCCCGCGAGAAATATGAGGCTTCCTTCGACAAGCAGGTCACCTTTAAGAACGTCGACATCAAGAAAATCCCGGACAACAAAAAATGGATGGGCTACGTCTTCAAGTACTGGGATTACCGCCACAAGGTCAAGACCATCAAGGCCACCGCTCCTGCAATGGATAACCGCGACGTCCCCCTCGCAGTGATCACCCCGGACGGCACCTTTGATGCTTCCCGCCCTACCCTCTACTTGCTCAACGGTGCTGGCGGTGCTGAGCAGGGCATGGACTGGATTGTCTCCACCGTGGCCAAGGATCTTGATCCGAAGACGGAGAAGACTCAGGACCTCGTTCACTATTACGCCAACCGCAACGTCAACGTTGTCATCCCGCAGGCGGGTGCTTTCTCCTACTACACCGACTGGCTGACCACCCCGGACCGCAGCTACCTCAAGGGCCCGCAGAAGTGGGAGACCTTCCTAACCAAGGAGCTTCCTGGCCCGCTGGAGAAGCACATTAACGGCAACGGCAAGCGCGGCATCGCCGGCATGTCCATGTCCGCAACCTCCTCGCTGGTGCTGGCCCAGCACAACCCGAACTTCTACGATGCCATCGGCTCCTACTCCGGTTGCGCTGCTACCTCGACGCCGCTGCCGAACTTCTACTCGCAACTCACGGTGAACCGCGGTGGCGGAAGCACCGAGCAGATGTGGGGACCAATGGGCGGTGACTACAACCGCTACAACGATGGCCTCATCAACGCCACGAAGAACAACATGGGCAACTCCAAGGTCTACGTTTCCGCCAACTCCGGTTTGGCTGGGGCAACTGACTTGGGCTCGTCCAAGATTGATGCCTTGGGCTCGTCCCAGGCCTTCAAGTCCTCCTCCACCCTCGTGGTTGAGGGCGGCGTCATCGAAGCAGCCATGAACGCCTGCACACATGACCTGAAGGCAAAGATGGAGCGCGAGGGCGTCGACGCGGTCTTTAACCTGCGCAACACCGGTACCCACTCCTGGCCGGGCTGGTTGGATGACGTCAACTCCTCCTGGCCTACCTACGCACGCGCCTTTGGCCTTCCCGTCGATCCAGCTGAGCCTGTAGCGACTGCGTATTCAGCAGATGCGGATTCGGACGCTAACGAAAAGGCCGCCGATGCCGATAGTCAGGATGCGAAAAAGGCGGAGGCGGAAGCAGACACCGAAGGCCTCGCTGATTCCCTGCCAGAAGATCCTGCGGTGACCGAGCAGTAAGCTCAATCGCCGTACCAATTGTTGAATAAGGAACGTAATGAAGCGTCTTAGCTCTCTCCTCGCCGCCGGCGCGCTCAGCGCAGCCGCGCTGGTCAGCCCCGTTGCAGGTGCTGCCACCATCACCCCGCAGCAGGTTGCGGGTGACACTGCCCTATCCACCATCTCGGACCTGCAGGTCACCCCGGAGGTGGAGAGCCAGAAGTGGTATGACCACTACAAGGATGATGCCCGCGTTCTCAAGCTGGAAGCTACGTCGCCGGCGATGAACGGCCGCGCCATTCCGCTGGCTGTCATCCCGGCCAAGAACCCGGACCGCCCGACGGTCTACCTGCTCAACGGCGCTGGTTCCGCCGAGCAAGATTCCGACTGGCTGTACATGTCCGATGTCGTGGATTTCTACGCGGACAAAGACGTCAACGTTGTGGTTCCGCAGGCAGGCGCCTTCTCCTACTACACCGACTGGCTGGAAGAGCCCAACGGCAAGTACCTCAAGGGCCCGCAGAAGTGGGAGACCTTCCTGACCAAGGAGCTTCCTGGCCCACTGGAGGAGCGTCTGAACGCAAGCAATAAGCGCGCCATCGCCGGCATGTCCATGTCTGCGACGTCCTCGCTGCTGCTTGCCCAGCACAATCAGGGCTTCTATGACGCGGTCGGTTCCTTCGCCGGCTGTGCCGCAACCGCCTACCCCACCGAGTATGAGTTCCTGCGCCTCACCGTCAACCGCGGTGGCGGCCAGCCGGAGCAGATGTGGGGCCCGATGGGCTCTGCCTACAACCGCTACAACGACGCCCTGATGAACTCCGAGAAGCTGCGTGGCACCAAGCTGTACATCTCCTCGGCATCGGGCTTCGCGGGTGAGCAGGATACGCCGTCTTATTACATCAACAAGGGATACAACCCGGCGGCTGCTTATCTGGGCTCAGCGCAGCTGCAGGTAGAAGGCGGCGTCATCGAGGCGGCCGTGAACCACTGCACCCACATGCTCAAGGCAAAGCTGGATCAGCAGAACATCCCCGCAAACTACAACTTCCGCAATGTGGGTACGCACTCCTGGCCGGGCTGGCGCGAGGACTTGGTGAAGTCCTGGCCTACCTTTGAGGAAGCCTTCAACTCCTAAACAGCAAGCCGCGCACGTCACACCGTGCGCGCTCCCCTGGCTTCGGACAAGCCGGACAAGGGCGGTAGGATAGCGGCATTATGAAGCTGCTTTCCACCGCCCTTTCGCATATCTCAGCCGCTCGCGACCGCGCCGCACTCACTCGAGATAGCTACACGGGGGTGGATTTCAACCTCGGCTTCGAGGTCACCCACTATGACTTGGACCTGACCTACCGGGTGGAACCCAACATGCTTCAAGGCGAAGCCGTGCTCCATATTCGTGCGCTGGAGGACCTAGACAAGCTCACCCTCGACCTCGGCGGCGCCATGGTGGCTCGCCGCATCACGGCGAAGCACGCTCCGCGCGTGGCCAAATTCCGCCTGTCCGGCGGAAAGCTGCGCCTAAACTTTGCCGACGTAATCGCGGAAGGCCAAGAGTTTGAGCTTTGCATTCGGTATGGCGGAGCACCCCGCCCGCTGCGCACGCCGTGGGGTGACATCGGGTGGGAAGAAACAGAGTCAGGCTCGCTGGTGGCCAGCCAGCCCAACGGCGCGCCCAGCTGGTTCCCCTGTGATGACACTCCGTCCGCGAAGGCCACCTACGATATTCGCATCACCGCGGATGATCCTTTCGTTGTCATCTCCAACGGCAAGCTGGTCTCTCGCCGCCGCGCGGGCGGATCCATGACGCGCTGGCACTACCGCGTCAAGCACCCTATGGCCACCTATTTGGCCACGGTCCAGGTCGGCGAATACATCGACATTCCCCTCGGCCCCAACGTCCGTGCGTGGGCGCCGGCCCGCCTCAAGCAGGTGGTACTCGAAGAATTTGCCCAGCAGCAGGAGATGGTGGATTTCTACTCCGCACTCTTTGGCCACTACCCCTTCTCCGACTACCAAGTAGTCATCACCGACGATGAGCTGGAAATCCCCCTCGAAGCCCAGGGCTTGTCCATTTTCGGTTCCAATCACGTCAAGGGTGATCACGTCTTCGAGCGGCTCATCGCGCACGAGCTCTCCCACCAGTGGTTCGGCAACTCCGTGGGCCTTTCGGAGTGGAAGGATATCTGGCTCAACGAAGGTTTCGCCTGCTACTGCGAGTGGCTGTGGTTCGAGCATGCGCATGGCCGCCCAGCACATGAATCGGCGCGCTCGCACTATCAGGTGCTGGCCCGCAAGAAGCAGGACATCGTGCTCAGTGATCCTGGTACGCGCGATATGTTTGATGACCGCGTCTACAAGCGCGGCGCTCTGACCGTCCACGCGCTGCGCTGCCTCGTAGGCGATGAGGCCTTCTTTGCCACGGTGCGGGACTACCTCACCGCAGCGCAGCACTCGGTCGTGACCCCGGAGGACCTCATCAGCCGCATGCGCAAGGTTGCTGAGAACCCGGGTGACGTCGACAAGCTCGTGGCACAGTGGCTGGATCAACCGGCGCTGCCTCATTTCCCCACAGTCGCCTAAACAGGGCATGCTCTAAACTGGGAGACCATGCGCAGACTGCTTGTTACCGGCGGCGCCGGCTTTATTGGTGCAAACTTCGTGCGGCTCGTGGCCCAGCAGCGCCCGGAGGTGGAGATCACCGTCCTGGATAAGCTCACCTACGCGGGCAACCGCGCCAACCTCGACGGCGTGGACGCCGAGCTCGTGGTGGGGGACGTGGCGGATGAGGGGGTCGTCGACAAGCTCGTAGCGCACGCCGATACCGTGGTGCACTTCGCGGCGGAATCCCACAATGACAACTCCCTGCGGGATCCTTCACCCTTCCTCCACACCAACATCATGGGTACCTTCGTGCTGCTGGAGGCCTGCCGCCGCCACGATGTGCGCCTCCACCATGTCTCCACCGATGAGGTTTTTGGTGATTTGGAAATTGGCGCAGATACCTACTTCACGGAAGAGACACCTTATAACCCGTCTTCGCCCTATTCGGCCACGAAGGCCGGTTCGGATCACCTGGTGCGCGCGTGGGTGCGCAGTTTTGGGCTGCGGGCAACCATTTCAAATTGCTCCAATAATTACGGCCCCTACCAGCACATTGAGAAGTTCATTCCGCGGCAGATCACCAACCTGCTTCTAGGCCAGCCCGCCAAGCTTTATGGCACGGGCGAGCAAGTGCGGGATTGGATTCACGTGGATGACCACAATGAGGCGGTGCTCGCCATCCTGGACCGCGGGCGCCTCGGGGAGACCTATAACATCGGCGCCGACCAGGAGGATACGAATAACCGCCAGGTCATCGAGATGATTTGTGAGCTCATGGGGGCGACGGATGACGGCCAGGCGCGTTTCGAGCACGTGGCGGACCGCCCGGGCCATGACCAGCGCTACGCCATGGATGCCAGCAAGCTGCGCCGCGAGCTGGGCTGGGCCCCGCGCTACACGGATCTGCGGGAGGGCCTGGCCGCCACCATTGAGTGGTACCGCGCCCACGAGGAGTGGTGGCGCGCGGGCAAGGAAGAAGTCGAAGCCAACTACGCGAAGCAAGGACAATAAATAGCCATGAAGGTGCAGTCAACGGCCATCGAGGGCCTGCTCATTGTGGAGCTGGACGTCCACGGCGATAACCGTGGCTGGTTCAAGGAGAACTGGCAGCGCGAGAAGATGGTGGCGGCCGGCTTGCCAGACTTCCAACCGGTGCAAAACAACGTTTCCTTCAATGCGGAGAAGGGTGTCACGCGTGGGCTGCACGCGGAGCCCTGGGACAAGCTGGTCTCCGTGGCCTCCGGCCGGGCCTTCGGCGCGTGGTGCGATCTGCGCGAGGGCTCTGCCACCTTTGGCCAGCTGGTGACCCACGAGCTGCGCGAGGACGTGGTGGTCTTTGTGCCGCGCGGCGTGGCCAACGGTTTCCAGGCGCTGGAGGCCTGCGCCTACTCCTACCTGGTCAATGACCACTGGTCCCCGGATGGGGAGTACACCTGCGTCAACCTGGACATGGTGGACTGGCCGCTGGAGCCGACGGAGATCTCTGACAAGGACAAGGGGCACCCCGCGCTTGCCGACGTCTCCCCCATGCCCCCTCGCCGCATCCTGGTCACCGGGGCCAACGGGCAACTGGGCCGCGCCCTACAGAAATTCCTGCCTTCTGCTGGCTTGGGTGCTGTGGAGTTCTGTGGGCACGAGGATTTCGATATCACCAACCCGCCTGCACGCCCATGGAAGCAGTACTCCGCCATCATCAACTGCGCGGCGTACAACGATGTCAACGGCGCGGAGGACGATCGCGCCGCGGCCTGGGCGGTCAACGCTTCCGCACCGGCGAAGCTCGCGCGCATTGCGGCGGAGAATAACCTGACCTTGGTGCACGTGTCTAGCGACTACATCTTTGATGGCTCTAAAGAGGTCCACTCCGAGGAGGAGATGCCCTCCCCGCTCTCGGCCTACGGGGCGTCGAAAGCCGCGGGCGATACGGCTGCACAAACCGCCCCGCGCCACTATGTCATCCGTACCTCGTGGGTCTTCGGCGATGGCGCGAACTTCATGGCCACGATGCGCTCTTTGGCGGATAAGGGGGTCAAGCCCTCCGTCATCCATGATCAGCGCGGGCGCCCCACCTTCGCCGAGGACCTGGCCAAGGGCATCATCCACTTGCTCAAGACCGAAGCCGAGTACGGCGTGTACAACATCTCCAACTCCGGTGATGCGGTGGGACGCGATGAAATCGCCATGGCCGTCTTCACCGGCGTGGGCCAAGACCCTGCGGATGTCACGCCGGTGAGCACCGAGCAGTACCGCGAGATCGCCGGGCCCGAGGCTCCCCGCCCGAAGGAGTCCACCTTCGATCTGTCCAAGATTGAAGCCACCGGCTTTAAACCTATGAATTGGCGGGCCGCTTTGGCACTCTACCTGGGGCTTTACCCAGCATAACACTCAACATAACACTTAACTTCCCACGTGTTATGTTATGTGTTATGTTGAGCGGTATGTAGAGAGAAAGGCCTGCTCATGACCCCTTCTGAGCTTAATGAGTTAATTGCACAGCTGCGAGTCATCGGCAGCGATAAGCAATCCGTAGAGGTAAAATCTTCCGTCAGCAAGGAAGTACTTTCCACGCTCAGTGCCTTCGCAAACGGGGACGGCGGGACGCTCATCATCGGCCTTTCAGAGCAGGACGGCTTCACCCCAGTTAAGAAGTTCTCTGCCTCTACTGCCCAAGACCAATTGGAGACTCGCTGCCAACAGCTCATCCCGCCGGTCCGCCCGCAAATCGACATCATCGAATTTGAAAGCAGCAACATACTCGTCGCAGAGATCGACGAGCTTCCCGCGCGCGATAAGCCCTGCTATGTGGCCGAAAGGGGGCTGTACTAAGGGAGCTATATTCGCACCGGCGATGGTGATACGCGCCTGTCCCAGTACGAAGTAAATCGACTCGTTGAAGAGCACACGCAACCGACCTGGGATGAAGATGCCATCCCAGATGCCACGCTGGAGGACATCGAGGGTGCCGCTCTTGACGGCTTCCTCCAAGTGCAGAAAGAGCGCCGCCCCAAGACTTTTGCGAATGGACAGGACACAGCCCTCAAACGCCTGCGAATTCTCAAGGACGGCCACCCCACGCTGGCCTCACTTCTTGTCATGGGAGACTACCCGCAGGAGTTCTTCCCCCGATTAACGGTTACCTTCGCGCTCTTTCCCGGAACATCGAAAGGTGATGTCACCACGGGTGTCCGCCTTCTCGACAGCGCCACGCTTCACGGTACGATTCCGGAGCTGGTGAGCGAAGGCATCGACATCGTAAAGAAGAACATGCGCACCGCTGGCTTTATCGGCGACAAGTCCCGGACCGCACTTCCGGATTATCCACTGGTCGCTGTTCGTGAAGCACTAGTCAATGCGCTCATGCACCGTGACTACTCCCCGACTGCTCGCGGCAGTCAGGTGCAAATCAACATGTTCGTCGATCGCTTGGAAATCACCAATCCGGGAGGCCTATATGGCGGGGTTACGCTCCGAAATCTTGGAGAAGCTGGTGTCAGCTCTACCCGCAATCAACGCCTTGCCACGTTCCTAGAGGACATTCCCCTACCGGAAGGCGGCGTCGCCGCAGAGAACCGCGGCACGGGCATCGCCACCATCCATCAGGCCTTAGCTGACGCACTCATGCCCAAACCGGAAATTATCAACCGGCTCGACAGCTTCACCATCATCTTCCACCGCCGCAGGGTAGCCACCCAGGAACGCTATGGCACCGCACGTGACCATGTGGAACACCTGCTCCACGGCAGCCCGTCCGTATCGACAACCGAATTAGTTGAGGCTACAAAGCTCAGCCGGACAGCGGTCCAGAAAGCACTGAATGAGCTCATCCGCGATAACATCGCCGAAAAGACTGAACCCGGACGCAGCCCTAAGCAGCGCTACAGGCTGCGCAAATAGAGCATAACACTCAACATAACACTTAACTTCCCACGTGTTATGTTAAGTGGGAAGTTAAGTGTTATGTTCGCCAGCCCGCGCCGCCGCACCCCGGCGCGAGACCCCTCCGTTAAGCTTAAAGCCCATGAAGGGCATCATTCTCGCAGGCGGTTCTGGGACCCGCCTCTACCCCATCACCAAGGGCATCTCGAAGCAGCTCATGCCCATCTATGACAAGCCGATGGTCTACTATCCCTTGACCACCCTGATCCAGGCCGGCATACGCGAGATCCTCATCATCACCACCCCAGAAGACCAGGCCGCCTTCCAACGCTTGCTTGGCGATGGCTCCCAGCTCGGCCTCATGCTGCACTATGCGGTGCAGCCGCGCCCCGAAGGCTTGGCCCAGGCCTTCCTCATCGCCGAAGACTTCATCGCCGAGGATGACGTGGCCCTTGTCCTGGGTGACAACATCTTTGACGGCCACGGCTTTTCCACCGCGCTGAACGAATGTCACCGCCCAGACGGCGGCATCATCTTTGCCTACGAGGTCTCCGATCCGCAGCGCTATGGCGTTGTGGACTTTGATGACTCCGGTCAAGCCCTGTCCATCGAGGAAAAGCCCGCCGCGCCCAAGTCCAACCACGCTGTGGTGGGCTTGTACTTCTATGACAATTCCGTGGTGGAGATTGCCAAGTCCATCACGCCCAGCGCGCGCGGGGAACTAGAGATCACCGCCGTCAACGAGGAGTACCTGCGCCGCGGGCGGCTGCGCGTCAAGCGCATGCAGCGCGGTGATGTCTGGCTGGATACCGGCACGGTGGACTCCATGAGTGAGGCTTCGGCCTACGTCGAGGTGATGCAGAAGCGTACTGGAACCGTCATTGGTTCGCCGGAGGTTGCAGCCTTTGCGGAAGGCTTCATCGATGCCGCGGCACTCACCGAGCTGGCAGAGCCCCTCCTGAAGTCCGGCTATGGCCGTTATCTTCTTGCGGCTGCCCAAGAGGGCTGAGACCGAGGTACATATCGATCAAATAAGGTCCGAAAACCAACGGGATCTGAGGCCTTATTTGATCGATCCGTACGTGTTTAAGCCTCCCCTCCTTGTGTCAGGACGTCCTTAAGCATCCCCGCCCTGTATCAGGAGCCGCCTCACCCAAACGGTCCTAGACGCGTTAAGGTAATCGCATGCCTAGTTCATCCTCCCAGTCCACCAATGGACCAAAGAAGTCAGCGCTATCCACCATCAGCCCCGTGGCATGGGGATTGTTGGTGATCGTTGTTATCTTGGCCGTCATCATTGGCTTCCTGCTTGCAGAGCGCACCTCTTCCGGCGATGAAAGCACTCCCGCAGCGCAGGAGACCGCAACGAGCACGGCGACAGCCGAAGACCTGGCGAAAGATGCCGCCAAGGCCACGCCCGGCACGAAGTTCTCCGATGGGAAGGGTGACCCGATGATGTTCGGGCCCGGCGGTGACACCATGTCTAGGGATATCACGGTGGTACACCGCAAAAAGGAGAACGATCCTTTCGCCGTGGGTGCGGTGGATGCGCCCGTGGTGATTTCGGAGTTCTCCGATTTCGAGTGCCCGTTCTGCTCCCGCCACGCCAATGTCACCGAGCCGGATATCCTTAAGAAGTACGTGGAAAAGGGCCTGGTACGCATCGAGTGGAATGACTACCCTGTAAACGGCCCCGCCGCCATCGAGGCCGCCAAGGCTGGGCGCGCGGCCGCGGCGCAGGGTAAGTTCCAGGAGTTCAAGCACGAGCTCTATGCCGCCAGCAAGGACATCAGTGGCCACCCGGAATTCGGCATCGAGGACTTCATGAAGTTTGCCAAGAAGGCGGGCGTTGCGGACCTGGATAAGTTCCGCCAGCAGGCCACGGATGATACCTACACTGAGGTCGTTGAAACGGCCACCCGCTATGCCTCCCAGATCGGCATTACGGGCACCCCGGCCTTCGTGGTGGGAGATCAGTTCGTTGGTGGCGCGCAGCCGCCCGAGGCTTTTGAGAAGATCATCCAAGAGCAGCTGGGAAAGGCGGCCAATGCCTAAACCACCGCTGATCGTGTGGGTCTTCATCGCGCTGGTTATCTTGACCGCCTTATTGGGCGGTTATGCAGTGGGGGTGAGCCTGTGAGCATCGGAATCTTCGGCGCCGTCATCGCCGGCGTGCTGACCTTGATCAGCCCCTGTTCAGCGCTGTTGGTGCCAGCCTTCTTTGCCTATGCCTTCGATTCGCAGCGCCAGCTGCTGTTCAAGACTTTGGTCTTCTTTTTGGGTCTGTGTACCACGCTCGTGCCCATCGGCATGGGCTTGGCCGCGGTGCTGGCGCAGTATCGTAGCCAAGTCATCACGGTGGCGGGCTGGATCATCATTGCGCTGGGAATCTTTACCGCCCTGGGCGGTGGCTTCCGCATCCCCGGCATGGATGCCCTGTCCGGCAAAGCACGGGGCAAAGTGTTTCTGCTCGGCGCGGTTTATGGCTTCGCCGGCTTTTGCGCGGGCCCACTCCTGGGCGCTGTCCTCACCACGGCCGCTGCGTCGGGAAGCGCGCTCTACGGCGGGCTCATCATGGTGGCTTATGCCGCGGGCATGGCCGCGCCGCTCTTTGTGCTGGCTGCGCTGTGGGAGCGCCTCGATGTGGGTTCGTGGTCGTGGCTTCGCGGACGCGAAGTCACTCTGGGCCCCGTGCGCACGAATACCCTCTCCCTCGTATCGGGCGCATTCTTCGTGCTCATCGGCGTGCTGTTTATCTTGAGCTACGGCAGTGCAACACTACCCGCAGTCTTAAGCACGGATGCGCAGTTCGCGGTGCAAGAAAAAGCCCGCGCCTTCAGCGCGGGCGTGGCGGATGCGTGGGTCTGGTTCGGACTTTCACTCGCCGCCACGGTGGTGGCAGGAGTAAAGGCCGCCCGCACGCCGGCCTAGAGCTAAGCTCTAGGCCAAGGTTTAAGAGTTAGTAACCGCGCGCGACGTACTCATCGATGCGCGCTGCCTCAGCGCCAATGGTGGTCTCATCGCCGTGGCCCGGCAGGACGCGGGTCTCCGGCGGGAGGTTCAGCACGCGATTGCGCAGGGACTCGATGATGACGTCGAAGTCGGAGTACTTGCGGCCGGTGGCGCCGGGCCCGCCGTTGAAGAGAGTATCGCCCGACAGAAGCGTGGCCTCGTCCGCAATGTAGAGCACCACGCATCCCGGCGAGTGGCCCGGCGTGTGGAAGACCACGAAGTCGCTATCGCCCACGGTAAAGAGCTGGTTATCCTCCAGCGGAACGAAGGTCGCGTCCTCGTGCGTTTCCTCCCACAGGGGGCGGTCATCCGGGTGCAAGTAGATGGACACATCGAAGTGCTCAGCCACCTGGGGAGCGAGCTCGCAGTGGTCGTTGTGCGCGTGGGTGAGAATAACTCCCTTGACCGTGCGCTGGCCCACCTCTTCGATGACGCGCTCCGCGTCGTGGGAAGGATCGATGATGTAGCACTCGGCGTCGCTAGTCGCGCTACCTGCGGCCAGGATGTAGACGTTATTGTCCACGTCCCACTCGCCGCCGTCGAGGCGGAACTTTCCTGAAGTTACAAACTGTTCAATGATCATTTACAGCTCCACTACGGATCGAAGTACCTTGCCGGCCTTCATGGTAGCGAAGGCCTCTTCCACGTCGTCGAGACCAATGCGCTCGGTCACGAAGTCCTTGAGCGGGAAGCGGCCCTGCAAGGAGAGGTCGACGTACATGGGGAAGTCACGCTCCGGCAGGCAATCGCCATACCAGGAGGACTTGAGTGAACCGCCGCGGCCGAAGAAGTCAATGGCCGGGACGTCGAAGCGGCTGGTGAGGTTCGGCACGCCCACCATGACCATGCGGCCGGCCAGGTCGCGGGAGTAGAAGGCCTGGCGGGTGGTAACGGGAATGCCCACGGCGTCAATGGCCACGTCGGTGCCGAAGCCCTCGGTGAGCTCGCGGACGGCCTCGATGACCTCTTCTTCGGACTTGTCCTTCGCCGCAACCGTGTGGGTAGCGCCGAACTTCTTAGCCAGCTCCAGCTTGTCCGGGTCCAGGTCCACGGCGATGACCTTGGAGGCACCAGCCAACGCCGCGCCGGCGATAGCCGCCATGCCCACGCCACCGCAGCCGAAAACCGCGACAGACTCGCCGCGCTTAACGTCCGCGGTATTAACAGCAGCGCCCAAACCGGCCATCACACCACAGCCCAGCAGGCCCGCGGCCGCCGGGTCTGCCTCCGGGTTAACCTTGGTGCATTGGCCTTCGTGGACCAGGGTCTTCTCCGCAAAGGAACCGATGCCGAGCGCTGGGGTGAGCTCGGTGCCGGCGTCCTTATCTCCATCCGCGAGCGTCATCTTCGCGGAGGCGTTGTGGGTATTGAAGCAGTACTTCGGCTCACCCTTCTTACAAGCGCGGCACTCGCCGCACACCGCGCGCCAGTTCAGGACCACAAAGTCACCAACCTCGACGTGGGTGACGGCATCGCCCACGCGCTCGACGACGCCCGCCGCCTCATGCCCGAGCAAGAACGGGAAGGCATCCTCGATATCACCATCGCGGTAAGCCAGGTCCGTGTGGCAGACGCCGCAGGCCTGAATCTTGACCACGACATCGCGCTCGCCTGGAGCGGGCACGACGATGTTGACGGTCTCGACGGGCTCGCCCTTGGCGCGCGCAATCACGCCGCGGACAACCTCCGAGCCTTGCTGAGAGTTATTTTCATTTAGATTTTCATTAACAGTCATGTCCGCGAGGGTACGCGAAAGGCCCAGGCAATGTAGCCCGGGCCTAAAAGTCAGAAGAACGCGCTTCTAGAAGCTCGCGAGGTGGTTGGCCACAAACTCGTGACCGCGCGCATTAATGTGCAGCGGCAGGTTGCCCGGCCCCGCAGAGAAGTCCACCAGACCCGCCCACAGGCGCTTGTCGGCGTCGGCACACATGCCACGATCCCAGGTCATCGGCTTCATGTCCACGAACTCGGTTCCGGTAGCGCGCGCCAGATCCACCTGCATCCACTGCGCGACGTTTTCATAGCGCTGCACCATCGGCAGCGCCGTGGCGTCGGCCGGCTTCGGACCAAAGTGGAGGAGGCAGTAGCGGTCGCCCGAGCCGATGGTCGGGTAACCGACAATCTGGATGCGAGCGTTGGGGGCCGCCGCGCGGATCTTGTGGATCAGCGGCGCGTTGGCACCGACCCAGCGGGCACGCAGGTCACCGTCGGAAAGCCCGGCGTTGTTGTACGTGTCATTGAAACCGCTGGAGAAGAGCACGCGCTGCGTATCCCCGCTGAGCGCGCCGCGGCGAATAGCATCGTCGATCTGCGCGTTCACCTGCGGGCCCTGAGACATGGACACAGCACCGGAGCAGGAGAAATCCGCCACCGGCATACCCAGCTTGGCGGCGGTGCGCTTGGCGTAGTTATTGCCAGACGGGCAGTTCAGGCTCGGGTTGCGCTGAGAAGAGCCCACCCGAGAGGCCAGGTAGGTATCAAGTTGCGGATCCGCCAGCACGGAATCACCAAAGGCGACGAGGTTTCGCTCGCCGGCAACTGCCTGCGGAGCTTGGGACAGGCCTACCGCCACGAGGAGGGAGGCGCAGAGAGCAGCGATGCGCTGAGTAGACTTCACGTGACTAATGTCCTTCCGAAAGAGTATGTTCTAGACCGAAACCATAATAGACTACGCTAGCGGTTGCAGCTTATGTAACAATAGCAACACCTGTAACAGGTTGTCGTTTTGATTATGGCGAGTCCGCCGTCTCCGTAACCTCTTTTCCCCTCCTTTCGATGAGAACCTTATGAAGCTTTCTGATGTAACCTTCCACGCCGCCGCCCTCGCGCGCTTTATCCCTTCGCTCTTCCGCGCGGGCCTCATTAGCCCGGCCGGCGGCCCGCGGGCGGTGGCCCTGACCGCGCCGGTTCTGGCACGCTACCGCTTCACCACCGCCCGCGAGGTGGAGCAGGCCTACCTGACCTGCCCGGAACGCCTGGCGCTTATCGACGATGACGGGGCCCTCACCTACCGCCAGCTGCGCGAAGAATCCCAGACCTTCGCGCGCTGGTTGCTCTCCCTGGGCCTCGACGAGATCCGCCTTGGCGTCATGGCTCGCAATGGGCGGGGCATTATCACCCCGCTGGCTGCCAAGGGCTATGCGGGGGCACACATCTTTTTGCTCAACGTCGGTTCCTCCCCCGAGCAGCTTGCCGGGTGCATTGAGGAAAACCGCATCAACGTGCTCGTTATCGATGATGAATTCATCGACCGCCTCGACAGCTCTAGCACCATTGCTGGCCTGCACGTGGTGATTGGCCACGAGTCCGGTAAAGAGATCCCTACCGAGCTGGCGCAAGCGGCAACGCTGCGCAAGATCGTGGAGAATCCGCGGGACGTCGAGAAGCACAAGCTTCCCACTTGGCCCAAGCACGGGCATATCGTGCTGATGTCCTCCGGCACCACGGGCATCCCCAAGGGAATCATGCGCCCGGAACCGACGCTGCCGGTGGTGGTTGCGTCCATCGTGGATGCGGTGCCGTGGCGCGGGGACCAGAAGGTGCAGATGACCGCCTCCATCTTCCACACGTGGGGCTGGGCCTGCCTCAACATCGCGTTGGGCCTGCGCAATACCATCGTCACCCGCCGCGTCTTTGACCCGGCGGCCGCACTGGATGATATCCAGCGCTACCAGCTCGATGGTCTGCTTTCCTCCCCCGTCTTCTTCCGCCAGATGGTTGAGGTTGACCCGGATTCGGCCTTCGATACCTCGAGCCTGAAGTTCATTGCCTCCGCCGGGCATGCGCTCACCCCGGAGATCGTCAAGGAAACCCACGAGCGCTTCGGCCCGATTCTCTGCAATGTCTATGGCTCCACGGAGCTGGCGCTGGCATCGACGGCCAGCATGGAAGAGGTGGCCAAGGATCCCACCATCGGCGGCAAGATTGCCTCCGGCACAAAGCTGCGCATCCTCGATGAGGAAGGCAACGAGGTTCCCCGCGGTGAGGTCGGTGAGATTTACCTGACCAACTCCACCGCGCTCATTGGCTATACCAACCCCAAGATCCCGCTCAACAAGGTCGATGGCCTCATCTCCATCGGGGACTTGGGTTATATCGACCCCGAGGGCTACCTGCATGTGGTGGGCCGCGCGGATGACATGATCATTGTCGGCGGCGAGAACGTGCACCCGCAGTCGGTGACGGAGGTGCTCGAGGCCATGCCGGGCATCGCGGAGGTGCATGCCGGCGGCGTGGAGGATGAAACCACCTTCCAGCGCATCGCCGTGTGGGCGGTGACTACGCGGGACGCCCTCGGCAACGCCGTGACTGCCGACGCCATCCGCGCCTGGGTCCGCGAGAACCTCGCCGACCACTCCGTGCCGCGCGATGTCCACTTCCTGGACAAGCTGCCGCGCAATGCCACGGGCAAGGTGGTGCCGCGCCTGCTGCACGGCACCGACTAGCCCACGTCTTTACTCCAGATTTCCCGGCTGAAATAGGGCCCTCCGAGCCACAACTGCCCGAGTTGCCAAAACCTTCGCTCCTCACCGCAGGGAGCAACGTTGTTTTGGCAACTCGGGCAGTTTCTGTGTCTGGGATTTAATCCAGCCGGCTAGCTGCTGCGTTTGACGGTTGCAGCAACCTCGCCTGGCTGGGTATGACCCTCGCGAGCGATGTCGACTCCGGCGACCTGCTTGGCCGTCGGGCACACCACCGGGGTAATGAGGTTGACGCCGCGCTCGCGCAGCTTCTGCGCCTCCACCGCGATGATCGGTGTGCCGGCGGTGACTGTATCGCCCTTCTTGGCCAGGGCCGTGAAGCCTTCGCCCTTGAGCTCCACCGTGTCGATGCCGATGTGAATGAGCAGGTCCAGCCCATCCGCGGTCTTCATGCCGAAGGCGTGGCGCGTCTTGAAGACCATGGTGATGGTGCCGTCGACCGGGGCGCAGACGTCGAAGGCATCGACGGCATCAGGCATCACAGCGAAGCCTTCGCCCACCATGCCCTGCGCAAAGGACGCATCCGGGACCTGGGAGAGCGCGACGACGTCACCGGCGAACGGGGCACGCACATCCACGTCAACGGCATCACCGCTGATGCTCTGAGCGGAAGCGGCGCTGGCTCCAGCACCTGCGGCGCTCGCAGCACCCGCCGTGGCGAGGACCGGAGAACCGTGGCGCAGCTGGTGGCTGACCTCGTCATACATGAATTGCACGGCCGGGCCCACGATGACCTGGACGCTCTTCTCGGAGGGGTGGATGACGCCGGAGACGGCGGCGCGTTTGATCACGGAGTCGTCGACAAGCGCGCGCTCCTTCACGCCCACGCGCAGGCGCGTGGTGCAGTAGTCCAGTGAGTCAATGTTGTCCTTGCCGCCGAGGCCCTCGATGATGCGCGCGGCATCACGAGCAGTCTTGTCATCGCCGGTAGCGGAATCCTCCATGGGGTCTGCTACCGCATCATCCTCACCGCGGCCCGGGGTCTTGAGGTTGAGCCAGCCGATAAGGAAGTAGAAGATGACGAAGTACAGGGCGAAGAAGCCCACACCCATGACCAGCAGCATGTACCACTTGTTAGCCAGCGGGTTCTGCGAGGAGAGCAACATGTCCACGAAACCGGCCGAGAAACCGAAGCCGGCGGTCCACTCCATAGTGGAAGCGATGAAGACGGACAGGCCCATAAGCAACGCGTGCACCACGTAGAGCAGCGGGGCAACGAACATGAAGGAGAACTCCAGCGGCTCAGTCACGCCGGTGAAGAAGGAGGCCAAAGCACCTGCGGCCATCAGGGAACCAACGACCTTGCGCTTGCTCTTATCCGCTCGCAGGTACATGGCAAGTGCCGCGCCCGGCAGGCCGAACATCATGACCGGGAAGAAGCCCGCCTGGTAGCGGCCGACGACGCCCTCGACCGTGCACTGGCCGTTGGCCCAAATGCCCGGGCAGTCAGCTGCGGAGGTGGCGGCCGCGGCTGCCTCGATGGTCTTCTGACCGGCCTGGAAGTTGCCGATGTCATTGATACCGATGACATCGAACCAGAAGACGGAGTTCAGCGCGTGGTGCAGGCCGGTCGGGATGAGCAGGCGGTTAGCCACGCCGTAGATGCCGGCGCCCGCCGCACCCAGGCCCTGGATGGAGGTACCGAAGTTGAAGAGCGCGTTGTAGATGAACGGCCACACGAAGTAGAGGATGCCGGAAATCACCATGGCGATGATCGCGGTGAGGATCGGCACGAGGCGCCGGCCAGAGAAGAAGGCCAAGAAGTCCGGCAGCTTGGTGCCGTGGAAGCGGTTATAAACCCAGGCCGCCATGATACCGGCGAGGATGCCGAAGAGGACGTTGCCGCCGCCCACGGCGTTCCAGCCTTCCGAGGCCCACTGCAGGGCCTCATCACCAGTCAGCGCGGTGGGATCTTCGATGCCTCGGTAGCCGGCCACGGCCTCCGGGCCGAGCAGTTTCATAAACGTGGCGAAGGCCAGGAAGCCAGAGAGTGCCGCGGCACCGTTGGAATCCTTGGCCAGGCCGAAGGCAATGGCGATGGCGAAGATCCAGCCCAGGTTGGCCAGGACCGCGTCGCCGGAGCTGATCAGCAGCTGGGCAGCGAGATTATCCGGGCCAGCCGCGCTGGAGATCCAGTAGCCAACACCACTGAGGATCGCCGCGACGGGCAGTACCGCCACAGCGCCCATGAGGGCTTTTCCGAGCCGCTGCAGCGGCCCCATGACATCGACTTTCATGCGAGGAGTCCTTTCACACTAGTAAGGAATTAGATGGAGTTTTTAGGAGAAGAGTGGGCGGTGCGGACGGTGCTTGTCCGCGAAAACGTAGTACTCGCGGTCCTCCAGCTGGGAGGCGGCGGCTTCATCGAGGATCACCGTGGCGCGCTGGTGCCACTGCAGGATCGACGCGGGGCAGTGCGCGGAGAGCGGGCCTTCCACCATGGCGTGGACCGCGCTGGCCTTGTTGCTGCCAGTGGCCAACAAGAGCAGGTGGCGGGCCTCACTGATGGTGCCCAATCCTTGAGTCAGCACGTGGCGCGGGACCTCGTCTTCGTTGTCGAAGAAGCGGGCATTATCCTGCACGGTTTGCGGGTGCAGCGTCTTGATGCGGGTGCGCGATTGCAGGGAGCTCGACGGCTCGTTGAAGCCAACGTGCCCGTTGGCCCCGATGCCCAGCAGCTGGATGTCCACGCCGCCGGCATCACGGATGGCTTTGTCATAGTTGGCCGCGGCGGTGGCGGGGTCATCGGAGTCACCAGCGGGACTTTTTACCAGGTCATCATCGAAATCCACGTGGCTGGTGAATTCGCGGCGAATGGTGGAATAGTAGGACTGCTCGTGGGTACGCTCCAGCCCGATGTATTCATCAAGCAGGAATGCGCGGCTGCGGGCAAAGCTCACCTCGCCGCGCTCATGGCGCGTAATGAGCTCCTTGTACATCGCTACCGGGGTCGATCCTGTGGCCAGGCCCAAGGTGGCGCCGGCGTTGGCGTAGTGCGCGAAGATGTCAGCGGCCTCCACGGCCACTTCGGCCGGCGTGGAGCGGATGAGGATTTCCATGAGATGCCTTCCTGTGTGTTTAAGAGAGTGGGATGTCCGCGCCGTCGACGATGACGCGCACCGGTTGGTAGTGAGAGTTAAGGCCAACCAGGTTGGCGCGCGCGCCAACCGCGATTCGGCCTAGATTCGCTTCCCCCAGCACATCCGCGGCTGTAGTGGAGGTAAAACGAACTGCTTCCCCGAGGCCGTGGCGCTCGGCGAAGCTGGCGAATTGCTGGGACAATGTAGAGGTGCCGCCCGCGATAGCACCGCTGGGCACGCGCGCGACTCCCCCGCTCACGGTGACAGGCAGCGAACCCAGCTCATAGTCACCGTCGGCCATGCCGGCCGCCGCCATGGCATCAGTGATGGCGAAGGCGCAGTGACTGTGAGCCATGTCCACGGCGCCGTCAACAAGATGCACACCATCTGCGATGAGCTCGACGGACACATCCCCCGCCTTCGCTGCGGTGAGCAAAGCCGCTACCGGGCCCGGCGCGCGGTGGTGAATAGAAGGCATGCCATTAAAGAGGTGCGTTCCAGTCACGGTCAGGCCGAGCTCCTTAGCCTTGGCGATAACGCTCAGCGTGGTGTCATAATCGGCCTCGGTGTGGCCCAGGCTGGCGATGATGCCATGCTCCGCGCAGACGTCGAGCAGCTTGTCGACGTTCTCCGTTTCCGGCGCGAAGGTAATCGAACGCAGGTGGCCGCGGGCCGCGGCGATGACCGCGCGGAAGAAGTCCGGGTCACCGGGCACGATGCGCGAGGGGTCCTGTGCGCCGCATTTGGCCGCAGCGATGAAGGGGCCCTCCATGTGGATTCCGGCGATCTCGCCTTCTTCAGCCAGCTGGGCTAAAAGCTCCGCCCGGGCGCAGAGTTCTTCTTGCGTGCCGGAGACCAAGCTGGCCAGCAGTGTCGTTGTGCCGTGCGCGCGGTGGAAGCGGGCGGCGGCTAGGCACTGCTCGTAGTCGCCGTTGGGGAATCCCCCGCCGTTGCCGCCGTGGTTGTGTAGGTCCACGAAGCCGGGCACCCACAGCAACGCATCCGAGTCCCCGGCGCGCCAGGCAGCCTCGGCTTGGGGGACGTCGCCAAGCACTATGCCCTCAATACTCTCCCCGAACGTGACGGCCCCAGCGCGCAGCTCGAAGTTTTCATCAATATAGAGGCCCTCGACGTGGCCTTTCTCCTTTGTCTGCATGGTTCATTCGGTCCCGCTTGTACGGGCTGACGTGGCGCAGCCCGGTTGACAATTCACTTGAAATTTATCAGGGCTACCAATTTTTGTGAACCACACTTCCTCCGAAGGGGGTGTGTGAGCGCAGATGGCTTTTAGCGCGTTAGGTGCACCGCGCGGAATGTCGAAAGGCCCGGCGAGCTACCAGCCACGGGTGACCACTCGGTCCCAAAGCGCGTTGCTCGCTAGCTCACCGGCGCCCGCTGGTGAGGTGCCAACGAACACATCTCTCGCATCAGGATCATCAGCAAGAATGTAGCGGAACCACGCGGTGGCGTAACTGTCCCCGAACTCTAGAACGTCCTTGTGGTCCGCGCCCAGGCGGCGGGCAATGATTGCCGGACCACCAGCTGATTCAAAGTTCTCCTGCAAGTCTGACCACGGACTAACAAGCCAGCGGTCCGAACGGCCATCGCTCGTCATCAGGAATAGCGGTTCCTCTACGTCAGCCGTGTTGTAGTCCCAGTCATTGGACTGTGCCACTTTGTGGGAGGCCGGGCTCGCCGCATACACAGCTGCTACCTCCGTGTGGGCCGCAGCGTTGATGGCACCCGCACCACCCTGTGAGTGGCCAAAAATGCCGACTCGTGATCGGTCCGCACGAGAATCCAGTTCCGGCAAGCGCTCAATCAAGTGCACGACATTCTCTCCTGTACCTGTGTGGGGAGTCTCATCGCCGACAACCACGAAGCCCCAACTAGCCAGGTGCTCCGCCACGGGCAGGTAGCTGCTCAACGGCGTGTTCGTGCCATTAGCCATGACCGCCGCCGGAAACGGTCCCGCGCCTGTCGGTGCCGCGATGGTCACGTCGCCATCACGCCGCACGTCGACCTCGTGCGGCCCCTCGCCCGCAAACGACGCTTCCAGCGGGCCACCTGTCTCAGCGCTATATCCGGCAGCCACGCCGTCATCACCGGTCACGCTGTCTGCGTCCACCCACTGCATGAATCCCACAAACCCTACAAACGCCACCACAATCACGGCCACCACGGCAATCATGCCAACCACAAGCTTTTTCATGCTCTGTATTGTGTTTCGCACGAGAGCGAAGGTCACTAGCGCTAGCACTACTTTTTCCTGTACACAGTGCAAGAGCTGCCTCCGCTACGCCCTTGAAATGAGAGACTCACATCATTACCTTGTTGTATGTAATCGTCATCACATATGGGAGAAATAATGCTTACCTCCGAAACGCTTTCCGAAGTAGTCACAGTAGGAGGTTCAGGTCCGTTCAGCGGCCAGGGCAACGAAACAGTTGCAGCCTAAATGCATCCCCCTAGAAACAGTGGTGACGAAGGACTTTCATCTATCTACACCTTGACCGCCACATATTTTTTATTGTCAGTGTGCGGGTCAATGACCAGCCTCTCGATTTCACTCCACTTCGCCGAACTCAACAAAGGCGAACTGTTGGTGGCAAGCATCTTCATCTCGGGTACTTGCGCTCAAGTTTTTGCAGTCCCCTTTCTGGCCCCACTCTTCAACAAATTCAACAGCTATCACATTGCGCTTGCTGCACTCTTCTTAGATCTTCTGGGCCTGTTATCAATGGCAGCCTATCCAGAGCCATTGATCCTCATTGTCGGAAATCTCGTCACCGCATGCTTAAGCGGACTGTCAATTCCATCCATTTTCACCATCGCTGACTCTCAGGTCGGCGAAGGACAGCAGGCGAAAGCCTTCTCCCTCTTGGACACAGCCCGACTTGGCAGTGGATTCCTTGGACCACCTCTAGGTGGATTACTACTGGACCAAAGAAACCTGCAGACAGCGCTCTTCGTTGAAGCTTGCGCCGTTGGAGTCTCGCTACTTGCTTTTTATTTCCTTTATAAATCCTCGCCCCCGAAAACACTGCTTCATTCAGAAACCAAAGATTCTTCACCGAGTTTTCTCCAGAAGGTCCTCGAAGCACCTTCCCTTTTGCTGAAGAATAGAAGCGCTCGGTCCGCGTTAACCAGCATTTGGGGAGCAATTATCTGCACCTCGATTTTCAACGTTTCGCTTGTCTTCTATGCGACACAGACCCTCCACGTCAGCGGTACGTTATATGCCATCATTGCCCAAGCATTTATCGTGGGCCGCATCTTTGGCGCACGGCTTTCAGCTCGCCTTCACTCACAGAACGCTGGGAAAGTCCTGGCCGGGGCAGGATTCGCTATGGGGTGTTTCATAGCTTTACCTGGACTATTTCCCTCATTGTGGCTCTGCATCCCATGTTTCCTCCTGGGCGGAGTCTGCAATGCTGCTCAGGTGGCCGCACTACGCATAATCGTTGTCGGATCCGTACCTGATGAAGTGAAACCCAAAGCCCTTTCTACGATGGGTTCAATTAACAGCTCCGCAATGCTTATTGGATACATCATCGGGGCACCTGTTGTAAGTGCCATCGGCCCAGCTGCGGCCCTTGTCGTATCAGGGTTTGGCACCTCTATCCTCACTCTGGGGCCAATTCTGAAGACCACCATGTACGGTGCCTCCGGTGACCAAGACTACGACAACAAATAGCATTCAATTCTGTAGTAAATCTACTGTCAGATGCGAGTTTTTGGTACCGGTGTGTTCAGAAGACTGAAATGGTAGCGGTGTGGTGAGGGGCCTGACCCCCGGAAAGTAGACACGTCGGGGGTTAGCTATGCTGCTTGGGTCAGTGTAGCTGATGTGAGTGCTTCGAAGTCATCGGGGGCTAGAAGATTGCACCAGGAGTGTCGTCTACGGGTGTTGTAGCGCATGCACCATCGGAAGACTTCTTGGCGGCAGCTGATGGGATTGTCAAAGACTTTCCTATCTCGCAGAACTTCACGCTTTAGGGTGGCGTTAAATGATTCTGCCAGGGCATTATCGGCACTCGTTCCCACTGCTCCCATGGATTGGCGTACACCAAGCTTGGCGCAGTGGTCCCTAAATGCCTGTGAGGTGTACACACTGCCATGATCGGAATGGAAAATTGCCCCTTTAAGGCTTCCTCGGACTTTTCTGGCATGAGATAAAGCTTCGATAACCAGCGATACCCGCATGTGGTCAGCGAGTGCATGGCCGACGAGTTTGCGCGAGTAGACGTCGATGACCGTTGAAGCGTCCTGGGTTTAGTTCCGCTTCTTTTA
>NZ_KV799809.1:0-816 GCF_001810085.1 Corynebacterium sp. HMSC072A02 | reverse complement strand
ACACCGCCGAAGCCGCGGCAATACTTTGTATTGGGTAGGGGAGCGTCGTGCATGTGTTGAAGCGTTACCGTAAGGCGGCGTGGAGTGGGTGCGAGTGAGAATGCAGGCATGAGTAACGAATTGGAAGGTGAGAATCCTTCCCGCCGGATGACTAAGGGTTCCTGGGTCAAGTTCGTCTTCCCAGGGTGAGTCGGGACCTAAGGCGAGGCCGACAGGCGTAGTCGATGGATAACCAGTTGATATTCTGGTACCCGTATATCCGCGCCCATGATAAAGCACTGATACTAACCACCGCGGATACGATCGTCGTGTTCTTTGAACACGGTGGTTGTTGATGTCGTGGGGCCTGATGTGTGGTTCAAGTGATGGGGTGACACAGTGTAGTAGCCATGCCGCTTAGTGGATTGTTGGTGTAAGCGTGTGAGGTGGTGTGTAGGCAAATCCGCACACCGTTTAACCTGAGGCGTGATGCGTAGCCCAAATGTGGGTGAAGTTGGTGATCTAGTACTGTCGAGAAAAGCCTCTAGCGATGTGGATGTATGGCCCGTACCCTAAACCGACACAGGTGGTCAGGTTGAAAATACTAAGGCGTTCGGGTGAACTGTGGTTAAGGAACTCGGCAAAATGCCCCCGTAACTTCGGGAGAAGGGGGACCACACGACTTTGACACTTCTTGCAAGTGTTGTGGGTTGTGGGGTCGCAGAGAATAGAGGGAAGCGACTGTTTATCAAAAACACAGGTCCATGCGAAGACGTTAAGTTGATGTATATGGACTGACGCCTGCCCGGTGCTGGAAGGTTAAGAGGACCGGTTAGT
>NZ_KV799808.1:0-50366 GCF_001810085.1 Corynebacterium sp. HMSC072A02 | reverse complement strand
CTTCTGAGGGCTCCACAGGAGCCGCACAGTTTACGGCCCGCCCGAGGCTAGGCCGCTCGTTTAACAACGAGTTGTCAGGTGCATGACGTCAAAGTAAACGGTGTTCAACTATCGAGTGACGGATATCTCCCGCTTCGCCCGGCCGTTGCGCACAGCACGGCCCTGCCCCACCTTCTGCCCGTGGGCAGGGTGCGCTGGTGCGCTAGCTCAGCCTTAGCTCAAGAAGCCGAAGAGCTCGGCGCTGCGCTGCGCCAGGCGCTCGAGGCGCGATTCCGTCATGGAGGCGATCTGGTCGATGATGGCGCGGTCACGCTCCAGGTCGGTATCGGCCTGCTTCCACCACAGGGCGAAGGTGGCATCGAGCGAGCCCGGCGCGCCGGCCACCAGGTAGTCGTAGACGCGGTAGATGCGCTCGCGCTGGCGGTCCTGGCGGGCCAGGTGGGCGGGCTCATCCATGACGTAGAGCACGGCGATGGTCTTGAGCAGGGTTACCTCCGCCACCGCGCCCGGCGGGACGGCGAGGTCACCGTTCATGCGGCCAAGCGGTTCGTCGTTAGCCGCGAGCGTGGCGGAGACGGTAGCGCCCACATAGCGGCCGACGAGCTCCGAGGTCATCTTCTTCAAGTTGGCATAAGAGCGCAGGGAGTAGTCGAAGTTGCCGATGGCATTGATGACATCCAGCTGGCGCAGGCGGTCGGCGGCCTCCAGGAGCTCTTCGGCAGTGCCGCCGAAGGCTTTGGCGCCCTTGTCCGCGAGGTTGGCCAGCTCCACCAGGTCCCACAGCACGTTCAAAGAGATGCGGCGGGAGATGATGCCGTCTTCGACGTCGTGGACGGAATAGGCGATGTCATCCGACCAGTCCATGACCTGCGCCTCCATGGATTTGCGCTTATCGCTATGCCCCTGGCGCAGCCACTCCAGAATGTCCACGTCCTCGTCATAGGCGCCGTATTTGCGGTTGGTGGTGCCATCCGGGTTGGTCTTGGTCCAGGGGTATTTGCAAGCCGCATCCAGCGAGGCGCGGGTGAGGTTCAAGCCATAGCTGCGCGGGCCCGCCGGGGTATCCAGGACCACCTTGGGCTCTAACTTGGCCAGGATGCGCAGGGTTTGGGCGTTGCCCTCGAAGCCGCCGAGGGCCACCTCGTTGAGCGCATTCTCGCCGTTGTGGCCGTAGGGCGGGTGGCCGATGTCGTGCGTCAGACCTGCCATGTCGCACAGGTCCGGGTCCAGCCCTAAGCCGGCACCGATGCTGCGGGCGATCTGGCTGACCTCCAGGGAGTGCGTGAGCCGGGTGCGCGGGGTATCGCCATCGCGCGGGCCCACCACCTGGGTCTTATCCGCTAGGCGGCGCAGCGCCGCGGAGTGCAGAACGCGGGCGCGGTCCCGGGAGAAGGCGCCGCGGTGTTCCTCTGATTTGAGCAGGGCCGAGCCTTTGGGGGACTCGGAGGCGAGGCGGGCGACGTCTTCTGCGCGATAGGAATAGCTCACGGGTTTTAAGTTTAGGCGGAGTCCTGGTCTTCCTGGGTCTGCCTCGCGCCAATGACGCGGTGGCGCAGGGCCTGGTTGGGGCGGATAATGCGCTCGATGCGGTAGAAGGCCGCGCGCACGCCTTCGGTGCGCTCCTCCCCCAGCAGGGTGCGCAGGCCCAGGTAGGCCAAGCCGCCGGTCTCGTGGGCAAGGTAGCGCCACCAGGGGATGGAGAAGCGCGGGGAAGGATAATAGGGCGTGCCCAGCACCGTGGCTGCAATCCCCTCTTGGCGGGCGATAAGGAAGGTGCGCAGGCGGTGGAGCGGGTCGGTGATGATGACGGCTTCGCTTACGTCAAGCTTCTCGCGCGCGGCGGCCAGCTCGCTGCGGGTGTCGAGGCCTTCTTCGAGGGCGGTGACGGTGAGGGGTGCGTCGTCAAGCATGCGCTTAGCCACCCCAGCTTCGGTGAACCTATCGCCGGGCAGCTTCCCGCCGACGGTGATGATGGGCAGGTCGTGCGCGGCGGCGTACTCGGCAGCGAAGCGCACGCGGCCGCGAAGGATGCGGGAGGGGCGCCCATCGTACTGTGCGGCGCCGAGGACAATAACGTACTTCACTGCCTGACCACTTTAGCGCTGTGCGGGAAGGTATCGTGGTGCGCATGACTACTGCTGCTCGTTTTGGTCGCGCCGCCCTTGCCGCTGTGGTGTTGGGGTTGGCCACTGCTAGCCCCGCCGTGGCGGCGGACTATGTTCTCGCCGCACCCGAGGCGGCCTCCATTAAGGACAAGGTGACGGATGAGGCGGGGGTGCTCTCGAGCTCGGAGAAGTCCGAGTTGGAGGACAAGATTGCCGCGCTGCAGCAGGAGAACCACGTGGTGATTTTCGTGGTCTTTGCCTCCTCGCTGCCGGAGGGCGCGGAAAGCTATGCGGGTGAGATTGTGCAGTCCAAGGGCCCGAATTCCGCGGCCTATGTGGTGGGCGTGGATGATTCCACCGTGGGCGTGCAGACGGGTAAAGACTGGCCGCGTGGGCGCCTGGATGCGATGTATGACGCGGCCTACGCCAAGCTTGCCGACGGCCGCCAGTTCGGCGCTTCCGCACTCGCGCTTGTCGACGCTGCCGCTTCCGGTTCTGCGGGGTCTTCTTCTGGCTCAGCTGGTTCATCCAGCTCTTCTGATTCCGATGGCTCCGGAGGACTGTGGCTGGCTGGCGGCGCGGGCGCGCTGGCTTTGGCGGGTGGCGGAATCGCGGTGGCCAACAGGCGCAAGACAAAGAAGGACTCGGAGGCCACTCTGGAATCCGCGCGCCAGATTGAGCCGGGCAATACCGCGCAGCTCGACCGCTTGGATATGGATACGTTGGAGAAACTGGCGCAGGAGGAGCTGGTCTCCACCGATGAGTCGATCCGCCGCGGCAAGGAGGAGCTCGACATCGCGGTGGCCGAGTTCGGTCCCGAGCGCACCCGCCCGTTTACGCGCGCGATGAACCACTCCACGCTCACCCTGCAGAAGGCGTTCCAGCTGCAGCAAAAGCTGCAAGATAACCTGCCGGAATCGACTTCGGAGCGCCGCCAAATGCTGGTGGAGATTATCTCCTCCTGCGGGCAGGCCGACGATGCCCTGGATGAGCAGGCGGCGGACTTTGCCAAGATGCGGGACTTGCTCATCAACGCCGGCTCCAAGCTGGATGAGCTGACCCAGCGCACCGTCGATCTGCGCGGGCGTCTGCCGCAGGCGCGCACGGCATTGTCCTCCCTCAGTGCTTCTCATTCCGAGGAGGCGTTGTCCTCGATTGCGGATAACCCGGAGATGGCGGAGGTCTCGCTCGACGAGGCCGAGAAGCTGCTGTCGCGCGGCCGCGAGCTGCAGTCCCAGCCGGCTGGGCAGCAGGGTCCGTTGGTGGGCTATATCCGCGATGCCGAGCATGCGCTCGAGGTCTCCGACCGTCTGCTCAGCGCCGTGGAGAATGCCGAGAACTCGATCACCGCGGCGCAGGATAACCTGCCGGCGCTCATCGATGAGGTCGAGGAAGAAATCGCCGAAGCACAGCAACTCGAGCAGCAAGGAAAGGCGCAGGGCTCCCCTGCCGATTGGTCCGCGCTGGAGTCGCTGCTCGTTCAGGCGCGGGAGGCGCTCAGTGCGGCTCGCCAGCAGGGCAAGGCCGACCCGCTGGGTCAGTACACCGCGCTGACGGCGCTCGATAGCAAGCTGGATGAGCAGCTCGATACCGTCCGCGAAACCAACGCCACCCGCGAGCGCCAGATTGCGCTCTACCGCCAGCAGATTGCCGCGGCCGAGTCCGCCATCCAGGCGGCGGAAGACTTGCTCTCCTCGCGTGGCCGCGTGGTGGGCCCGGATGCGCGCGTCGCGCTTGCCGACGCCTCCCGCCTCTTCGCCCAAGCCCAGAACTCCGCCTCCAAGGATCTGCGCGCGGCGCTCAACTTCTCCCGCGATGCCGCTTCTGCTGCGCAGACCTCGCTCAACCGCGCGAAGGAAGACCTAGAGGCTTATCGCCGCCGCGAGCAGCGCCGCCAGGCCACCGATGCCGCGGGCAACATCCTCACCGGCATGGTCATTGGCCAAATCCTCGGCGGCGGCAGCTCCCGTGGTGGCGGTTTCGGCGGCGGCTTCTCCGGTGGTGGAGGCTTCGGCGGCGGTGGCTTCTCGGGCGGCGGAGGCGGTGGCGGTTTCCGCGGCGGCTCCTTCTAGCCGCCCTCTCCTCTGCTCCGATTCCTCGCCTTCTCCCCTTTTCCGCCGGCGGCTCCCCCAGCCGCCTTCATACTTCTCCCCTGCCCGGCGCCTAGGCCTCGAAGCCCGCGGCCCACACCCGGCATCTCATAACCGGGGCGGTCCCGCATGGCATCTCACGAAAGGCAAGCGCCGCATTTCGCAAAAGGCGCCTTGCACAAGGCATCTTCCAGAAGGCGTTTTCACAGCTAAAAACGCCTTTTGAGCCCTCCACATGGCGTTTTCAGCCCCAAAGGCGCCTTTTGTCAGACGCCATTTGTCAGACACCATTTGTCAGATGCCTTCTGTCGGATGCCATTTGTGGGATACCGTCTGCCACATTTCCTGTGCACACATCGGGCGACTGGACCCCGGCCCGGTAGCCAGCCAATCAGTTCCTCGGATACGGGGTGGTGCACATACACGGTAGGTGGAACACGGTCATGCACATGGTTCTCGTCAAAAGGCTTCTCTCACAAGGTTGCAGTCAAACGGTTTACTTGGGGGAAAGTAAACCTTCTGCACCGAGCTAGATGGTTCGTTTGGGGGCAAACAAACCTTATGACTGCAACCATCTAACTAGAACCCTCTACTGGCATACCAAGCCGAGCAAGGAAGCTAGAAGAGCTCCCCTCCCTTCAATGAATCGCCCAAGTTTCCACGCCAGTTCTGGCTATATCGCGGAAGGTCCCTTTAGTTTGGTGCCTTTATTCTGGTCCCTTTGCCCAGTTAAGGGACCATCTATCAGGCGAAAAGCTGCGCCACATGGTCCCTTTGCACACATAAGGGGCCAAAGTAGAGGGACCAAACCAGAAGGACCATCTGTGGGAGAGCGGAAAGCAGGGCCGGTCAGGCAGCCAGCAAGAAGGCGAGGTGGGCTTAGGTGGGCAGACAGCTAAGCTCGCGAATGGGTTAGGCGCGCAAACGGTCGGCACCCCGGAAGGGTGGGTTAGGTGTAAAGGGTAGGTTAGGTGCGAAGGGGGCGGGTGGAGCCGTCGAGAAGCAGGCAACAGTAGCTGGTGAAGGCGGCGTCTGCGAGAGGGAGCTCGCCCACCGCAACCTCGAGGTCGCGGCCCCGCGGGGCGGTGCGGGCGACCTCGTTGGCGTCTGCGAGAGCGAGGATGCGGCGCTCGCGGCGGAATGGGTTCGTGCGCTCGAGCAAGTACTCGCGGCCCTGACAGACCGCACGCAGCTTTTTCACCGTGAAGCTGGTCTGCTCCGCCGAAAAGTCGGGCCCGCGCACAGTAAAGCTGCGCGCGCCCGGGATGTGTTCGAAGGCGATGGTGGCACCCGTTCCAGGCAGCAGCAGGCCCATCGGTCTCACGCGGGCGATGACCTCACCCGCGCCATTCGCCAACGCCCCGTCGCGCCACACCCAGCGCTGCATCAGAGCAGCACCACAACGACCGCGACGATGGTCAGCAGCACCAACGTCGCGATGATCGGGATAGCGGTGCTCTGCGTCCGCGCCTCCAGAATCACACGCGTAAACCAGCTCAGCGCCGCAATCTCCGAATGGTTGAGGTCATCGGAATCATCGCTCTTCTCGCCCTCAAACTCCAGGATGGCCTTACGCACACCCGAGTTCTTCGAGGAGAACTGCGCGATTTTCAGCCCGTCGTGGTCCTCAACAATCCAGTCGCCGCCGGCCTCGTTGATGAAGGCAAACGTGCGCCCATCCAGGGACGCCTCCAAGCGCTTATCGCGCTTGGGGTTGCCCGCCAGGCGGTAGACGCGGTCATCCTCCAGCGTCACCGACGCGCCCAAATCATCGAGCCCCAGGCGCCAGTGCGAACCTTCCACGTCCGCCGAGCGCTCCTGGAACATGCCCAGCGACGCCGGCCCCTCCCCCACGAGGAGCACCGGGTTCTTGCGGTCGCTGCGGTCCCAGCTGGTGTAATGCATTAGCAGCCGATCAGTCGAGCGGCCAGGTAAGCCTCAAGCTCATCGAGCTTGACGCGCTCCTGCTCCATGGAGTCACGCTCACGCACGGTGACCGCGTTGTCCTCCAACGTGTCGAAGTCATAGGTCACGCAGAACGGCGTGCCGATTTCATCCTGGCGGCGGTAGCGGCGGCCGATGGCGCCGGAGGTATCGAACTCCACGTTCCAGTTCGCGCGCAGCTTGTTCGCCAGCTCGCGAGCAGGGGTGGACAGCGCTTCCTTCTTCGACAGCGGCAGCACGGCCACCTTCACCGGTGCCAGGCGGCGATCCAGGCGCAGCACGACGCGCTTGTCGGTGCCGCCCTTGGCGTTGGGGGCCTCCTCTTCGTCATAAGCGTCAACAAGGAAGGCCATCATGGAGCGGCCCAGGCCGGCAGCCGGCTCGATGACGTACGGGGTCCAGCGCTCGCCGGACTCCTGGTCAAAGTAGGACAGGTCCTCGCCCGAGCCCTTGGTGTGGACGGAAAGGTCGTAGTCCGTGCGGTTAGCCACACCCTCCAGCTCGCCCCACTTGGAGCCCTTGAAGCCGAAGGCATACTCGACGTCCACGGTGCGCTTGGAGTAGTGGGAGAGCTTCTCCTTCGGGTGCTCGTAGAGGCGCAGGTTCTCTTCCTTGATGCCCAGATCGACGTACCAGTTGTAGCGGTCATCGATCCAGTACTGGTGCCACTCTTCGTCCTCGCCCGGCTTGACGAAGAACTCCATCTCCATCTGCTCGAACTCACGGGTGCGGAAGATGAAGTTACCCGGGGTGATCTCGTTACGGAAGGACTTACCAATGTTCGCAATGCCGAACGGCGGCTTCATGCGGGCCGAGGTCATCACGTTCTTGAAGTTCACGAAGATGCCCTGCGCGGTCTCCGGACGCAGGTAGTGCAAGCCCTGCTCATCATCGACCGGTCCGAGGAAGGTCTTGAGCAGACCGGAGAAGGCCTTCGGCTCAGTCCAGTCACCCGGCTGGCCGGTCTCCGGATCGTTGATGTCAGCGAGGCCGTTGGCCGGCTCGTGGCCGTGCTTTTCCTCGTAGGCCTCGATGAGGTGATCCGCGCGGTAGCGCTTGCCGGTGTGCTTGGATTCCACCAGCGGGTCGGTGAAGACCTCGACGTGGCCGGAAGACACCCACACCTGGCGCGGCTGGATCACGGACGTATCGACGCCCACGACATCGTCGCGGGACTGCACCATGTGACGCCACCACTGGCGCTTAATGTTCTCCTTGAGCTCGACACCGAGCGGGCCGTAGTCCCACGCAGAGCGGGAACCGCCATAAATTTCACCTGCCTGGTAGACCAAGCCGCGGCGCTTACACAGGCTGACGACGGTATCAATGACGGATGCCATAGCTAATGGGACTCCTCTGGTAGGGGACAGTCTTTATACAGTGCGACCTAGTTTAGCGCGCCCCCTGACACCGCGTGCCCTCACCCCGAAACTGTGGTGCATTTTATACACTTTTTCGCATTCTTCAGCTATAGTACCTATATCTCTCTTTTTAACTCTCCCCCAATAGATATGGTTGAAGGTGAATGGTGTGACCAACACCCAGAAAGAAGCTCTCTCGTTCGATCCCGCGGCAGCCGCCACCGTCATTAGCGCTTTGGATTCACCGTTGCGCATCGACATCATCCGGCGCCTAGCTGAGCGCGATCACTACGTCCACGAGCTCGTGGCCGCCACCGGCAAATCCCAACCGCTTATTAGCCAACACCTGCGGGTTTTGAAGCGCGCACACATCGTCGACAGCGAACGCCTCGGCCGCGAAGTCCGCTACTTTTTGGCAGCTCAGAAGGTGCTGCCGCTGCTTCGCGACGCCTCACTGGCCACCTCTTAATGGAAGTGTATTGATAAACTTTAGACCCATGGCCATCCACGACAGTATTCCCAAGCTCGGCGCTCGCAATACCCGCCAGCGCACCGCCGTCGTCGAAGTCCTGCGTAGTCTCGACAAATTCGCCTCTGCCAAGGACATACACCAGGCGCTTATCGACGGCAACCAGAAAGTCGGCCTCACCACCGTCTATCGCACGCTTCAATCACTTTCGGAGATTGAAGCCGTCGACGCACTCCACATGCCCTCCGGCGAGACCCTCTACCGGCACTGCGAAAGCAATGCGCACCACCACCACTTGGTATGCACCAAGTGCGGCCGCACCGAGGAAATCGACGGCGGCCCCATCGAAGAGTGGGCCTCCTCCGTAGCCAAGGAACACGATTTCGAGCTCACCGGGCACGATGCCGAAATCTTCGGCATCTGTGCCAACTGCTCCGCGGCGTCTTAGATTGCGGGCTACTTGACGCCGCCGAAGCGGCGGTCGCGCCGCGCGTACTCCTCCACCGCGGCAAACAGGTCTTCCGGTGTGAAATCCGGGAAGAGCTTGTCCTGGTAAATCATCTCTGCGTAGGCCGATTGCCAGAGCAGGAAGTTCGAGGTGCGCTTCTCACCGGAGGGGCGCAGGAATAGGTCCACGTCCGGCATATCGGGGTCATACATCACCGAGCTCACCGTCTTCTCATTGATGGAACGCGGATCGAGCTCGCCGCGGGAGACTTGCTCGGCGAGAGACCGGATGCCGTCGACAAGCTCGGCGCGCCCACCGTAATTTACGCACATCACCAAGGTCATCTTGGTGTTGTCCTTGGTCAGCTCCTCGGCAGCCTCAAGCTCCTTGATAACGGAGCGCCACAGGCGCGGGCGGCGGCCGGCCCACACGACGCGCACTCCCCTATCGTTGAGCCAATGGCGCTGGCGGCGCAGGACGTCGCGGTTAAAGCCCATGAGGAAGCGCACCTCCTCCGCGCTGCGGCGCCAGTTCTCGGTGGAGAAGGCGTAGGCGGAAAGGTAAGGAACGCCGAGGGCGAGGCAGGCATCGACGACGTCGAGAAGCACTGCTTCCCCGCGGCGGTGGCCTTCGGTGCGTTTCATGCCGCGCTCCTCTGCCCAGCGGCCGTTGCCGTCCATGACCAGCGCGATGTGGCGCGGCAGGAACTCCTGCGGGATAGCGGGCGGATGAAGAACTCGGTTCGGGTCAGGCGTAATCACGCATTACAGTCTACTGTTCCATGATCCCCAGCGCGCCAACGGAGCGCTCGAGGTGCCATTGCAGGTGGGCACGGGTCAGCCGGTGGGCCTCCTGGGCTTGGGTGTTCGTCGGCTGGCTGGGGTGGCCGTGGGCGATAAGCCACATGTGGTGCAGGGTTTCCGGGTCCACCTCCGCGGCCCCGGGCGGGCGGCATTGGTGGCAGGCGGCCCCACCCACGGCTGGGTGGAAGGCGTGGTGGGGGCCGGGCCTTTGGCACTGGGCGCAATCGAAAAGGCTGGGTGCCCAGCCGGCGTGGGACATGGCTTGGAGGAGGAAGGCGTCGAGAAGCATGAGCGGATCGCCGTGCTGGAGTTGGTTGAGGACGTCGACGCAGGCATCGTAGAGGTAGGGGTCCCCGGGGGCATCGGCGGCGGCGAGGCGCTCGGCGGATTCGAGGGCGGCGCAGGCGGCGGTGTAGCGCTCATAATCCTCGATGATGCGCGCACCGAAGTAGTCCACGGTATCGGCCTGGGAAATGGTGTAGAGGTTTCGGCCTGGGTAGAGCTGCACGTCGAGGTTGACGAAGAGCTGCAGGCGCGAGCCGAAGCGCGATTTGGCGCGGCGAACGCCCTTGGCCACCCCGCGCACGAGGCCGTGGTGGCGAGTCAAGAGCACGATGATGCGATCCGCCTCGCCAAAATCATAGGAACGGATGACGAGGGCGCGGTCGCGGAAATTTTCGCGCACTTTAGAAGCCCAGGCGGCCCAGTGCCTTCGGGTCCGATTGCCAGTTCTTGAGCACCTTAATGCGCAGGTCAAGGTAGACGTTTTGGCCGAGCAGCTGGATGATTTCCTTGCGGGCGGTGCCCACGATGCGGCGGAAGCGGCGGCCGTCCTTGCCCTCGATGATGCGCTTCTGGCCGGGACGCTCCAGGTAGAGGATGGCGTGGACGTTGAGGACGTCGGGGCGTTCCTGGCTGGGCAGGATCTCATCGACCTCGACGGCGACGGAGTGCGGGAGCTCGTACTTCAGGCCGGACAGCGCAGACTCGCGGATAAGCTCAGCGATGCGCTTGGCCTGATCCTCGTCGGTGATGTGGTCATCCGGATAGAATTTAGGCCCCTCGGGGAGGTGGTCCACGATGACCTGGGTCAGCTCATCCAGCTGCACGCGCTCGGTGGCGGAGACGGGGATGACCACGGCGTCTGGGTTCTCCTCGGAGAGGAGCTCGTGGAGAGCTACAAGCTGGGCGCCGACTTGGTCCTTGGAGGCCTTATCCAGCTTGGTGACGATGCCGATGATGGGGGTCTTCGGGGCGACCTTGCTGACGTTCTCCAGAATCCAGCGATCGCCGGGGCCGATCTTCTCATCGGCAGGGATGGTCAGGCCGATGACGTCGACGTCTGCGTAGGTGTCCTTAACTACCTCGTTGAGGCGCTCGCCGAGCAAGGTGCGCGGGCGGTGCAGGCCGGGTGTGTCGACGAGGACGATTTGCGCATCCTCGCGGTGTACGAGGCCGCGGATGGGGTGGCGGGTGGTTTCCGGCTGGTCGGCGGTGATGGCGATCTTCTGCCCCACCAGGGCGTTGGTCAGGGTGGACTTGCCGGTGTTGGGGCGGCCGACGAAGGACACGAAGCCGGAGCGGAAGCCCTCGGGCGTGTCGGTGTATTGCGAATAGTCAGCGGCGTTGGCTTCGCCCTCAGCCGGCAGGTCCGCGAAGGCGGCATCGAAATCAGTGCTCATATCGCCTCATATCATAACGCACGAGCTGCCGAGTCCCGTTCTTGTTGTATCGCTCTGCTCTGGCTCTCGACGTGCGGCCCCGAGAGCTTCCTGCCGAGGGGCCTTGTAGTTTGGTCCTTCTACTCTGGTCCCTTCTCTGTGCAAAAGGGACCATCTGGTGACGGTTTTCGCCTATTAAATGGTCCCTTTAGTGTGCGAAGGGACCAGACTAGAGGGACCATTTGTGCTTTCACGGGGTTTATCTGGCCTGCAGATGGTTCGAGTCAGGCGGTTCTAGTCAGGCGGTTCAGGTCACAAGGTTTCTTTGCCCCCAAACGAACCATCTAGCGACCTCCAGAAGGTTTGTTTGCCCCCAAGAGAACCTTCTGACCCGAACCATCTGAGTAGAACCTTGTGGGTGGAAACGACATCGTTGAAGGTGGGCCGCGAAAGCAGCGGTGAGGTGAGGGTGAAAGCTGATGGCGCGAGGTTATCCGCCGCATGGTGACTGCGAAAAAGCTTGCGCCAAACGGCATCTTGCACATGGTGTCTTGCAAACGGCGTCTTCCGAAAGGCGTCTTTGACCGCAAAAACGCCATCTGGACGCAGCAAAAGGCGTTTTTAGACGTGAAAACGCCTTTTGACAGATGCCTTCTGCGAGATGCCGTTTGCTGGACACCAAATGCCGGGCCAGGACACGACGCCGGGTCAAGGCATCCACGCCAGGCCGCGAACGCGCGCGCAGGGCGGTCACGGATTGACGGCTAGAGCTCCTCCACCCGGAACTGCAACTGCGGGTTAGCAAAGACATCCTGCGACTCGATGAGCAGCAGCTCCTGAGAATCCGCCTCGTAGGTGTTCTGGAGCAGGTCGAAGACGGAGGACGCGGTTCGCTTGAGGGCCAGCTTGGCGTCGTTGGTCTCCACGTAGTGGCCCGTAAACAGCGAAGCCGTGACATCGCCCGAGCCATTGCGCTTGAACGGCAGCTTGGGGGTAGCGACTAGGAAAGCGCGCTCGCCATCAACGGCGAGCATCTCAATCTCGTCCTCGCTGGTCTCCGGGCGCTGCACCGAGGTCACCAACACGGTCTTCGGGCCGATCTCCTGCGCGCGCTTCACCGCAGCGAGGGTCTGCTCCAAGGAGCCCACCTCGCAGTCCGTCAGGTAGCCCAGCTCAAACTGGTTCGGGGTGATGATGTCCGCAACGGGCACCACCTTATCGCGCAGCAGCGGCGGGATTTCATCGGAGACGAAGCAGCCGGACTTAGCGTTACCCATCACCGGGTCGCAGGCATACAGCGCATTCGGGTTGACCGCCTTGATGCGGTTCACTGCATCCACGATGGCGCCCGCAATATCCGGACCGCCCTGGTAGCCAGACAAGATGGCGTCGATGCGAGGGAAGGCGCCGCGCTTCTCGATGCCATCCACAATCGCCGTGACCTCCTCCGCCGGGATCATCGGCCCGCCCCAGTCGCCATAACCGGTGTGGTTGGAGAAATTCACCGTGTGAATCGGCCATACCTCATGGCCAGCGCGCTGAAGTGGAAAGACTGCTGCGGAGTTGCCCACGTGACCAAAGGTGACGTGGGACTGAATGGAGAGGATGTTCATAGTCCTCCATTGTGCTACGCCCCACGTAGCACCTCAACGTTTGGGCCGTTTTAGATTCCGCCGCCGGGAACTTCCTCATCGAGCTTCGCGCGCTCGGCGGCATCCGGGAAGGCCTTCGGGCCCGAGGGCTTGGGCTGGTAGCTCACGCCACGCGCCGCCAGGTCCTCGTACCAGTCCGCCAGCAGCTCGTTCTGCAGGCCGAACATTTCTTTCTCCTCCGCCGCAGTGGTGTGATCATAGCCCAGCAGGTGCAGGCAACCATGCACTGTCAGCAGGGCCAGCTCGTGGCCCAAAGAGTGGCCGGCCGCGGTGGCTTGGCGCTGCGCGAATTCCGGGCAGAGCACGATATCGCCCAGCATGGCCGGTCCGGCCTCGGCGGCGTCGGGGCGCCCGCCGGTAGCACCCGGGGTGAGCTCATCCATGGGGAAGCTCATCACATCAGTCGGGCCTTCCAGGTCCATCCAGCGCACGTGCAGGTCCGCGATGGTATCCAGATCCACGGCGGTAATCGTGCACTCGGCATCCGGGTTAACGTCGAGGCGGCCGAGGGCGTAGGAGCAGACGTCGATCAGCATCTCCTCGTTCACGCCGTCATAACCGGACTCGTTAATAAATTCGATGCTCATTTCTTCTCCTCCTGCTCAGCAAAGTTATCGTAAGCCTCCACGATGCGCCCGACCAGCTGGTGGCGCACCACGTCGGCCGCGCCCAGCTCCGCGAAGTGAATATCGGGCACGCCCTTGAGAATGCGGCGCACCAGACGCAGGCCGGAAACTTGCCCGCCCGGCAAGTCCACCTGGGAAATATCGCCGGTCACCACGATGGTGGAGCCAAAACCCAAGCGCGTCAGGAACATCTTCATCTGCGCCGGCGTGGTGTTCTGGGCCTCGTCGAGGATGACGAAGGCATCGTTGAGCGTGCGGCCACGCATATAAGCCAAGGGGGCGACCTCAATGATGCCGGCCTCCATGAGCTTCGGAATCATCTCCGGATCGATCATGTCCCGCAAAGCGTCGTACAGCGGGCGCAGGTAGGGGTCAATCTTGTCGTTGAGTGTGCCGGGCAGAAAGCCCAGCTTCTCCCCCGCCTCAACCGCCGGGCGGGTCAAGATAATGCGGCTGACCTGCTTGGCGCGCAGGGCCTGCACCGCCTTGGCCACCGCCAGGTAGGTCTTACCGGTACCGGCGGGGCCGATGCCGAAGACAATCGTGTTCTCATCGATGGCCTGCACATAGCGTGATTGGCCCACCGTCTTCGGGCGCACGGCCTTACCGCGGCGCGAAACGATATCCGCCGCGAGCGTCTCAGACACAGAGGCTGGGGCATCCACCGTGACCAGGTCCAGGGTGTGCTTCACGGTATCCGTGCTCACCGGATGGCCGCGGCGCGCGATGGCCTCGAGCTCCTCTAAGACCTTGTGCGCGCGGGCCACCTCATAATCGGGGCCGGCGGCAGTAATGGTGGTGCCGCGAGCAAAGAGGTCCACGCCCAGAAGGTTTCCCAAAACGCGCAGGTTATCGTCCGCCGGGCCGAGCACCGTGGCCAGGTAGGCGGAATCGAGATCAAACTTGGTGGTGATAATAGGCACGCCCAAAAGGCTACCAGCGCGAGGTCAGGGTGCCGATGCTGGCCAACGCCACCATGCTTGCCGACGCCGTCCTCAACACCTCCGGCCCCAACTTGATCGCCGTCGCACCGGCGTCCTGCAAGCGGGCTAGTTCCTCCGCGCCGATGCCGCCCTCGGGGCCCACCAGAAGGTAGATGGTCCCGGCGGAGTCCAAACCACTCAGGTCCTTGAGCCGGACCTCGGCTTCCTCGTGGAGGACCAAGGCTCGTGCGCCCGCAATCTCCTGGCACAACTGGCGGGTGGTCAAAGGACCACGCACCGCGGGCACGCGCGCGCGGCGCGATTGCTTGGCAGCCGCCACGGCCGCGGATTCCCACTTTGCTAGCGCCTTCGGGGCCTTCTTCGCATCCCACTTGGACACGCAGCGATCCGCCTGCCAGGCGATGATCTCATCCGCCCCGGCCTGGGTGGCCAGGTCGACGGCCAACTCGGCGCGCTCCGATTTCGGGATGGCCTGGACCACGACCACCCGTGGGGAGGGCTCGGGGAGGATCGCGAGGTCGTCGACAAGCGCGGCCAGCGTGTCCTTGCCCTGCGTATCGGTGATGGTGGCGGTGGCGCGGCGCCCGGATCCATCAATCAGGACCAGGTGCTCCCCTGGTCCCATGCGCTTGACAGTGACCGCGTGGCGGCCCTCCGCGCCATCGAGACCCACGGGCTGGCCGACCTCGGCGAGGGACAGGTCCGGGTGGAGGAAGACGGGCAGAGACATTAGCGACGGAACTTGCCTCGGAGGCGGGTAAAGAGGGATTCGCCCTGATTGTCACCGGCGCGGTGAACCTCGGTGCCGCTGTGGCCGGCGGCGCGGACCTTTTCGAGGGCCTCGCGGGTCTTCTTATCCAGGTCCGTCGGGATCACCACATCCACGTGAGCGTGGAGGTTGCCAAAGCCGTCGGTGCGCAGGCGCGGCATGCCCTTGCCCTGGAGTGTGATGGACTCGCCCGGCTGGGTGCCCGGCGCGATATCGATGGTGAGCTCTTCGCCGTCGAGCTGCTCGACGGTGCAGGAAGAGCCGAGGGCAGCATCCACCATGGGCACGCGAACGGTCAGGTGCAGGTCATCGGCATTACGCTCGAAGACGGGGTGCGGCTCGGTGTGCACCTCCACGTACAGGTCACCGGCGGGGCCGCCGCCGTGGCCGACCTCGCCCTGGGAGGCCATGCGGATGCGCATGCCATCACCAATGCCGGCGGGGATGCTCACCGTAATATCACGACGCTTGCGCACGCGGCCATCGCCGCCACAGTGGCCACAGGGATCGGTGACCACTTCGCCGAAGCCATAGCACTTCGGGCAATCGCGGGTAGTCATCATGTTGCCCAGCATGCTGCGCTGGACTTCCTGAACCTGGCCCATGCCGCCGCAATGGCCACAGGTCACCGGCTTGGCCTTGGACTCGGAACCGGTTCCCTCACAGCGGTCACAGATCACGGCGGTGTCCACCTTGACCTGCTGCTTGACGCCGCTATAGGCCTCCTCGAGGGTAATGGTGGTGCGCAGGAGCGCATCATCGCCCGGCTGCACGCGGGAACGCGGGCCGCGGGAGGCCGCTCCCCCACCGAAGAACTCGGCGAAGATATCCCCGAGTCCGCCGCCGCCGAAACCGCCAAAGCCGCCGCCCTGGGCCGCGCGCTCCTCCATGGGGTCACCACCCATGTCCACAATCCGGCGCTTCTGCGGATCAAGCAGAACCTCCTGTGCAAGGGAAGCCTCGCGGAACTTCTCCGCGGCCTCGTCATCGCCCGGGTTGACGTCCGGGTGGTACTTGCGCGCCAGCTTGCGGTAGGCCTTCTTAATCTCGGCGTCGGACGCCGACTTTTCTACACCAAGAATGCCGTAGTAGTCACGAGCCACGTACTGTCATCCTTCTATTTCTCGTTGATACTAAATCTAATCCGACGGGCTAGCTTACTCGCCCGCCAGGATTTCACTCACATAGCGTGCAACGGCAGAGACCTTGGAAATTGTTCCCGAATAGTCCATATACGTCGGCCCCGCGACACCCAGCCCGCCGAGTGCCGCCGCATGCTCGCCGGTGCCAAAACCATAGCGCGTGGCCACGACAGAGGTTTGGCGCAGCTCGTCGGCTTCGTTCTCCTCGCCGATGGATACAGAAACATTGCCCAAATCCGGCACGCGCGCCAGCAGCTTGAGCACGACGACCTGCTCCTCGAGGGCCTCGATGATAGAGGGCAGGCCCTCGGTCAGGGCCACGCGGGTGAGGTTGGAGGTACCCGCCATGATCAGGCGGTCGGAGGGCTGCTCCACGAGGGTCTCAATCAGCGTCGTCGCGGCCTTGAGGAGGTGGGGGCGGATGTCGGCTGGGGAGTCGTCGACAAGCGCGGCCAGCTCCACCGAGGCATCGGTGAGCGTCTTGCCCTCGAGGGCGGTGTTGAGGATGTCGCGCAGGCGGTGGGTCTGCTCGGGGTCGATCACGTCATCGAGCTCCACATTGCGCTGATCGACGCGCCCATTATCCGTGATGAGCACCAAGAGCAGGCGCACCGGTGAGAGTGCCACGACCTCGCAGTGTTTGACGCGGGAGACCTTGAGGTTGGGCATCTGCACGACGGCTGCCTGCTTCGTCACCTGGGCCAGCAGCTGGACAGACCGGCGCAGCACGTCTTCCAAATCCACCCCGCCTTCGAGGAAGGTGAGCATGGCGCGGCGCTCCGCTTTGGAGAGCGGCTTGACGTCGTGCAGCGTATCGACGAACTGGCGGTAGCCCTTCTGCGTGGGCACGCGCCCGGAGCTGGCGTGTTCTTGGGCGATAAGCCCTTCGGCTTCGAGCACGGCCATGTCATTGCGAATCGTCGCCGAGGACACGCCCAGCTGGTAGCGCTCGAGCAGGGCCTTGGAGCCGACGGGCGATTGCGAGGCGATGTAGTCCGCGACGATGGCGCGCAGGACCTCTTGGCGGCGGGCATCGGTGGAGCTGGACATGTCTTTAAGGCTATCCGTTCTGGCGGGCGATGAAGTCGTCAAAATTTGGCACAGTGTAGCTCACCCTGCCGTGTTCTGGAGCATAGATCAATCCTTTACTAATGAGCTTGGCTCGCACAGGACCCAGTTTCTTCGTGTCTTTACCTAAGATGTCCGCGATGTCCTTGCTCGAGATTTCCTCTCCGCCAACCTTTGCCATCGCGGTCAAGTAGTCCCGCTCGGCTGGAGTAGCGCGATCCCACCTGGCTTGGAAAAACCCGCGGTCCAACTGCTCAATTCCAAGCCGCGCGGCGCGTCGAGCTGCATCGGAATCCATAGGTGAAGTTCGCGCAGTACGCCACATTTGTGCACCAAATTCCTGGATGAAATACGGATACTGCCCCGATACATTAGCTAGATATTCAACTGCTTCATCGTCAAATTCCACATTCTGTGTCCGCGCAGGTTCACGGAAGGCGGCAACTGCGGCATACATTTCGAGCCTGCCAATTTGGTGCACCTCGAACATTCGCTCTGCATAAGAGCGGGACTCCGCCAGAATCCCTGGCAGACTCGGGAGCCCAGCGCCAATAATGTAAAAAGGCAAGCCCAGCTGCCCTGCTTCATGTTGTGCAGAAATGAGTGCTTCGAGCAGCTCTTCATCAAGGTCTTGCATTTCGTCGATGAAGATTCCTAAAGCTTTATCCTCCTTGAGGAGCGTCGTAGTGATGGCCTCGATCACATCGTGCAGATCAAGCTCGAGGTTTCCTGTTGCCGGAGGAATGTCTCCTACTTCAACCCCAAGGTCAATAATGCTTTGTCCTACCGAGAGCGAAAAAGACTTTACGGCCGCAGCAATAAAGTGAAAACCCTCAGATACCTTGGCTTTCGTCCGATAGCGCAAAGAGGCTTTGGCTAAACCTTGCGCTAGAGCACGGCGGGCTCCTTCTCGTCCACGTGCCCCCTGCGAAGCCTCAAACTTAATCGTTAGCCAGTCGGCTTGGTCAGCCTTCCTTTTTAATTGGTTGAGCAGCACGGTCTTACCCACTCCACGCAAGCCAACGAGCAGCATTGGACGGCCAAGCAATCCGTTCTGGACGCGTTTGACAAGATTGTCAAACGCATGAAGGTCTCTCTCGCGCCCAGTAAGAACTGTCGGCGCGATGCCCGAGCCAGGAGTATAGGGGTTTAAGGCGTCATCCATGCCACTAATACTAGCAATATCGAGAGCGACTAACAGGTTTCTCGACGTGGAGAGAGAAACTAACACCGCTATCAAACTTCCCGACGACAGGAGCAAAACTAACAAATTCCCGGCGGAGCTAACTTTAAGTCCCCATGTCTCCTCGACGTCGAAAGGCCAAGGCCTAGCCACTTCTTCGCAGCTTCGCGGTTGCATCACACAGCTGGTTCTACTCAGATGGTTCAGGTCATACGGTTTACTTGCCCCCCAAACGAACCTTCTAGCAGCCTAAGGAAGGTTTGTTTGCCCCCAAACAAACCTTATGACTAGAACCTTTCCACTGGAACCATGTGCGGAAGGCTGAGGACAGGCCACGAGCAGGGTACGGCCGCTAATGAGCCAGCTGATGCGGATCCGGAGGTCGGCCCGCAGGCGGGGCAAGCCCCTAGCGAGCGGTGCCTTCGGCGGTATCTTCAGCGACAAGGAGGTCGGTGATGATGCCGTCGGCGAGCAGGCGGCCTGCCTTGGTCACGCGGAGGTGGTCGCCGGCGCGCTCGAGCAGGCCGCGCTCGATGAAGCGCGCGGCGACGGGCTCGGCGGCCGGCGCGAGCCAGGACGCGGGGATGCCCTCGCGCAGACGCAGGCCCAGCATGATGCGCTCGGTGTGGCGGTCGGCGGCGCTGAGCTCCTCCCGCTCCTTGATGGGCAGATCCCCCTCGCCCACGGCCTTGATGTAGGTCCGCGGGTTCTTCACATTGAAGAAGCGCTCGTTGCCTAAGTGCGAATGCGCGCCCGGGCCCGCGCCCCACCAATTGCCGTCCACCCAGTAGATGCGATTGTGCTGGCACTCCCCGCCCGGCTTGGCCCAGTTGGAGACCTCGTACCACTCAAAGCCTTCGGCCTCGAGGGCGGAGGAGATCATCTCGTAGCGCCGGGCCAGCACGTCCTCGTCCGGGGCCGGAAGCAGGCCCTTCGATACCTTGCGGGCCATACGCGTGCCGTCCTCCACAATGAGCGAATACGCACTGATGTGGTCCACCCCGGTCTCCAGGGCACGCTCCAAGGTCAGGGCAACGTCGGCGTCTTCTTCAGTCGGCGTGCCATAAATCATGTCCAGGTTGACGTGCTCGAAGCCCGCGGCGATGGCTTCGCGTGCCGCATCGAAGGCGCGGCCCGGGGTGTGGGCACGCTCGAGCACGGCGAGCACGCCCGGTGAGGCGGACTGCATGCCAAGGGAGAGGCGGGTGAAGCCGGCGTCGAGAAGCCCGGCGAAGTACTCCGGCGAGGTTGACTCCGGGTTGGATTCCGTGGTGACCTCTGCGCCCGGGGCCAAGCCAAAGGTGTCGCGCACCCGATTCAACACACGGCCCAGGCCCTCGGCACCCAACAAGCTCGGCGTGCCGCCGCCAATAAAAACCGTCTCGGCTTCACGGCCCACCTGCGCCGCCGCCATCTCCAGCTCTTTCTCCAGAGCATCCAGATAATCGCTGGTCAAGTCCCCTCCCAGCTCACCGGGCGTATAGGTGTTGAAATCGCAGTAGCCGCAGCGCGAGGCACAGAAGGGAACGTGAATATAAAGACCGAAGGGATCCATGGGGAACAAAATAACCGACTAAACCGTTGAAGCGGTAGTCTATAGTGCATATTTGCAATCCCCGAAAGTTAAGAAAGGCCCCCTTTTTCGTGGAACCTCCGAGTCGATGTCCCCGCCGCCTCCTTAAGGCGGTGGGGTAAGCCGTGTTATCTGCCATCCTGATGATTGTGGCGGGTTTCGCCGTCATCGCTCTCATTATCGTGGCCAACGCGTACTTCGTCGCGCAAGAATTCGCCTTCATGTCCGTGGACCGCACGCAGCTGCGCCAGCGCGCCGCTGCGGGGGATAAACCAGCGGAGCGCGCGCTCAAGATCACGCAGAAAACCTCCTTCATGCTTTCCGGCGCACAGCTGGGCATCACGATTACGGGCCTGCTCATCGGTTATGTGGCCGAGCCACTCGTGGGCCAAGGCCTGGGCCAGCTGCTCGGTGGCGTGGGCGTGCCCACGGGCGTGTCCGTCGCCGTGGGTACGGTGACCGCGCTGGCCGTGTCGACGGTTCTCACGATGCTCTTCGCCGAGCTCTTCCCCAAGAACTACACCATCGCCGCTCCCATGAAGACAGCGCTGTGGCTGTCCGCGTCCACGATGTGGTACCTCAAGATCTTCGGCTGGTTGATCCACTTCTTCGAGTATTCCTCCAACGCCATCCTCAAGGTCTTCGGCATCGAACCGGTGGAGGATGTCGATTCTTCTGCCACCACCGATGACCTGGAATCCATCGTGGATGCCTCCCACGAGGCCGGCGACTTGGATGAGGACACCTACCTGGTGCTCGACCGCCTCCTCGACTTCCCCGAACACGACGTGGGACACGCCATGATTCCGCGCTCGCGCGTGGATGTCATCGAGCCGGAGACCACCATCGGTGAGGTCCGCGAGATGATGTCGGAGAACCACACGCGCTACCCCATCATCGACGATGAACATAATCCCATCGGCGTGGTGCACCTCTATGACGTGCTGGGCACCGAGTTGCCCGCAGCCACCCCGGCCCGCGAAATCATGAAGGAACCCGTGGTGGTTCCGGAGCTCATGCCGCTTCCCGACGTCGTCACGGAGCTTCGCGACGCCGACGAGAAGCTCGCCTGCGTCATCGACGAATACGGCGGCTTCGTGGGCATCGTGACCATGGAGGACTTGGCCGAGGAGATCCTCGGCGATGTCACCGATGAGCACGACCTCGAAGAGACCGAGGAGATCACCGAGCAGGACGAGACGCACTGGATCGTCGACGGTGACACACCCATCGACGAGGTCGAGCGCGCCATCGGCCACGACCTGCCGGAGGGTGATTTCGAAACCGTCGCCGGCCTGCTCATCGCGCACTCCGGCACGTTGCCGGAGGAAGGTGAAGAGCTCGCCATCGAGCTGGAGGCAGAGCCTGAAGACTGGGTCGACGGCGATGAAGCCCCCACCCGCACGCTCAACGTGCGCGTCGAGGAAATCGACCGCCACGTGCCCTCCGTTCTAGCCCTAGAGCTGGTGGAGGAATTCCCGGAAGGAGAGGATGACTAATGACTGATACCTGGTGGTTCAACCTCCTCATCACCATTCTCATCATTGCTGCTTCCGGCTTCTTCGTGGTCATCGAGTTCTCCCTCATGGGTGCGCGCCGCAACCGTCTGGAGGAAACCGCGGAATCCTCCGCTGCCTCGCGCGCGGGCCTTCGCTCGCTCAACGAGCTGACCATCATGTTGGCCGGCGCCCAGCTGGGCATTACCGCCGCAACCTTCGTCCTCGGTGCCGTGACCAAGCCGTGGGTCCATCACCTGCTCATGAGCCCGCTGGAGGCCCTCGGCTTGCCGCTGGGCGTTGCTGACGTCGTCTCCTTCCTCCTTGCGCTTTTCGTCGTGACCTTCCTGCACCTGGTCATCGGTGAGATGGCGCCGAAGTCCTGGGCCATCGCCCACCCGGAGACGGCCCTGCAGCTCATTGCGGTTCCTGCCCGCGGTTTCATCTGGCTCTTCCGCCCGCTGCTGATCTGGATCAACAAGATGGCGAACAAGCTGGTGCTCATGACCGGCGAGGAACCCGTCGACCGCGCCGGTGCGGCTGGCTATGACGCGGAGACCCTGCGCCACCTCGTCGAGCACTCGCGGCAGACGGGCACGCTTGACGACGACTCCGCGAACCAGATCACCGGCGTCATCGAGCTGGAAGCGTCCACCGCCGCACAGTTGGCCCGCGAGCACGGCTCGGAAATCTTGCCTCTGTCTTCCGATGCCACGGTGGCTGAGCTGCACGACCTCGTCGTGCACAAGTCCATCATGCGCGTGCTGGTCTACCCGCGCGCCTCGCGCATTCCGCGCATCGTCCACGTCCGCGATACCCTGCTGGCGGATCCGGAAACCCCGGTGCTGGAGTTCTCCCGCCCCGCGTTGGCGGTGAGTTCCTCCTCCACCGTGCAGAAGACTCTGGATCAGATGCGCGCCCGCAACGAGCAGCTCGTCATGGTGGGCAAGCCCACCAAGGACAAGACGGTGTGGATCCTGACCTGGGATGACATCATGGGCCAGCTATGGCCGCAGATTACGGAGCAGCTAGACCAGGCCGCGCCGGCCGCCAAGAACCCGGGGGTCTAGCGCTTGCGCGCTAGACGGGGCACACGAAGCTAAGCGTGGTGCACGAAGCTAGACGGTGGCACGCAAAGTTATTCGTGCCACGCTAACTACGAAAAGCGCCGCCGAGAGAGGGATTCTCGGCGGCGCTCTTCTTTAGGTAATCCTTGTGTGTTGGCAACAAGGAAGTCTGTGATGCGGCTCCTTAAGCGGTCGTGGCGGCCTGCTTCTGGCGCTTAGCCCGGACGCGGGCGACGACGGCGTCGATACGCGCGCGCTCCTCTAGGAAGGGCGGCGGATTGTGCCCGCGCATGGTGCGCACGAAGGCGGGGTGTGCCTCGACGACGGTGTGACGCCAGGCTTGCACGGCAATAAGGGAGGATTCTCCCGCGCGCTTGTACAAGTTCGGCAGGGAAACCACGTCGAGGTTGCGGGCCACGGCGTCGGTTTGCGCCAGCACGTACTCGACCAGCTCGCGCAGGTAGGCAGCCACCGCGGCGGTACGGCCGCGCAAGGTTTCTGCCAGCTCGGAGACCACGACGGGCGGGCCGGAGATAGGCAGGCCCTCAGCGAGTGCGCGGGCGGTGAGCTGCTTCGGTTCCTCGACGTCATTGTCGCCGGAGGAGGCAGCCGAGATGGTGCCGGACTTCAGGCCGGAGACCAGCGCCTGGCGCAGGCCGATGAGCTCGCCGACGCAGCGCCCGGAATCCACGCGGGCGTCTTCGACGATATCCCCCAGCTCGGCCAAGCAGTCGAGGGAGAGTTCATCGTCCCAGTCCTCGATGGCCTCGATGAGGTGCTCGATGTAGTCGACGACTTCATCGCCGATGTTATAGATTTCTTGGGTCAGCTCACGGTGGCGCAGCTCGGCTGCGATCTTGTGCATAGGCCGCCCTTCCCGTGAGAACCTCTAGTTGAGGTTTAGAGTTTTTCTGACCCCGCTGACTCTATTAGAGATCCTCGCATTCGGCTGCGCGACACTCCGAAGGAATTCACAGACTCCGTCCAGCCTTATTTCTTGCCGGCGTAGAGGCGCTCAATGTCAGCCGCATAGCGCTGGGCCACCACGTAACGCTTGACCTTCAGGGTTGGGGTGAGCTCGTTGCTTTCCTCGGTGAGGTCCTGATCCAGGATGACGAACTTCTTAATACCCTCCGCGTGGGAGACGGTGGCGTTGACCTGGTTGATGGCGTCCTGAATATCCGCGCGCAGCGCCGGATCCGCAGCTACCTCGCGCATGCCCTTGGTCGCGGCGATGTTGTGGTCCGCCTTCCAGCGCTTGAGCGCGTCCTCATCCAGGGTGAGCAGCACGCCGACGAAGGGCTTGCCGTCGCCAACCACCATGGCCTGGGAGATCAGCGGGTGGGAACGCAGGATATCTTCCATCGGGCCAGGCGAGACATTCTTGCCGCCCGCGGTGACGATGAGGTCCTTCTTGCGGCCGGTGATAACGAGCTTGCCTTCTTCGTTGATCTCACCGAGGTCGCCGGTGTTGTACCAGCCGTCCTGCAGCGCATTCTCGGTGGCTTCCGGGTTCTGCCAGTAGCCCTTGAAGACGATATCTCCCTTAATCAGGATCTCGCCGTCCTCGTTAATGCGCATCGTCGTTCCGCCCAGCGGCGGGCCGACGGTGCCGATGGACTGATCCACGAAGTCCACGGCGGCAGCCGCTGCGGTCTCCGTAAGTCCATAGCCCTCGTAGATGGTCACGCCGATGCCGCGGTACCAGTGCAGCAGATCCTGCGAGATGGCCGAGCCACCGGAGATGCAGTACTTGACCTCGCCGCCCATTGCCTGGCGGATGGCGGAATAGACCAGCTTGTCAAAGGCCTTGTGCTTGGCCTTGAGAACTCGGTTGGGGCCCTCCGGGGTATCCAGCGCCTTGGAGTATTCGATGGCGACTTTCTCCGCGCTGTCGAAGATCGCGCCCTTGAACGCGGAGGAACCATGCGCCTTGGCGGACGCACCGTTGCGTACCTTTTCAAACACGCGCGGCACGCCAAGAATCAGGTTCGGGCGGGAACGAGCGAACTCAACGGTGATGGTGCTGAAGTCCGCCCAGTGGTTCTGGGACGCACCACCGATGGTGACCGCCAGCGACACCGCACGGCTGAAGACGTGTGCCAGCGGCAGGAAGGTCAGGACGTGTGCGCCCGGCACGGCGATGGCACCAATGGGGTTGGTCAGCAACCCGCGGGCTTCCGCCAGCCAGTTGCGGTGGGTCAGCATGCAACCCTTGGGGCGCCCGGTAGTGCCGGAGGTGTACACCAGGGAGGCGACGTCGTCAGTGTGCGTAGCTTCGATGCGCTGGTTGACGGTGTCGTCGCTGATGTCGCGTCCCTCAAACTTCAGCGTATCGATGGCCGAAGAGTTGATTTCTAAGACACGGCGCAGCTGGGAGGGGGAACCGTGCAGCTGCGGGGTGCCGTCCTCCTGCAGCTTCAGATGCTTGACCAGCTCGGAGTGCTCGCGGGTTTCCGTGATGGCGAGGATTGCGCCGGAGTCCTCGATGATCCACTGAACCTGGGACATCGACGACGAGGGGTACACCGGAACGGAAACCGCACCGGCGGCCCAGATGGCGTAGTCCAGCAAGGACCACTCATAGCGGGTGGTGGAAATGAGCGCCACGCGGTCACCCTGCTCCACGCCGAAGGCGATGAGCCCCTTGGCCACCGCGTAGACTTCCTCGACGAATTCCTTGGCGGTGACGTTGACCCACTCGTAATTCGCCGGGCGGGTAAACAGCACGCCATGTGGGCGGGCGTGCGCCGTAGCCATCATGGCGGTAAGGCACGTTTCGCCGTCCTTGATCTCGAATTCCGCTTTGGTGTGCGCTTCATTCAAAGTCACAGTTGTGTCCTTTCCCACAAAAACTAAATTCCAGCCCACTCTACCAACCTGATTTATTACGCGCGTGGGGAGGGCGTGGCACAATTGGGGGATGTGACTACCCGTGATCTGCTTCAAGAACTTGCCCAACGCCACGGTGTGGCCTGCGAGTACACCGCCCAGAACGGACAGCCTGTGTACGTCAGCGAGGAGACAATCACCTACACGCTGCGCGCACTCGGCGTCTCTATCTCCGACCGTCCGGACGATGAGGAGCTAACCCAAGCCCTCTTCGAGGACTACCTCGCTCGGGCTTCCCGCCCACTGCCGCCCTGCGTGGTGGCCCGCGAAGGCGCCGAAAAGTCCTTCGCAGTCCACGTCCACGACGGGGATCCGGTCTCCGTCACGATCGAATTGGAAAGCGGCGAGACCCGCCCGACTTACCAGGACCCCAACGATGCCCCGGCTGCCGACGTCTCCGGAACCATGTGGGGCGAGGCAAGCTTCCACGTCCCCGGCGACCTGCCTCTCGGATTCCATAAGCTGCTCCTGTCCTCTCCCGGCATCGGAGAGCACGAGTGCCCGCTCATCGTCGTGCCGAACCACCTGAGCACGGCGGATCGCTACCTTGAGCGCCCCGCGGCGGGTGCGATGGCGCAGCTGTACTCAGTGCGTTCCGAGAAGTCCTGGGGCATGGGTGATTTCGGTGACTTGGCAGAGCTGGCGGAACTGCTGGCGCCGGACTACGACTTCCTCCTTATTAATCCGCTGCATGCTGGCGAGCCGATTCCGCCGGTGGAAGACTCGCCCTACCTGCCCACCACGCGGCGATTCATCAATCCGATCTATATCCGCATCGAGGACGTCCCGGAGCTGAAACTACTCAGCCCGGAACTCCAGGATGACGTGGCCGAGCTGGCCGCCGAGTCCGCGAGCGCAACCTGTCTGCAGAAGAGATTGATCGTGATTCCATCTTCGAGGCCAAGCTGCAGGTCCTCCAGGAGCTCTTCAACAAGGGGATGACCCCGGAGCGCCGCACCGCCTTTAGCGAGTACAAGCGCCGCGAGGGCCGTGGCCTGCGTAACTTCGCGCTGTGGTGCGCCGAGACCGAGCTCGAGCGACACAGCGGCCGTCGCCACGCGCTGAGCCTCGACGTCAGCGAGTTGGCCGAGTTCTATTCCTGGCTGCAGTTCCTCTGCGATGAGCAGCTGGATGCCGCCCAGCGCCGCGCGCTCGACGCCGGCATGAGCATCGGGCTTATCACCGACATGGCCGTGGGCATCCACCCCGCCGGTGCCGACGCCGTCAATCTGGCGGAATACCTCGCCCCGCAGTGTTCGGTGGGCGCCCCGCCGGATGATTACAACCAGCAGGGCCAGGACTGGTCTCAGCCGCCGTGGCACCCGGTCCGCCTGGCGGAATCCGGCTACCAGCCGTGGCGTGACTTGCTGCGTACGATGCTGGGCAACGCCGGCGGCCTGCGCGTTGACCACGTGCTCGGCCTGTTCCGCCTGTACTGGATCCCGCGCCACTCCACCCCGCTCAACGGCACCTACGTGTCCTATGACTGGGAGGCTATGCTCGGCATCCTCGCGCTCGAGGCTGAGCGCGCCGGCGCAGTGCTCGTGGGCGAGGACCTGGGCACCCTGGAGCCGTGGGTCCAAAACGCTCTGCGCGATATGGGTGTGCTGGGTACCACGATCATCTGGTTTGAGCACGCCGAGGACGGCCCCACCCCGCGCCCGCAGGATCAATACCGCCAGATGGCGATGTCCTCGGTGGGCACGCACGATCTGCCGCCGACGCTCGCCTTCCTGCGTGGCGACCACATCGCGCTGCGCGCCCGCTTGGGCCTGCTGACCCGCCCAGTGGCGGAAGAAGAAGCCGAGGACCGCGCGTGGCAGGAAAAGGTCAAGGACAACCTGCAGGCCTATGGCATGTTGGACAACCGCGAGAGCGAAGAGGACATGCTCGTTGCCCTGCACCGCTACATCGCGGGAACCCCGTCGGCGCTGACGGTGACCAACCTGGTGGACATGGTCGGTGACGTGCGCGCCCAAAACCAGCCGGGCACGACGAAGGACCAGTACCCCAACTGGTGCATCCCGCTGTGCGATACCGCCGGCAAGCCGGTGTTGTTGGAGGATCTGCCAAAACAGGAGCTCTACCAGCGCCTCGCCCAGGCCGCCACGAGGCCGGGTGCCGGGCGCTAGGGCTAGGAGGGGCGTCGGCAAGCGCGGCGCCCCTAGCGGCGTCTTCCCTTCGGGAAGACCCCCTTAAAAGACAACGCCGACGATGGCCACCACGACGATGAGCGCGATCATCAGCCAGAGGGTCACGCTCACTCGGGACTTGGGCAGTGCGCGTTTGCGGTGGGGAGGCTGCGGGCGCTCGGGGTCCCACAGGCCTTCGCGGTGATCATCGTCAGTCATGTTTCTTCATCCTAGTCGCGGGTGCTAGCCACGAATTCACACGGTCGATAACCCACATCAGCACCCACCCCATGACGGTCGCGGCCGGCACTGCGGTCACGGCGAGCACCGCCATCTGCGCCCACACTGGCGCCTGCACGAGCCATTCCATGCCCTCAGGGTAGCCTGTTGTCCATGAGCAGTGCACCTTTCGACGTCACCTGCCCCGCGGGCACCATCACCGGCTACCTCGATGGGGACGTGGCCCATTTCCACTCCATCGAGTACTCCCACATCCCGGGAGATTTCGATAACCCCGAGCCCGCCCCGCCGCGTGACCAGGACGCGCGCGAACCGCATCCGGAGAAGGTCGCGCTGACCATCACCGCCCCCGCGCCCGGCAAACGCACCGCCGCCCTAGCCCCCACGCTGGTCTACATCCACGGCGGCCGCTACGAGCACGGCTCCCACGAGGACCCCCGGGCGGAGGGTACGCCGACCGCGGAGGCGGGCATCGTCCACGTGCAGCTGGACTACCGCGTGGGGCTGCCGGGCCTGGCCCGTTTCCGCGATGATGAGCCCAACCACTACCGCGCCATCGAGGACCTACAGCTGGGCTTGGAATGGATTCAGCGCAACATCGAGTCCTTCGGCGGCGATCCCACCAACGTCACCGTCGTGGGCCAGTCCGCCGGCGCCAATGCCGTTCTCTGGCTGTGTCGGCGCGACCACTACCGCGGGGCTTTTCGCCGCGCCGTGGCGCTCTCCCCGGGCTTCCCTCGGGAGAGCTTCGAGGAGCGCAAGGCCACGCTGCGCCAGGTGATGAAGAAGCCCATCACGCGCTCCTCCCTCGCGGCGATGAGCCAAGAGGAGCTCGCGGCCGGCTACGCCAAGTTCCGCAAGAAGTACAGCCTCGATATGGCGCTGGGCCCTACCCCACTGGAGTGTGGGCAGCTTGCCGACGTCCCCCTCATCCTCGCCAGCACCCGCGACGAGTTCTACAACATCCCGGCCACGCAGAAGATCGATCGCTCCCCTTTCCGCAGCCTCATCCTGCGCTATGTGGCCCCGCGCTTTGGATTTCCCCGCAATGGTTTCAAGCCGTGGTATCAGGTGGCACAGCACATGGATAAGGACCGCCCTATGGGCCGGTTGGTGGGTGATGCCATCATCCGCCGCTGGGCGGCAGAGGTGGCGGAGAAGGCACCAGGTAAGACCTGGATGGTGGAGTTCACCCGCTCCTCGGGCCCGGCCTTGCACTGCGAGGAGCTGCGCCCGCTCTTTGGGGACACGGAGCTAGCACAGTGGCTGCGGGACTTCGTGCGCACCGGCGAGCCCGGTTTCGAGGCCTACCGCCCCGAGCACGCCATCTGGGAATACAACCTGGATAACGGCGAAAACCGCGTGGCCTATTCCAGCCTGGATTATATCTCGGCGGCCTTCGCCCAGGATGGCAGCCTGCTTTAGGCCAACAGGGCCTCGCGCAACGGCTCGTGGGCCAGCTCCTCAACCATCCACGGGCTAAAGGCGAATGGCGTGGCATCGGCGGCAGCGAGGACATCGCGCACCGGGACCCACGCGAAGGAGTCCACCTCATCCGGGTTAGGCGTGGGTTCGTCGGTGGTCTCAAAGAGATAGACCGGGCAGATTTCGTTTTCCACCACGCCGGAGGAATCCACGGCGCGGTAGGAAAAGTTCGGCAGCACTAAGTGAGGGGTGCCGCTGAGGCCAAGTTCGAACTGGGCGCGGCGCACGACGGCGTCGGCAGTCGGCTCATCCGGCCCGGGGTGTCCGCAGAAGGAATTGGTCCACACACCAGGCCAGGTCAGCTTGGACAGTGCGCGGCGGGTCAGCAACAGCTCGCCTCCGCGCACCACCCAGGCGGAGAAAGCAAAGTGCAGCGGAGTATCCGCGGTGTGGACGGCGGCCTTCTCAGCTACGCCTGCGGGCTTGCCCTCGGGCGAGGCTAGAACGACGAGTTCCGTCATAGATTGAGGTCTCCTACAAAGCGCACGTTGCCGATGTTAAAGCGCGCGTTCCACAGGTTGCCGGGGGCAACGTCATAGACATACTGGAGGTTGGTGGACGCGCCTGCCCCCAGCGGGTGGTCCAAGCCCGGCGCGGGCAAGTCCGTGTTGACGGCCGGGTCATAAGCAATCGGATCCACGGTGGCCCAGCCGCCGTTGCCATCGGCGCGCTCGAGGGTGGGTTCCGGGAGGGCGTCGGCAGGCATGGGCACCTCGTTGAGGTTGTGGATCTTCACCGTGAGCACCGTTCCACCGCCGCCGGAGTACAGGCCCTGCAGCTCATACTCCACGTTGAGTCCCTTGTCCTTGACAGGTGCCGCCAGGTTAGAGGTCACCTCTTCGGCGTCCACGTCTTTAGCCTCAAAGGTCGGCGGCTCCGAGCTGGACACCACGATGTTGTCCTGCGGGCCCGTGTCCGGCGGCTGGAGGATGCTGCAGCCTGAGAGGGCAACCAGGCACAGCGGGGCACACGCTAGGGGGAGGTACTTCTTCACCGCGAATCCTTTTCCATCACGACTTCGGTTTCTCCCTTACCTTAGTCGACGGGTTGGATATTCCTATTAAGGGCGTAACATCGGCCGACGATGAACTCTATTCTCCGCATCGTCCGCAGCGCATCTGCGCTGTGGCCGTTCTATCTCGGCGTCCTAATCACCGCGTCAGTCACCGCGATTCTCTCGCTGCTGACTCCCTTCATCCTCCGCGAGGCCACCGACACCGTCGTCGCAGGAGGCCCGCTGCGCACCATCCTCTGGTGGGTCGTCGCACTCTTTGTGGCGGATGCGCTGGGCAACGTGGTGAAAAACATCGGCGGCTATATCGGCGACGTCATGGTGGCACGCCTGCGCCAGATTCTGTCCACGCGCTACTTTGCCAAGCTGCTCTCCGTGCCGCAGGGCTATTACGACAACCAGGTCACCGGCACCATCATTGCGCGTTTGGACCGCTCGATTGCGAATATCACGCAGTTCCTGCAATCCTTCTCCAATAACTTTTTCGTCATGCTGATCCAGGCCGCGGCGGTGTTGGTCATCACCGCGGTGTACTACTGGCCGCTGGCCATCTTGCTGGCAGCGCTCTTCCCCATCTATATGTGGCTTACCGCGCTGACCTCGGAGCGCTGGCAGAAGTATGAGGGGATCAAGAACGAAAACATCGACGTGGCCAATGGGCGCTTCGCGGAGGTCATCGGCCAGGTGAAGGTGACCAAGTCCTTCGTCGCTGAGGCCCGCGAGTTGGCCTCCTTCGGTTCGCGCTACCGCACGGTGGTGGATACGACGAAGCCGCAATCGCACTGGTGGCATTCCATGGATACCGCGCGTGGCGCGGCCATGGCGCTGATCTTCTTAGGGATCTATGGCCTGATCTTCTGGCGCACCTTGGAGGGCCACTTCTCCATCGGTGACATGGTCATGCTCCTGCAGCTGGTGAACATGGCCAAGCAGCCGGTGTTCATGATGAGCTGGATCGTGGATGTCAGCCAGCGCGCCATTGCCGGCTCCAAGGACTATTTCAAGGTCATGGAGGAGACCCCGGAGCCGACGGTAAACCCGCAGCTGGTCGCCGCCGCTGACGCCTCCGACGTTCCCGAGCTGGACCTCACCCCGGCCGAGCCGCTGCGCCCAACGCAAGGCCCGGTCTTTGCCTTCGAGGACGTGTCCTTCTCCTATGAGTCGGAAAAGCCGGTCGTCGCCGATATTTCCTTCGCCGCCCAAGAGGGCCATAAGGTCGCGCTTGTCGGCGAATCCGGCGGCGGCAAGTCCACCTTGGTCAACCTGCTGCTGGGCCTGTACCAGCCCACGGAGGGAAAGCTGACGGTGCTCGGACACGACGCCGCGGAGCTTACCGCCGAGCGCCTGCGCGCCTCAGTCGGCGTGGTCTTCCAGGAGTCCTATCTCTTTTCCGGCACCATCAAGGAAAACATCGCATATGGCAAGCCGGGGGCGACGATGGAGGAGATCGTGAACGTCGCCAAGCGCGCCAATGCGCACGACTTCATCGAGGAATTCCCCGATGGTTATGACACCGTCATCGGTGAGCGCGGCCTCAAGCTCTCCGGCGGGCAGAAGCAGCGCGTGGCCGTGGCGCGCGCCATGCTGAAGGACGCCCCCATCCTCGTGCTCGACGAGGCCACCTCGGCGCTGGACACCAAGGCCGAGCGCGCCGTCCAGGCCGGTCTGGACGAGCTCATGAAGGACCGCACCACGCTCATCATCGCGCACCGCCTGTCCACCATCGCGGACGTGGACACCATCATCACCCTCGACCACGGCCGCATCTCCGAGATTGGTTCTCCGGCCGAGCTGGCACAGTCCGGCGGCATCTACGCCGAGCTGCTGCGTTTGACCCAATCCGCCTCCGCCGCCGACCGCCAGCGGCTGAAAAAATACGGATTTGTGCAGCCCACCGACGAGTAAGGTGGGGCGCATGCATTTCCCTAGCCTGAAAGAACTTAGTGCCCGCGGCACCCGCAAGTGGACCGTCTATGACGAGGACATCATTCCCCTGTGGATCGCTGAATCGGACTTCCTCACCGCCCCCGCGGTGAAGGAAGCAATACAGGAGGCTGTCGACGCCGAATCCTTCGGCTACACCCCAGCCCCCAAGGCCTCCGAGCTCAACGCGGCCCTGGCGGATTTCTATGAATCGCGCTACGGCTGGCGCCCACAGCACGTCTTCTGGATTGGGGACGTCGTGCGCGGGCTGCTGCTCGGGGTGCAGTACTTTACTGAGGGCGCGGTGGCCGTACCGGTTCCGTCTTACCCGCCGCTGTTGGAGCTGCCGGAGACCGCGGGGCGCGAGAAGATAGAGACCTCGCTGGAGCTAGACGATATCGAGCGTGCCTTTAAGGCTGGCGCCGGCTCTATCCTGCTCTCCCACCCTTATAACCCGCTGGGCATCGTCTTCGACGAGGACTGGCTGCGGGGGCTCGTGGAACTGGCGGATAAGTATGATGCCCGTATCCTCTCCGATGAGATCCATGCCCCGCTGGTCTACGAGGGCCGCCACATCCCGTTGGGTGCTTTGTCCGACCGCGTCATCACCGTCACCGCCACGTCCAAGGCGTGGAATACCGCGGGTCTCAAGTGCGCACAGGTGATCTTCTCCAACTCCGCGGACGTGGAGCGCTGGAATTCGCTGACCGGTGTGGCCAAGGACGGCACCGGCACGCTGGGCGTTCTGGCGGCGGAGGCCGCCTACCGCGACGGCGGGGAGTTCCTCGACGAGGAGATTGCGTACTTAAAGAAGACCCGCGACTGGCTGGTGGAGGAGCTGCCCAAGCGCGTGCCGGGCCTAAAGACTTCCCACCCGCAGGCCACCTACCTGCTGTGGTTGGACTTTTCCGGGACCGCTATTGGTGATGACCCGAAGCCCGCAGCGTGGGTTCGCGAGCACGCCAAGGTAGCTCTCAACGAGGGCGTGACCTTCGGTACGGGCGGCGAGCACCACGCGCGTTTGAACTTCGCCACCTCCCGCGAACTGCTCGAAGAAGCGCTGGATCGGCTAGAGAAGGCCTTCAGCTAGAGTTTACATCTCATGTCATGGGCATTATTCTTAGAAAAATGTCCATTAATGACGCTCAGGCTCCCTCTCAGTCCGCCTCGAAGACGGGTTCTCCCATCGGCATCATCATCGTTGCCTCACTCATGCTCTTCTCCATGTTCTTTGGAGCGGGCAACCTGATCTTCCCACCGGAAGTCGGTGTCTCCTCCGGCACCAACTTCTGGCCCGCCACTTTGGGCTTCCTCGCCGCCGGCGTGGCGCTGCCGGTCTTGGCTGTGGTCGCGGTGGCCATTTCCGGCCAGTCCGTGCGGGATATCGGAAACCACGGCGGCAAGATCTTCGGCGTGGCCTTCTCCGTCATTGCGTACCTGGCCATCGGTGCCTTCTACGCCCTGCCGCGTACCGGCGCGGTGTCCATGGAAACCGCCATCACCCCGCTGCTGGGCTGGGAGGGGACCTTCGCCAACGGCGCCTTCAACGTCGTCTTCTTCCTTATCGCGTTGGCTTTGGCCTGGCGCCCGAATGACATCATCGACACCTTGGGCAAGTTCCTCACCCCGGCGCTGGTCATCCTGCTCGCGGTCCTCATCACCCTCGCTACCGTGGCGAATCCCCGCATGCCCGGCACCCCAACTGAAGAGTATGCCTCCGCACCCTTCGTTACCGGCCTCTTTGAGGGCTATAACACCATGGACGCCATCGCGGGCCTGGCTTTCTCCATCGTCATCGTGACCTCCCTGCGCTCCAAGGGTTTTTCCAAGAACAGTGAGCTGCTGCGCGGAACCATTCTCTCCGCGGTCATCGCCGGCGCCCTGCTCGCCGCCATCTACCTGGGGCTGGCGTGGATCGGCCAAACCATGCCGAACGGTGCCTCCTATGAGTCCGGCGCCGCCTTGCTTGCCGACGCCTCCAATCTCACCATGGGCAACATCGGCCAGGCCGTCTTCTCCGCCATCGTCATCCTGGCGTGCATGACCACCGCCGTGGGCCTGATTTCCGCCACCTCGGAGTTCTTCGCCCTCCTTGTGCCGAAGACCACCTACCACCTGTGGGCCTGCCTGTTTACCGCGCTGTCCATCGCCTTCGCTTTCCAGGGCCTTGACACGGTGCTTGCCATCGCGGTGCCCTTCATCGTGTTCTTGTACCCGCCGGCTATCTCGCTGATTGCGCTGACCCTCCTGCAGCCGGTGGTCAAGAAGTGGGTCACCTTCTACTGGGGATTCCGCTTGGCGCTGTGGGTTTCCGTGCTGTGGTCCGCCGCCACCTCCTTCGGTGTGCCGCTTGATTTCGCCCCTGGCCAAGACGTTGGTTTGGGCTGGGTGGTTCCCACGCTCCTCGCATTTGCCATCGGCGTTATCATCGACGTTGTATCTACAGGCTCGTCGAAGAAAAGTGAGTAGCTCATGACGTCCCGCGCCGCTTTGTCCGTCCTCGATTTCTGCACCATCTACCCGGGGGAATCTCCCTCCCAGTCCATGGCCAGGTCGGTCGAGCTGGCGCAACGCGCGGAGGCATTGGGGTTTAAGCGCATGTGGTACACCGAGCACCACAACATGCCCTCCATTTCTTCCTCCTCCCCGGCAGTACTCATCGCACACATCGGCGCGAAGACCGAGCGCATCCGCTTGGGCTCCGGCGGCGTCATGCTGCCGAACCACGCGCCCTATGTCATCGCCGAACAATTCGGCACCCTCGCCGAGCTCTACCCCGGCCGCGTCGACCTTGGCCTGGGCCGCGCCCCCGGCACCGACATGCAGACCTTAGGCCGCGCCCTGCGCCGCGATGGCCACGCCGCCGAACGCTTCCCCGAGGACGTCAAGGAGCTACAGGGCTACCTCTCCGGAAAGTCCCTCATCCCCGGAGTGAAGGCCATCCCCGGCCATGGCACCAACGTCCCCATCTACATCCTGGGATCCTCGCTGTTCGGCGCCTCGCTCGCCGCCAAGTACGGGCTTCCCTATGCCTTCGCCTCGCACTTTGCCCCGCAACACCTCGAGGCCGCCACGGCCTACTATCGCGAGAATTACCAGCCTTCCGAAGCCCACCCGGAGCCCTATGTCATCGCGGGTGTCAACGTCACCGCGGGTGATGACGCCGACGAGGAATTTGAAAAGGTCTGCTTCCGCCGCGTCAAGGCCTTTGCAGGTCGTGGCAAGCAGCTCAGCGACGCCGACGTTGCCCGCATCATCGATTCCCCGCAGGGCCAGCAAATCATCGGCATGCTGAAGTACTCCGCCGTGGGCAGTATCGAGCACGTGCGCGACTACCTCACGGAATTCCAAAATCTGGCCCAGGCGGATGAACTCATGATCTCCCTGCAATCCACAAGCCACGAGGCCGCCTTGGGTAACATGGTTAACCTGGCTCAAGCGTGGCAGCTGTAGGCGGACGCGCCCTCGCGCATCCGCGCTTCAACACATCACTACCCATCACAGCGTTTTCTACATAGAGGAGCATCACCGTGGCCCTTCGCGGTACACAGCAGCACAGTATTATCGCTGACTATCTGCGCAATCTCATCCGCAGCAAGAAGCTTTCTCCCGGTGATTTTCTGCCCAGCGAGGCCGAGCTGTGCGAGCAATTCTCCTCATCCCGCGGTCCCGTGCGCCAGGCCGTCGCGGCGCTGCGCTCGGAAGGCCTCATTTCCTCCGGCCGCGGCCGCCGCTCTGTCGTTCTCGGCCGTTTCACCTCGGAGTCCTTCGACTCCATCTACTCCGTAACACACTGGCTGCGCGAGCGCGGATTCGAGCCCGGCGCCTCCACCCTGTGGCTGGGCCGCTGCCCCGCTACCGAAAGGGAGGCCGAGTTCCTGCGGGTAGAGCCCGGCTCCCCGGTTATCTTTGTGCACCGCGTGCGCAGCGCCAATGGCATGCCGATCGCCATCGAGCGCATGTTCTTCCCAGTCGACGTGGGCAGCCACATCCTCAACTTCGATGCCGATAATGAGTCCATCCACGATCACCTGCGCAAGCAAGGCGTGGAATTCGACAACGTCAACCGCGAGCTCTCGCTGGCTTCCGCCAGTGAGGAGGATGCGCGCTCCCTCAACGTCGAGCCCGCCACCCCGCTGTGGCGCCTGCACTTGGACATCTCGGATCACTCCGGGCATCCCGTCGAGTGCACCGAAATCCTGTACCTCGGGGACCGCCTCACACTTGGCATGACGAGTGTGCGCGGCACCACCTCCCCGCTCGAGGTCAAGTTGTCCGAAGGATGAAGGCCTGGTTAGGTGCGCTGGGGGTGGTGCTGGGGGCGTCGCTCAGCGCCTGCTCCGCCGGTTCCACGGCGCTTGTTGATTCTGATTCCTCCGCGCTGACGCTGGCCACGACGACGCCCGCGACGTCCCTGGATTTCACCACCGTCGGCGGCGCCGCCATCCCGGCCGCGCTCATGAGCAACGTTTACGAAACCCTCGTGCGTATCTCCGCGCAAGGCGACATCGAACCGGGACTGGCCGAGTCCTGGGAGGTGGACTCCACGCGCTACACCTTCCACCTGCGCGAGGCCTCCTTCTCCAACGGCGAGGCCTTCACCGCGCACACCGCCGCGTGGTCCATCAACGCGGTGAAAACGGAGTGGACCAACGGGCTCAAGAAGCAGATGGACGTGGTGGAATCCGCCACGGCGGTGGATGATCACACGCTCGTCGTCGAGCTATCCCGCCCCTCCGCCGGCTGGTTGTGGTCCATGGGTACCGTCATCGGCGCCATGCGCACGCCCACTGAAGCTGTGGGCACCGGCCCCTTCGCTGTCGCCGGCTTCTCCCCCAACGAGTACATCGCGCTGCGCGCCCGCCCGGACTACTGGGGAACCCCGGCGAAGGAAGACATCACCATCCGCTACTTCCCGGATTCCCTCACTGCGGTCAACGCCCTGCGCTCCGGCGGAGTCGACGCCGTGTGGGGCGTGCAGAACCCCGAGCTGCTCGACACCCTCGATGACTCCATCGAAACCGCCGTGGGCACCACGAACGGCGAGGTGCTGCTGTCCATGAATAACCAGGCAGCGCCTTTCGACGATCCCCGCGTGCGCCGCGCCGTGGCTTATGGAATCGACCGCCAGGCCGCCAACGACATCCTCTGGGAGGGCCGCGCGAAAGACACCGGCGGCGCTCCGGTGCCGCCGACCGACCCGTGGTTTAGCGCCAAGGACTACTACCCTTACGACCCCGCGCGCGCCCGCGCGCTGATGGAGGAGGCCGGGGCCGTGGGCACGCCGCTCACGCTCACCGTGCCAAGCCTGCCCTATACGCAAACGCTCTCCGAGTTCCTCTACTCGCAGCTGACGGAGATGGGATTCGAGGTCACGCTGGAAACCGCCGAGTTCCCAGCCGTCTGGCTGAGCCAGGTGATGGGGGCCAAGGATTATCAGATGTCGCTCGTCGCGCACGTCGAACCGCGCGATATCCCCACCATCTTTGGCAACCCGGACTATTACATCGGCTATGATTCGCCGCAGACCCGCACGTTGTTGAAGCAGGATGACATGAAAGGGGCGGTCGACCAGATCATGGAAGATATGCCCGCCCTGACCTTAATGAACATGCCCAATATCGTGCTCTACCGCGAGGGCCTGACCGGCCTACAGCCTAACCAGATCACCGATGCCATCGAGCTTAAAGGTGTGCAATGAGAATCCTGCGCTTCCTCGGCACCATGTGGGCCGCCTCCATCATCATCTTCCTGCTCATGCGGGCCGTGCCCGGCAACCCGGCGCGCGTGGCCTTGGGCGTCAACGCCACCGATGAATCCGTGGCGGAGCTGACCCACGCCATGGGCCTGGACCGCCCGCTTCTCGTGCAATACCTGGAGTGGATGAAAGGGCTGTTGACCGGCAACTTCGGCGTCTCGCTGTCCTCGCAGCAGGACATCACCCCGCTCGTGGTTGACCGCGCGCAGGTCACGCTGTTGCTCATCGGGCTGGCCATCGCCCTCGCACTAGCCGGGGCTATCCCCATGGGCATCCTGCTGGCCCGCTTTAGGCTCCCCGTGCTCAACGCGGCCACGCAGCTGGGTATTGCGGTGCCGAGCTTCCTCGTCGGTATTTTGCTCGTCGCCGTGTTCTCCGTGCACCTGGGATGGCTGCCGGCGAATGGCTGGCAGCTGCCGCGCGAGGGCCTCAGCCACCTGGTCCTGCCGGCTATCTCGCTGGCACTGGTGCAGGGCGCGATGCTCACCCGTTACGTGCGCGCCACCCTCCGTGAGGAGATGGACAAGGACTACATCCGCACCGCCCGCTCCCTGGGTGAATCCCGCACCGGGGCGCTCATCCGCCACGGCCTGCGCAACGCCGCCCTGCCCGTGCTCACCGTCACCGGCGTGCAGCTGAGCACCCTGGTGGTGGGCGCGGTGGTCATCGAGAATGTCTTCGTCATCCCCGGCTTGGGCTCGCTGCTTCTCGACGCCGTCTCCACCCGCGACCTCACCACCGTCCAGACCCTCATCATGGTCTTCGTGACCTTCACCCTGACCGTCAACCTGCTCACGGACCTGGCCTACCGGGTCATCGACCCGCGGCTGAAGGAGGCGCGATGAAACCCGGCTATTTCCTGGTGGGCCTGACCATCCTGCTTGCGCTGGTCTCCCTGGTGTGGACACCCTATGACCCGAACCTCATCTCCCCCGACCGCCTGGCCGGCCCCAGCCTGGAGCACCTCATGGGCACCGACCGCTTCGGGCGCGATACCTTCTCCCGCATCCTCGCCGGCGCTCAAGTCACCGTGCTGGTGGGCGTCGTGGCGGTGGCCATCGCCGCACTCATCGGCGTACCGCTGGGCATTATCGCCGGGATGCGCGGCGGCAGCGTCATCATGGCGGCCACCGACCTGCTGCTCGCCTTCCCGGCGCTCTTGCTGGCCATCGTCGCCGGCGCGGTGTGGGGCTCCTCGACGCTCACGGCGACCATCGCCATCGGCATCGCCGGCATCCCCTCCTTCATCCGAGTCACGCGCTCCGGCACGCTGCAGATCATGACGCAGGACTATATCGCGGCCGCCCGCATCTCGCACGTGCCGCCGGCGCTCATCGCGTGGCGCCACGTACTGCCCAACCTCGGCGGCATCGTGGCCATCCAGGCTTCCGTCTACTTTGCGCTGGCCGTCCTCGCTGAAGCCGGCCTGTCCTACCTCGGCCTGGGCACTGCCCCGCCGACCGCCTCGTGGGGCCGCATGCTTCACGACGCCCAGCCCCTCCTGGCCACCCACCCCCTCCAGGCCCTGTGGCCCGGGCTGGCCATCGCCGGCACCGTCCTCGGATTCAACCTTCTAGGAAGCCATGCTGACCGTCACTGATCTGCGCGTGGGCCCCGTTGGCCCCCTCTCCTTTTCCATCGCACCCGGCGAGCGCGTCGGCCTCGTCGGGGATTCCGGCAGCGGCAAGTCCCTGACCGCCCTGGCCATCATGGGGCTTTTGCCTGATCACCTGCAGGCCACCGGCTCCATTCAGTTCAACGGCCAGGAGCTGCTGGGCATGCGCGACCGCAACCTGCGCAAGCTGCCGCTGGCCATGGTCTTCCAAGAACCCATGACCGCACTCGACCCGCTGATGAAGGTGCCCGGCTTCAACCGCTTCCCGCACCAGCTCTCCGGCGGGCAGCGCCAGCGCGCGCTCATCGAGATTGCCATGGCCCGCCACCCCAAGCTCCTCATCTGCGATGAGCCGACCACAGCCCTGGATCCCTTCACCCAGGAGGAAATCCTCTCCACCATCGTGGATGCCGCGGATAACGAGGACACAGCGCTGCTGTTTATTAGCCATGACCAGGACGTCGTCAAGCGCGTGTGCGACCGCGTCGTGCGCATCGGTGAGCTCACCACGCCCGATCTCACCCCACCACCCGTACCTACCTTGGGCGAGCCCGTCATCACGCTCAAGAACGTGACCAAGGCCTACCGCGGGGTAACCGCACTGGATGATGTCTCCCTCACCGTCCGCGAGGGCGAACGCCTCGGCATCGTCGGTGGCTCCGGCTCCGGCAAATCCACGCTGCTCAAGCTGCTCACCGGTTTGGCGGAGCCGACCTCGGGAACGGTGGACGTCGCCAAGCGCGTGCACATGGTCTTCCAAGACCCCAAGGGCTCGCTCAACCCGCGCATGCCTATTTGGAAGATCGTGGCCGAGGGCGGCGGGACCCGCGAGGAGGCCGAGGCCGTGCTGCGGGAGGTCGGCATCGAAGGCTTCGAGCGCTATCCGCGGGACTTCTCCGGCGGGCAGCGCCAGCGCATCTCGCTGGCGCGCGCCGTGGTAGGCAAGCCGGATATTCTGCTGGCGGACGAGGCCGTCTCGGCGCTGGACGCCACCTCTCGGGCCCAGGTCCTGGAGCTGCTGCAGCGCGTGACGAAGGACATGACGCTGGTTTTTGTCTCCCACGACATCGACGTCGTGCGCCACTTGTGCCCCACGGTGGCGGTCCTGCAGGACGGCCGGCTGGTCGAGCGCGGCGAAGCGAGTAAGGTGTTCTCCCGATATGGAACACCCTCTGCCGCAACGTCCTAACGCCCTTCAGCTCTTTACCGCCTTCAACACCTCCGCGCGCCGTTGGCCCGGTGCCCTGCGCGCGGCATTGGCGATCATCATCCCGGGCGGGATTGCTGTTTTAACGGGCCACCCGGATGCGGTGCTGCTCATTTCTGCCGGTGCCTTCTCCGTCATCTACGGCGAGGGGCACCCCTACCGCACGCGGCGCCGCGTGATCCTCACCGCTGGCGGACTGCTCACGCTGGCGGCTACGGCCGGTTCCCTCGTCGGCGTGCACGGCCTGGCGCTGTCTGCGGTGTTTACAGTGACTCTGGCAACCATCGGCGCGTTCGTGCAGAATGCGCTGCGGCTGCCACCGCCGGGGTCCTTCTTCATCGTGATGGTGGCCGGTGGTTCCACCATGCTGCGCGGGGTCTCCCCGTGGGAGGTGGCCGCGTGGAGCCTGGCCGGCGTGGCGGCAGGCTACGTGCTGGGCATGGTGCCGCGCTTTAGGGATCCGCACGGCCCGGAAACGCGCGCGGTGGCCGCGCTAGAGAAGGCCGCCGATGCCTTCCTTCACTCGGACACCGATTTCTTGGCCCGCCACCACCAGGCGCAATCCGCTATCTCCACCGCCTGGCAAGCGCTTGCCGACGCCGGCATCATCCGCGGCCGCCGCATCCGCCGCCCCGCCCAGGCGGAGCTGGTTCACCGCGCGCTGGCCGCGCAACAGCGCATCGTGGCGCACCACAAACAGGTGGGCGGCAACTCGGATCAGCTCTCTGATTCCCCCACCTACGTCGACCCTGACCGCACCGCCATCCCGCACACCAAGCCGACGATGCGCTACCGCTTCTACCGCGCTGCGGTGGGCAATTCCCACGCGGTGGTGACGGCGGAGAAAATCGCGCTCGGCGGCCTGGTCACCGCGTTCATTGGCTTGGCGCTGGGGCTTAACCGCCCGGACTGGGGCGCGGTGTCGGTGCTCCTGGTCTTGCAGTGGGGGCCCGACCGGGTGCCGGGGACGATTCGCGGCGTGCAGCGCATGCTGGGATCGGTCTTGGGCGTGTGCCTCTTCGCTCTCATTGCGTCCTTGAGCCCGCACGGCTGGGGGCTGGTGCTCGCGTTGGCCTTCTGCCAGTTCTGCGCGGAGATTCTGGTGGTGAAGAACTACGCGCTATGCGTTATCTTCTCCACCCCACTGGCGCTACTGATGGGCAATTCCTCGGAGCATTTGGCCCACACCATCGGCTCGCGCATGGCGGAGATTGGGCTCTCCGTGGTCGTGGCGATGCTCTTCCTGTGGCTGTGGAAACCGCGGGCCCAGATGACGAACCACTACCGCCTGCAAACGCGCTGCTTCGAGGCGATGGCAGCCTTGCTCGGCTCCCTGCTTATCAAGACCCCGGAGGAGGCGCTGGCGCAGCGCCGCGACCTGCACTACGAGCTGCTCTCGGAGCGGCGAAGCATCCAATCACTTGCCACCAACCACTCCGATATCAGCCAGTTCTGGCAGCGCCACACGGCTCTGCAAACCGCCGGTTACTTCCTCCTCGACTTCTGCGTGGTCAACCCGCTCTCACAGCCCAGCCGCGCGGAGCTGGACACGCTCATTGAGAAGATCACGGAGGCGGAAATGCGTCAATGACCTCATAGTGCGCACCCGCCGCGGAGTACTCGCGTGCGCACAGAAGAGGCGGATTATTTCACCGTGAACAACAGGTTCGGATCGAGGACGTGTTCCTCCACGAGCTCGAAGAGAGCAAAGGCTTCCTCCAGTTCACGGACATTCTCATCAAAATTAGGCAGCGACATGGCATTCCAATCGACGCAGAAATAAGTGCCTTCATCCTAGCTCACACCGCTGTCATTTCGCGCACCTGCGATAATGGTTGACGTGAACACTCGAAAATCTACCGGTCCACCCGTTGGCCTCTACCCCCACAACATGCACCCGGGCTTGGTTCCCGGAATCGGTGTAGAAGACCAACGCAACGCTTTCACGCTGGACAAGGTCACCTTCTTCAGCACGGCTACGTTCGTCGTAGCCTTCATCATCTGGGGCATCACCTCACCGGAGTCCGTCTCCGCCGCCTCCTCCGCGGCCTTTTCCTGGGCCGCATCAAGCTCGGCACGGATGACGAGGAACCCGAGTTCGGCTGGTTCAGCTGGGTGGCCATGATGTTCGGTGCCGGCATCGGCGTTGGCATCTTCTTCTACGGTCCTTCGGAGCCGCTGTCGCACTACATCACCCCGCCTCCCCACACTGTCGACGGCAACAGCGTCGAAGCCCTCCACCAAGCAATGGCCCAGGCGCACTACCACTGGGGTGTCTCGCCCTGGGCGGCCTATGCCCTCGTCGGCGGCGCGATCGCCTACTCTTCCTACCGCCGCGGCCGCGTTCCGCTGGTGTCCTCGATTTTCAAGCCCCTGTTTGGCTCCCGCGATACCGATGGGCCGCTGGGCAAGCTTATCGACATCCTCGCACTCGTCGCCACACTCTTCGGCACCGCCGCCACGCTGGGGCTTTCCGCCATCCAGATTGGCCAAGGAGTGTCCATCATCCGCGGCGCAGGTCCGTTGACCAATGCTGTGCTCATCGCGATCATCGCCGTACTGGGGTGCGGGTTCATCATCTCTGCGGTCTCTGGTGTTTCCCGCGGCGTGCGCTACCTGTCCAACTTCAACATCACACTCACGCTCGGCCTGGTCATCTTTGTTTTCTTCACCGGCCCGACCTTGCTTTTGCTCAACCTCGTGCCCTCCGGCATCGTCACCTACATCGACCAGCTTTTGCCCATGATGGCCAAGGGCCTGTCCTGGGGTGATGAAACGATTGAATTCCAGTCCTACTGGACCGCCTTCTACTGGGCATGGTGAATCGCGTGGACGCCCTTCGTCGGCATGTTCGTCGCCCGCATTTCCCGTGGCCGCACGCTGCGCGAATTCACCGCCGTCACCGTCTTCGCGCCCTCCCTCATCCTCATTTTGGCCTTCACCATCTTCGGCGGCACGGCCATCACTTTCCAGCGCGAGGACCTGCCCAACTTTGACGGCTCCGCCTCCGGCGAGCAGGTGCTCTTCGCCATGTTCGATAATCTGCCGCTGAGCAGCATCACGCCCTTCATCCTGATCGTGGTCCTAGCGGTCTTCTTCATCACCTCGGCCGATTCAGCGTCGGTCATCATGGGCACCATGTCCTCCAAGGGCGACCCCGCCCCCAACAAGTTCATCGTCATCTTCTGGGGACTGTGCATGATGGGCATCGCCATCGTCATGCTGCTGACCGGCGGCGAGGACGTACTCACCGGCTTGCAGAACCTCACCATCCTCTCAGCGCTGCCTTTCTGCATCGTGCTGCTCGTCATGATGGTGGCCTTCATCAAAGATCTGCGCTCCGACCCGATGTTCATCCGCCGCGCCTACGCGCGCGCCGCGGTAGAAAACGCCGTCGTGCGCGGAATCGAGGAGCACGGCGATGACTTCGAGCTCACCGTCGAGCACGCCGACGAAGGCCGGGGTGCCGGCTCCGACTTCGACTCCTCAGCGCACCGCTACACGGACTGGTACCAGCGCACCGATGAAAAGGGCGAGAATGTAGACTACGACTTCGACACCGATACCTGGGCCGATGGCTACGACCCGAACACTGAGCAGAAGGAGAAGTAAATGGGGATCCCGGACGACGTCGTCCTTGAGGGCTATACCCTCATCGAGCAGCACGAAATTGACCACGAGTTCCTCATCAACGGCTCCCCATTCGCTGCGGTAACTCCCCTGCTATTCGCTCTCACCATCGCCGGCATGCTCCTCGTGGCAGCCAGCTTCTTTCTGCGCGGCAGTCGCCGCATCATCGCTGGCCTGCTCGGCGCGGTCCTCACTCTCACAAAGTTGTGGTGGATGCCCATTGCACTTGCCCGCCAGTTCAACGACAGCCAGGTCTTCGGCTACGCGCTGAAGTACTACCCCCAGTACTGGCCGGCGGCGTCCATCATCGTGATCGTCATCGCGCTGCTCGGCCTCGCCTCCGCGTTTATCCGCCGGCGCTAGCGCGCTTCCAACACCGCAATCGCGATGTGCACCCGGTTGGTGCCGCCCCAGCTTGTCCAGGATGTGCTTGATGTAGGTTTTCACCGTCGTAACTGACACGTAGAGCTGCCCCGCGATTTCCTGGTTGTCCAGGCCCAGGGCCACTAACTCCGCCACCTCGTTTTCCCGCTGACTTAAGCCCTCCAGCGGGCGGGGTCCAGGCGCCTCTGGTTCTGTCGGCGCGGGCTCGGGGTGCTTGAGCGCCAGCAGGTTCTTCAGGGCCTTCGGGCTCAGCAGCTGCTGCCCCGTGGCCGCAGCGCGCACGGCCGAGACCAGGCCCTCCGGCTCGATGGTCTTGAGCAGGAAGCCCATCGCGCCGGCGTGCAGCGCATCCACGATGAACTCATCCGTATCGAAGGCGGTGAGCATGACCACCGGGATATCCGGCGCGCTCGCGCGCAGTTTCCCGGCCGCCTCGATGCCATCCATGACGGGCATGCGGATGTCCATGAGGACGACGTCCGGTTGCAGGTCCAGCACGCGGGCCACGCCATCGCGCCCATTGCTGGCCTCGGCCACCACCTCGATGTCTGCGGCGCCCTCCAGGATGAACCGAATGCCGCGGCGCAGCGCCTGCTCATCATCGACTAATACCACTGAAATCATTACGCGCGTGCCTCCTCCGGTAGTTCGAGGACCCAGGTGAAGGTGGAGGCGTCGTCAAGCACTGTGAAGGTGCCTCCCGCCAGCCGGGCGCGTTCCTCCAGCCCCAGCAGACCGTTGCCGCCACCGGACTCTGGCTGCGCAGCCACTTTCTTGTTCTGCATGGTCACCCGCACCTTATCCTCCTCGTTCTCCACGGTGAGCGTCACCTTCTTCCCCGGCGCGTACTTGCGCGCGTTGGTCAGCCCCTCCTGCACGGCGCGGCCCAGTGTGTGGGCGGCTAGTGTGCTCAGCTTATCGACGTCCCCCTTCTTATACCGCACCTTCGTCCCCGCCGCGCGAGCGCGCCCGATGTGCTCCTCGATGCTCGCGCGCGGATCCACCCGGTCATCCACGCGCAGCGCCTTGATAACCCCACGCAGGTCCTCCACGGCGGCCTTGGCCTCCGATTGGATGGTGTCTGCCGCCTCGGCGACCCGCTCCGGGTCGGCGTCCTTGCGGTAGCTCAGGCCACCCGCGTACACGGAGATGAGGCTGAGGCGGTGCGAGAGGGAATCGTGGATATCGCGGGCAATGCGGTTGCGTTCCTCCAGGCGGGCGCGCTCCTCGCGCGAGCGCAGCTGATCCTCGTTGAGCTCCGCCAGGCTCACCAGCGTGACCTCGCGCTGGCGGCGCTGCGCGCGCACCGAGCCCGTAATCCAAGCAACGATGAGAAAGAGGCTTCCATAGAACACGTAACCAAAGGGATCGAAGATGTTCATCCGAATGTAAGGCACAGAGATAATGGTCACACACGAGGCCACGAACACCGCCGTCCCCGCCAGGGACCACCGCAATCGGCCGCGCGAGATGATTGAAATCAACACCACCAGCACTGACAGCGACAGTGGGCGAAACCCGCCTAGTACCAGGACGAGCAGAGCCGCAATCAGCACCACCGGGTGGCCGGGGTACTCCTCGTGGATGTTGCGCTCCCGCCGTGAGTGGTGCAGGGCGAAGGGCAGCAGAATCCACGTGGCGAAGCTAAATAGACCCATCAAGCCCAAAACAAGGGCTTCCTGATCCGTCCCCTCGAAGTTTTCGATATGGGGGATCCATGCCGCCAAATCCGCCACCACGCAGAGCAGAATGAGCAGCACCGTGATCCACAGTGGTCGCGTCTTTCTCGTCATGGTTGCCACGATAGTTCTCCCTGCGTTCCGGAAAATCCTCCCTGCGGAGGATACCGGCACCCCGGCGCAGTTCATAGCCTAAACCTCATGAGAAGAACACAGACTTTGTACGAACTGCTCACCGCCGCCGGGCTGGTGTACGTCGCTTATGATTTCTCCCACGGCGCTTTCGTCACCACCAGCGCGCTCGCCGCGGTGTTGTACGCGGCCGTGGCCATTGGTCTCACGCTGCTGATTCTGCGCAAGCACCCCGGCATTGCGCACGGGGTGGTGTGGGGTATTGCGGTCTCCACTGTCGCCGGCCAGCTCAACGAGCACATGAACCACCTCCTCATCCGTACGGTCCCGGACTGGCTGGTCATCGCTGGAATCGCCCCGCTTAACGAGGAAGTCCTTAAATTCCTCGGCGTCGTCTTCATCTGCACCTGCGTCATCCGGCCCCGCCACTGGGCGGACTACGTCTTCGTCGGCGTGGCCGTGGGCATGGGCTTTAGCGTGACCGAGAACGCCATCTACTACGCCAACATGACACTGGAGAACCTCGATTCTGATCTCAAGGGAACGCTTCTGGGGATCCTTGCCCGATTCATCGCGAACCCGCTCATGCATTCCTTCTTCACCTCAATCGCGGCTTACGGGCTCTCCCGCCGGCAACCGGTGCGCTGGTTGCTCATCGCCATGGCGGTGCACTTCACGGCTAATTTCGGCCCGTCTATCTCTACCGCGTTTGACGACGCCCTATGGCCCATCTTCCCCACTTTCCTCATCCTCATCGGCCTGTGGGTGGCCATGATTGTCAGCATTGTCAAACTCCGCAAAATCCTCCCTGCGGAGGATACCGGCGCAAAACCGCAGCTCTTAGGGTCGAAAGCATGAGAAACACACTGATTTATTCCTGCATCGGCGTCCTCGCCGCAGTACCGCTTGCCGACGCCCTCCTCCCCGACCCCACTCCCGACACCACCCCCGTGCGCGGCATCCCGGGACTGGAGTGCCCGGAGGATCCGTACGCCTCCTCGCAGACCTGGAACTGCGGGAGCGCGACCATCATTTCTGAGGAAGGCAGCTCCTCCCGCGAGGTCGAGACGTACCTGCCGCGCCAGCACCGCTCCTTCAACGGGACCAGCGCGCTGACCGACGCCCCCATCACCACCCAGGCTGCCGAGCTCTACCGCGTCGAGGACGGCGACGGCATCACGCTGTCTCAGCGGCACAACAACACCATCTCCTTCCTCCACATCTACGGACCGAAGGCAAGTGACTTCGCCGACCGCGTGCAGCCGGAGGAAGCTTGAAGTACCTGTACTACCTGCTGACCTTCGGCGCGCTGGCCGTCACCGCCTTCCACTACGCGGGCGAGCCCTTCCTGCCCGCAAGTGCTCTGGCCGCCGTGGTCTTCGCCGCCGTACTCGTCCCCCTCGCGCTGTTCTTCCTGCGCCGCCGCCCAGGAATTGCGCACGGCGTGGTGTGGGGGTTCGCGGTTTCCGGGCTCGCGGTGGAACTCAACACGAACATGTCCCACCTCCTCGCCCGCGCGGGCCTGGACTGGCTGGGCGCTGCGGGGTATGCGCCGCTCATCGAGGAGGTACTGAAGTTCCTCGGCGTGCTGCTTATCTGTACCTTCGTCATCCGGCCCCGCAGTTGGCTCGACTACGTCTTCGTGGGCGTGGCCGTGGGGATCGGCTTCACTGTAGGTGAGGACGCCACCGCCTTCGCGCGCATGACGGCGGACAACCTCGATTCGGATACCGCTGGCGCAATCGGGGCGGTGGTCATCCGCTTGGGGTCCAACCCGCTCTCCCACTCGCTGTTCGCTGGGCTTAGCGCCTATGGCCTATCCCAGAAGCAGCCGGTGCGCTGGCTCATTATCGCCATCGCGGTGCACGCCACGAAGAATCTCTTCCCGTCGTTAAGCACTGCGCTCGACGACGCCATCTGGCCCCTCCTCGCCGGCATGGTCATCGTGCTCGCCGAATGGGTAGCCACCATCTGGGGCACTATTGCGCTGCGGAAGAAGGCGGCTGCGCATCCGCCCCTGTCCCCTGCACCGGCGCACGCATAGCCTTCGTGGCCGGCGAGGGGTGGGCGTCCTCGGCGGCGAGGCGCTCAAAGGCCACCGCCGCCAGGGCTGCGGCTTGGTCTCCCAGAACGGAATCATCGAAGCGCACCTGCGGCGAGTGGTTCCACTCGCGCATGTGCTCCGGGGTGTGCGGATCGCCCGTACCGAACCACATGAAGGTGCCCGGAACCTGGGATAACACCGCACCGAAGTCTTCCGAGGCCATCATCGGGGTGTCCATGGTCAGCACGTTTTCCGCGCCGAACATACCCGCCCACAACGACGCAGCGAACTGGTCCTCGCGCGGTGAGGTCTTGGTGGCCGAGTACAGGACCTCGAAGTCCACCTTCGCGGTACAACGATGGGAGGCCGCCACGGAGCTTGAGACCTCGATGATCATTTGGCGGACTGCGTCGATGTGTTCGTCGCGAAGCACGCGCACCGTCGCGCCCAGCTCCGCCTTGTCCGGGATGACGTTGACCGCGCCGTCGCCCGCGCGCAGGTTGGTCACCGTGATGACAATCGGCGAGTTCGCATCGAAGCGCCGGGTCAGCGCCACTTGCAGCGCCATCTGGATCTCCGCGAGGGCCGCAACGGGATCGATAGCATCGTGCGGGCGCGAGCCATGCCCACCCTTGCCGTAGACGGTGATGCCCAAGTTAGAAGAAGAAGCCATCATCGGGCCCGCGATGTGGTGGAAAGTGCCCCGATCCTGCGGGCCGACGTGCAAACCGTAGGCGGCAATGGGGCGGCGGCCGGCGGCGTCGAGCACGCCCTCATCGATCATCGGCTGCGCGCCGCCCGGGCCTTCCTCGCCTGGCTGGAACATGAAGATGACATCGCCCAACAGCTCCTCGCGGTGGCGGCACAGCATCTTCACCGCACCGATAAGCCCCGCCGTGTGCAGATCGTGGCCACAGGCATGCATGTTGCTATTCGTCGAGGCAAACGGGCTGCCCGTTTGCTCACGCACCGGAAGGGCGTCCATATCCGCGCGAAGCAGCACCGACACGGGGCGCTCGCCGCGCTTGCCGCCGCGCAGCACCGCGACGACCGAGCTGAGGTCACGGCCCAGATGAATCTCCAGCGGTAGGCCTTTAAGGGCTTCGAGCACCTTCTCCTGGGTGCGCGGCAGATGCAGCCCCACCTCCGGGTTCTGGTGCATATCGCGGCGGAAGGCCTGCAACTCCGGAAGCAGCTCCCGGCCTTCCTCCACGAACACGTGGCTGGCCAACCGCTTTCCGAGCTTGGCCGAGACCATCGGAAGCGGTGGCAATTGCTGACGGTGGCGCGGGGCCATCTTCATGGTGTCATCCTTTCCGAGCATGTGCGCCGAGCATACCGGAAACTGCTGTGCTGTCAGGTCGGTTTGGGCTCAAGCTGATGGGCTACCCATGCCCGCTATCCCCGATAGCGAACCTACTGCGAGGCTGTGCGAAATGGTCTCAGGAGGATCTCGTTTCGACCGGCTTTACCGAGAGGAGAAAGGTTGGGCAGCAGCATATGGCGAGTTCAATCGGTATGCGAACCAGCCAACTCAATCTAGGGGCTTTTCTCGTACCAGCCCCATTACCCCTCCAACCAGGTAGTTTCTTCTTCCGGTTGCGGGGCCCACAGTGCTGTTTTAGTCTCTGTGCTCATGGGGGATATTGAAACCTACATCCACCTTCGCAATTCGGGGATTGCACTGGTGGAAAACATTCCTGGCGCACCCGATGAGCTCCGCGCGCTCGGCGCTTCTGCTTCCGATGCTGCCGAACTAGCACGCCTTAACCAGGTGTACTTCGGACCCACCCGCTTCAGCGGCAAACAACGCAAAGCCCGGACCGCAGCCC
>NZ_KV799807.1:0-389 GCF_001810085.1 Corynebacterium sp. HMSC072A02 | reverse complement strand
GCAACGCGAGCAGAAAAGTTCGAACTAATGCAGCAGGAGAAGGCAAACTACAGCATCAAACGCATGGCACGGCTATTAAAAGTGTCTCGGTCTGGATACTACAAATGGGCTCATGTGCAGCAGAAACGACTATCCGGAAAGGATGATCGGTCAGCATTTTACGATGATGTTGACCGAAAGATTCATCAGATTTGGAAAGACTCCGATGAGGTTTATGGTGCTCCTCGGATCACCGCAGAGCTCGCCGAGCGCTACCACATTTCGCTTAACCGTAAGACTGTGGCGAAGCGGATGCGCATGATGGGCATTGAAGGGATTTCACCGCGTGCCTTTGTCCCGGTGACAACGATTCAATCCAAGCGTAAGTCAACTCTTCCTGACCTGGTCAA
>NZ_KV799806.1:0-61383 GCF_001810085.1 Corynebacterium sp. HMSC072A02 | reverse complement strand
CGCCGCAAATCCACACGAAATGTCCCTTAAGCCAAAAGCCCCGCTCGAAATTTGCCGAGCGGGGTTTGAAATTGTGCGCCCGGTGAGACTTGAACTCACACGTCATAAGACACTAGAACCTAAATCTAGCGCGTCTGCCAATTCCGCCACGGGCGCTGGTTTTGTTGCTGCGGAGTACTACCTTCTCTGCGCAACGTCCACTAGCCTACAGGGCAGCAGGCCGCGGAAGGAAATCCACTTTTCACGGCGTGGTGGGTAGGCTGTTGTGGGTGAGCACCAACCCAGCACCGAAAAAGCGGATGAAGGTTCGATGGTGGCACATCGTCCTCATCGTGTTCTTTGTCGTGCTCTTTTTGTTCCTTGCCTATTGGCAGTGGACTCGGTTCCGCTCCGGTTCGGGAACCTTCCAAAATCTGGGATACGCCTTCCAGTGGCCGCTCTTCGCGGTGTTCGTGGTCTACGCATACCGCACCGCTATGCGCTACGAGAATGAGCGTATCGATGCAGAGAACGAAGCCCTCGAGCGGGGAGAAGAACCAGCTCAGTATGAAGCAAAGAGCGTGAGGTCAACCAAGGAACAAGCCGTGACCAAGATCGACGAGGATTTCCTGCCACCTCGGCCGCAGGTTGATGTGGAAACCTTCAACGCCATGAACAAACAGCGCCGCCGTCGCGGCACCGAAGAGGAGAATCAATGAGCAACGCCGTCCACCCAGACCGCCAGGCCCGCATTCGTGGTCCGCTGAAGTTCTTTTCCATCGCCGCCACGGTTACCGGTATCTTCCTTCTTATTTTGGTTGTGCGCATGATCCTGCAGTACGGCGTAGGCATGGAAATGCCGTCGTGGGCCACGCTCATTGCCCAAGCCCACGGCGTGGCCTATATGGTCTACCTCGTCTCCATCCTGGTTCTTGGGCCGCGCGTCATGTGGCCGGTGAGCAAGTTGTTCACCACGGCGCTTGCCGGTGTTGTCCCGTTCCTGTCCTTCTGGATGGAGCACAAGCGTCGCACTGAAATCGTCGAAAAGTTCCAGCTTTAGGCGCCTTCCACCGGCACCATCGTGAGGTTGGCGCCGGCATCGACCACATCCTGGGCTAGATCCTGGGATAGGTCAGTCGTTGTGATGACCGTGTCTACTTGATCAAATGTGGCCACGCGGTGGGCTGACATGCGCGTGAATTTCTCTGGTGTGGTGACAACGATGACTCGTCGGGCGGCTTGGAAATAGGCCCGCTTAATGGTCGCCTCGGTGAGGTTCGGGGACATAAGGCCTACCGACGGAGTGCACGCGCAGATTCCGACAATCGCGAGGTCGAAGCGCATGGACAGGACTGTTTCAACCGCTTCCGCCCCGTACACCGCAAGATCGTCGCTGTTGACGGTTCCGCCGGGAATGATGACGTCACTGCCCGGCGTCTTGGCTAATGCTGCGCCCGCGTACAGGGACATCGCTAGTGCTGTGATGTCCATGCCGGCGAGATTGCGGGCAACGGCAGTTGGTGTTGTCCCTGAGTCAACGAGTACGCAGGAGCCTGGTTCAACGAGGCGGGCAGCCTCCGCAGCAATCGCCCGTTTGCCGGCGGGATCCTCTTTTCTGCGTACCTCCAGGGGATAGCGGGCGCCCCTTCGAACCGCGGGGCGTGCTCCTCCGTGAAATCGTTCGAGGGCCCCTACTTCTTCCAGCGCCGTGAGGTCGCGGCGGATGGTAATAGCGGAAGCTCCGGTGAGTTCTTGTAATTGGCTGACCGTTTTGCTTCCTGAGTCAACGGCCCAAATGATTCTGCGCTGGCGTTCTTCCTTGTCCATGGGCTTGATTGTATCGGCATGAAATGACCATGGTCGGTGAACGCTTCAATCTTTAATCTGTAGCTTGTCAAGGTAAAAAGCCACGTCATGCACGATTAAGGAAGATGATTGAAATGCGCAAGACCATAACCTTTGGGCTTATGATGAGCAAACGGCTCGCTGATGACATCGCCGCTTATGCGCCGCAAGGAGTCTCTGTCCGGTGGATCGGTAGCGAAGCGGAAGCGCGTGCGTGCGACGGCGTGATTGTCGACGCCACAGAATTCGCTGGTATTCTTCCCGGCCAGGTTGTGCTGGTGCTTGGCGACGTCAACGGGGTCGCCGAAGAGCGCCTTCGGAAGTCGGGCTCGGTGGTCATGGATCGTCACCTGCGCACGCATATCGACACCCTGTTAATGGCTTTTGCTGCTTTCGCTGAGCAGCAGGCTCTCGTCTCGGTGACTGCAGGTGACGTGTACTAAATCTGCGGAGACTAATCTGGAGCGTAGCTATCTCTACTACGTACGAAGGGCTAAGCCTCATGTCTCCTCGCAAACTCAGCACCACGCTCATCGCGTTGGTGGTGCTTCTTTCACTCGCCTGTGCCGGCTTAGGGGTGTATGCCGTGCGCCAACCACAAGAGGTGTACACCGCGCCGGTAGAGTCAACCAATTCGCAGGTAATCAACGCAGTCGAGCGCGAGGAGCAAGTCGTCTTGCTTAGCCTCGGTATCCAAGGGCTCACGGAGAAGTCCTCCGCCGGGCAGGTATTTGGCGTGAGGGTTCCGTGGACCGACCGCACCCAGTTTGTGCAGTATTCCTACAAAGCCAAGCTTGGTATTGAGGGCAAGGACGTGAGCGTCACCGAAACCGGCGAGCATTCCTACACGGTTCACATTCCGGACTTTATCTTCATCGGGCACACCGACGAGGAGTTTAAGACCGCCGTGGAGAACAACGGAGTTCTCAGCTGGACCACGCAGCCACTCGACGCCGCATCCACGGTGTCGGACGTCCTCAGCGCCGATAAGAAGCGCAAGGACATCAACGACAACCGCGAGCTCTTACAAGACCAAGCCCGCAGCTTTTATGAAGGGATCATTCGCGGAGTGGACTCCGAAGCCCAGGTCACCATGGAGTTCCACAAACCTTCGCCCGCCAAGTGACCTTGAAGGCGGAATGAACCTTCTTTTACGTCGAGTGGCCTTGTACGTGGAATGAACCTTTTCTACGTCGAGTGACTTCTGGTCACTCGACCTCCGTGAACTTGCGGTCCCAATAAGCCCGAACTGGGTTGGCGTCCGCGAGGAGGATGTCGAAGCGGTCGTTGGCAATCTCGATGATTTCGCTCAAGACCACGCGCTGTTCCAGCTCATCCGAGTTGGACAAGCGGCGCACGCCCGCATCGATGACGCGGTCGGCCGAGTCGTTAGTGTCTAGGTATGCCACAAAGGGCATGTCGAAGCGCTCGCGGTAGGCTGTTGAAACGTCGATAAGCTGCTGCGTCTGTACATCATCGAGGTCATCCAAGGCCAGGGAACCGCGGTCGGCGGAGATGGTGGCGGCCGAGTCAGCGTCGACAAGCAGCAGCTCATCCATCGCCGGGTAGTCGTGGATCAGTGCGCGGTGCTTCTCACTCGGGGCGGTGAGCACCGCAACCTGGATTGCTTCCCGCAGTTGGCTGACGTCCTGGAAGGGACGCAGCTCCCAGGCGGCCTCAAGCGGCCAGGTCTCGTTGTTAAAGAGCGGGCGCAGGGCGCTGACGAAGCTGTCGCGCTCCATCTCGTTGAGCTCCTTAAGGGAGACGCCGGCGCCGTCGAGGCGGCTGACATCATCACCCGACTGCGCACCGACGTGGAAGAACAGTAAGTTGAGGAGAATCGCCGTAATTGCGCCGATGGACATTCCGGAGGAGACAAAGATCTGCGCCCACTCCGGGAAGGCGGTGGCTACGTCCGGTTTGAAGGTGACCAGCATGGCCAAGCCCAGCGCGGTGGTAACGATGGCGGCGTTGCGGCCGTCGGTGATGTCTTCTTTCGCAATGGTCTGCAGGCCGGCCCAGGCAACGTTGGCGAAGAGCGCCAACGAGGCACCGCCGAGCACCGGGGAGGGGATAGCCGCCACCACGGCGGCGGCCTTGGGCAGTAGTCCCAGGATGATCATGAAACCGGCTGCCGATGCTGCCACCCAGCGCGATTTCACACCGGTCAGGCGAACCAAGCCGACGTTTTGCGCGAAGCAGGTATACGGGAAGGAGTTCATCACGCCGCCCAGGGTGGTGGAGAGGCCATCGGCGCGGATGGCGCGCACAACGTCATCGCGCTTGATGCGCTTCTTTACAATCTCACCGGTGGCGAAAACATCGCCGGTGGTCTCCACCATGGTGATGATCATGACGATGATGAGGGAGAGAATCGCCATGATGTCGAAGCGCGGCATGCCGAAATAGAAAGGCGTGGTCATGCCGATGGCGTCGGCCTCACGCACACCGTCGAAGGACGTATCACCCAACACGAGCGCCAAAGCGGTGCCGATGATCAAACCAAGCAGCACCGACAGCGTCCCCAGAAAGCCACGGAAGAAGCGCTGAACCACGATGATGATGGCCAGCGTGCCGAAGCCATACAGCAGATCGCGCGCGGCCGGAACCCCGTCGGCGTAATTGACAAAGTCATTTGCAGATACCGCCAGCAGCGATGTACCCATGACCAAGAGCACGGTGCCGGTGACAATCGGCGGGAAGTATTTGAGCACTCGTCCAAAGACCGGCGCGGCGAAAAACGTAAAAATACCGGCGGCAATAATTGCGCCATAAATCGTAGGCAGCGGCTGGTCACCCGCGCTGAGTCCGATAGCAATGATGGGGCTGACCGCCGTGGTGGTCACACCCTGGATGATGGGCAGGCGAACGCCGATGTGCTTGCCGACGCCCACCGCCTGGATCAACGTCGCCAGACCACAGGTCAACAGGTCGGCGTTGATGAGGTGGATCGTTGTGGCCTCATCCAGCCCCAGCGAGCCCGCGATAAGCAGCGGGACGATGACCGCGCCAGCATAAAATGCGAGGACGTGCTGGAGTCCGAGCGCTGCCAACTTCGGGGCTGGTGGGACGGCGTCGACCGGGTGTGTGGGCTGAGGGGCGGTTGCGATGTCGGACACGCGGGGAGGCTCCTTGCTAAAAAGCGAGACGAGGATACTGCGCATAACAATAGAGCGCGGCAAGGACACGCACCAAGAGCTCGCCCCAAAAAGTGTGGGAAAGGCCACGTCAGGGGGTACTTTACCCCCGCATCCAACCGTACGGCCGTTACCTATGACGGAGCTGACCTGTGCAGTGCTCACACTGGCACCCTTGGTGGTGCGCGGCCCGCATTTGCCGATATGAGCTTGTGCGTCTTTACCCCTACTATGGGCTACAGAGAGGGGTTCGGTGACGGACGGGTTGACCGAATTGCCCGTGAATTGAAGTCACCTAAAGCCCTTCTGCGACTAAGCATTACGCGTCGTGTGAACTACGAAGGGAGTCAATATAGTGACCACCGCAACTGAACAGTCCGTGCAGTTCGAGGCATGGAAGGGCTTCGAGCCCGGCCCGTGGACTGAGAACATTGACGTTCGTGATTTTATCCAGCGCAACTACACCCCTTATGACGGGGATTCCTCCTTCCTTGCTGGACCCACCGAGAAGACCAAGAATGTGTGGAATCACCTGGAGGAGAACTACCTGTCCATCGAGCGCCAGAAGCGCATCTTCGACGTGGACACCCACACCCCGAGCGATATCGATGCTTTCCCGGCCGGCTACATCTGTGAGGACGACAACGTCATCGTGGGCCTGCAGACGGATTCTCCGCTGAAGCGCGCCATGATGCCCAACGGCGGCTGGCGCATGGTCAAGCAGGCTATCTTTGAGGCCGGCAAGGAAGTTGACCCAGACGTAGAGAAGATCTTCACCCGCTACCGCAAGACCCACAATGACGCGGTCTTCGATATCTACACCCCGCGCATCCGCGCAGCGCGTTCCTCTCACATCATCACCGGCCTGCCGGATGCCTATGGCCGCGGCCGCATCATTGGTGACTACCGCCGCGTGGCCCTCTACGGCGTGGATTACCTCATCGCTGAGAAGGAGGCATCCAAGCACGCAGTCGGTGATATCGGATTCTCCGAGCACTGGGCACGCTACCGCGAGGAGCACGCCGAGCAGATCAAGGCTCTGAAGAAGCTCAAGGTCATGGCTGAGTCCTATGGCTTCGATATCTCGAAGCCCGCGAAGACCGCCCACGAGGCAGTGCAGTGGACCTACTTTGGCTACCTGGCCTCCATCAAGTCCCAGGACGGCGCCGCCATGTCCATCGGCCGCCTCTCCGCATTCTTCGACTGCTACTTCGAGCGCGACCTTGCCGCTGGCATCATCACCGAGGAAGACGCCCAAGAAATCATCGACCAGCTGGTGCTCAAGCTGCGCATCGTGCGCTTCCTGCGCACCGAGGACTATGACCAGATCTTCTCCGGTGACCCGTACTGGGCAACCTGGTCCGATGCCGGCTTTGGCGACGATGGCCGCCACATGGTGACCAAGACTTCCTTCCGTCTGCTGCAGACACTGATCAACCTGGGTCCCTCCCCGGAGCCGAACATCACCATCTTCTGGGATCCGCAGCTGCCGGCGGGCTACAAGGAATTCTGCGCCCACATCTCGATTGAGACCTCCTCGATCCAGTACGAGTCCGATAAGCAGATTCGTGAGCAGTGGGGCGACGACGCCGCAATTGCGTGCTGCGTGTCCCCGATGGCCGTCGGCAAGCAAATGCAGTTCTTCGGCGCCCGCGTCAACGCTGCGAAGGCCCTGCTCTACGCCATCAACGGCGGCCGCGACGAGGTCAGTGGCAAGCAGGTCGTCGACGGTTACGAGCCCATTAAGGGCGATGGACCGCTCGACTTCGACGAGGTCTGGCAGAAGTACGAGGAGATGCTGGACTGGGTTGTGGGCACCTACGTTGAGGCCCTCAACATCATCCACTATTGCCACGACAAGTACGCCTACGAGGCCATCGAGATGGCGCTGCATGATTCCGATATCGTGCGCTCCATGGGCTGCGGTATCGCGGGCCTGTCCATCGTGGCTGACTCGCTTTCCGCCATCAAGTACGCCAAGGTCTACCCGGTGCGCGATGATTCCGGGCTGATCGTGGACTACAAGACGGAAGGTGACTTCCCCTTCTACGGAAACGATGACGACCGCGCCGATGACATCGCCGCCACCATCGTTCACACCGTGATGGAGAAGATTAAGGCCATCCCGATGTACCGCAACGCCATCCCCACCCAGTCGGTGCTGACCATTACCTCCAACGTGGTCTACGGCAAGGCCACCGGTGCCTTCCCGTCCGGCCACGAGGCGGGCACCCCGTTCGCGCCGGGTGCCAACCCGGAGAACGGCGCGGATAGCCACGGCATGGTTGCCTCCATGCTGTCGGTAGGCAAGCTGGACTACAAGGATGCACTCGACGGCATCTCGCTGACCAACACCATCACCCCGTCCGGATTGGGCCGCACCCCGGAGGAGCGCATCACCAACCTGGTGGGCGTCCTCGACGCCGGCTTCATCATGGATTCCGAATAGACCACATCCACACCACTTCCTAAGGAGAACACAACATGGCAACCAAAACTTTCGACGAGCGCCTCGCTTCCATGAAGGCCAGCCGCACCGCCAACAACATGAACTCGGGCCTCTACCACGCCAACATCAACGTCCTGGACAAGTCCACCCTGGAGGACGCCGTTGAGCACCCGGAGAAGTACCCGAACCTCACGGTCCGCGTTTCCGGCTACGCGGTGAACTTCGTGAAGCTCACCCGCGAGCAGCAGCTCGACGTCATCTCCCGTACCTTCCACCAGGGCTCCTAAATGGCAGATGGCATTACCGGCGTCGTGCACCTCACCCCTGAAGAAGGGGAGAAGGTGCGCGGCGCCGCCGCCGGTTTAGGAACGGATAATGACCTCGAGGGCTACACCCGCCCGGAGTTGATGCAGGCCCGCCGCTCTGGCGATGTCGCGCTCGTGCACTCCTGGGAGCTGGTGACGGCCGTGGATGGACCCGGAACCCGCATGACCATGTTCATGTCGGGTTGCCCGTTGCGCTGCCAGTATTGCCATAACCCCGACACCATGGAGATGAAGGTCGGAACGTTGGAGCGCATCGAGGATGTGGTCAAGCGCATTAAACGCTATAAGCCCATCTTCAAGGCTTCCGGGGGCGGCCTGACCATCTCGGGCGGTGAGCCGCTCTTCCAGATCGCCTTCGCACGGCGTGTGCTCAAGGAAGTCCACGATGCAGGCATCCACACCACGATCGACACCTCGGGTTACCTCGGCGCGCGCCTGCGCGATGAGGATCTAGACAACATCGACCTGGTGCTGCTCGACGTCAAGTCTGGTGACGAGGAGACCTATAAAAAGGTCACCCGCCGCGAGCTGCAGCCGACGATCGACTTTGGGGATCGCCTCAACGCCATAGGCAAGCCGGTCTGGATCCGCTTCGTGGTGGTGCCGGGGCTTACCGACAGCCCCGAGAATGTCGCCAACGTGGCCAAAATTGTCTCCCGCTGGAAGAGCAACGTTGAGCGCGTCGAGGTGCTGCCCTTCCACAACATGGGCGCGGACAAGTGGCACGAGCTGGGCTACCCGTACACCCTGGAGGATACAAAGCCGCCGAAGCCGGAAGACGTGGAGAAGATTCGCGAGGTGTTCCGCAAGGAAGGTTTCGTGGTCTACTAGAAGCATGAAACGCTTCGGCCACACCATCAAAGAACACATCATCACCGTCCCCTGGGACTATGACAATCCAGCCGCGGGGGAGTTCGAGCTCTACGCCCGGGAAATCATCCCGCCGGGCGGTGAGAAGTACCCGGCGCTGCTCTATAACCAGGGCGGGCCGGGTTTCCCGGCGCCGCGGCCGACGGGTGCCACCGGGCTCATCGGCAAGGGCCTGGAGCGCTACCGCTGGATCCTCATGGACCAGCGCGGCACCGGGCGCAGCCACCGCATCGATGAGCTCAGCCCGGCTGAGGATCGCACGGCGCAGCGCTTGGCACAGCTGCGGCAGGAGAATATCGTGCGCGATGCCGAGCGCCTGCGCGAGCACCTCGGCGAGGACTCCTGGGATCTCTACGGCCAATCCTTCGGCGGCTTCATCATTACCGCCTATGTTTCGATGTTCCCCGATTCCATCGGCCGTGCCTTTCTCACCGGCGGCCTGCCCACCCTGACCAAGGGCGCGGATGCTCTCTACCGCACGACCTTTGCCAAGCTCAAGGTCCGCCACGAGCGCTTTTATGCCCAGTTCCCGTGGGCTCAAGCACGCATCGAGGAGCTCATCCACCACCTGGACAACTCGGAAGAGCTGCTGCCGACAGGGGAGCGCCTGTCCTCGCGCCGCTTCCGCACTATCGGCATCGAACTGGGCCGCGGTACCGGATTCGATTCTCTGGGCTACCTGCTGGAGGAGCCTTTCCGCACCGTGAACGGCGAGAAGCGCTTGCGTTCGGACTTCCTCAACAACGTCGGTAGCCGCGTGAGCTTCCAGGCTGGGCCTCTCTACGCGGCCATCCATGAGTCCATTTACGGTGGCGTGGGCGGCCAGGCCGTCACAGGCTGGGCGGCGCACCGTGTGCGCGAGGAATTCCCCGAGTTCGCCGAGGAAGGCACCTATCTGACCGGCGAGCACATTTTCCCTTGGCAGTTCGACGAGGACCCGGCGCTGCGCCCCTTCAAGCAGGCCGCCGAGGAGCTCGCCGTCCACGAGTGGGCAAGTTCGCCGTACGATGCTGCCGCGCTTGCCGACGCCCCCGTTATCGCCTCCGCCGCCATCTACCTTGACGATATCTTCGTGCCCTTCGAAAATTCCCTGGCCACGGGGGAGACCTACCGCGATTTGCGCCCGGTGGTGACCAACCGCTTCCAGCACAACGGTATTAGCGAAGACGGCGCGGGGATTTTGGGCGAGCTCTTCCGGGCGGCTGACGAGCGTTAACGTGCGTCGAGTGCGTTCGGGGAGCAATCTCCCCCAAGATGTGGTGGTGGTCACCGTGTGGCAAACTGGTTAGGAAAATCCAACCGAAGCAGAAAGGATAAGCCTATGGGCGGACTCATCGTCATCGGCGTGATTCTTCTAATTATTATTGCCACCGCCTTCGACGGTTTCTACATCGTCCGGACGAAGGAGGCCGCCATCATTGAGCGGATGGGTAAGTTCGTGAACGTTGCTCACGCGGGCTTGCACTTCAAGGTGCCCTACGTTGACCGCGTGCGCGCCAAGATCAGCCTGCAGATCCGTCAGCTCGATGTCATGGTGGAAACCAAGACCAAGGACAACGTCTTCGTTCAGATCCCAGTCGCCGTGCAGTACGAGGTAGTGCAGGGAGCAGAGCGTCAGGCCTTCTACACCCTGTCTAACCACGAGCAGCAGATCGTGGCCTACGTGCAAGACAACGTTCGTTCCTCCGTGGCGAACATGAACCTCGATGATTCCTTCTCTTCCAAGGACACCATCGCCCGCAACGTAGCGATGTCCCTGCGCGATAACATGGCCGCTTATGGCTGGAACTTCGTTAACACCCTGGTCACCGATATTCGCCCGGATGCCCGCGTGCGCGAGTCCATGAACTCCATTAACGCGGCGCAGCGTGAGCGCGAGGCTGCCGTGGCGCAGGCAGAGGCTGAGAAGATTCGCGTGGTTAAGGAAGCCGAAGGTGCAGCCGAGGCCAAGAAGCTGCAGGGCCGCGGTGTGGCTGACCAGCGTAAAGAGATTGTCGAAGGTATTGCCCAGCAGTATGAGCTGCTGCGTGCAGCCGGCGTGCAGGAGAACCCCGAGACCCTCATGCTGGTCTCCCAGTACCTCGATGCCATGGTGGACGTGGCCGACCGCGCCCACACCAATGTGCTGTACATGCCGTCTAACCCGGGCGGCATGCAGGATCTCTTCGGCGGTATGCGCGATACTTTGCTGTCCACGAACGCTATTAACGAAGCCCCGAAGCCGAAGGTGCCAGCCGGTGAAGCAAAGCACAGCCGCGAGGATGCCGCCGCGGAGCGTCGCCGTCGCGAGGAACAGGAGCGCCGTGAGCGGGATGAGCGTGCCCGCCGCGATGCTGAGATGATGGAGCAGGCGCAGCGCGCACAGCAACAGGCTCAGGAACGGATGCAGAACGCACAGCAGGACCAGAGCTTTGGCCAGATTCCGGGCTTCCCGGCCCCGCCGCAGGGCAATAACCAGCCGCAGAGCGCGCGCGATTACTTTGACCAGTTGCGCAACCAGCTCAATAAGGGCAATAACTAAGCGCACCCCGTAAAAGAGGGCCTTCCCACACAGTTCGGGAAGGCCCTCTTTTGCTGCCTCAGACGGCGGAGGAGCGGCTAGACAACGCGCATCATGTGGTGCGGTGTCTGGCGTGTTACCTACTCGACGTAGCCGATATTCTTCACCATCGATGATGGCGCCGGTGAAGATGCCGGGAACGGGTCAGGCCCTTTGCCCGTGCAGTGCGTCCCGGAATTCCGATCCTGGAAAACTGGACTCCAGCGTTAGGCGCGAATTAATATTATGTGCATAATTTCGGGGGTAGCCGGAACGCACCCGCAACGCTTAAAACGCATTAAGGATGTAGAAATACTCAGCAGGCTTGCAGCAGCCGACTTAGTGCATCCTTTTCTGCCTTCGTGACCCAGATTTCATAGGTCGCTTTTACCTCGACGATGCGGCGCGCATATTCACAGCGAAAGCCTTTGTTAGGCGGCAGCCATGTGGCGGCATCACCAGCGCCTTTCTGCTGGTTGAGGGGGCCGTCAACAGCGAGGAGGTTGCGTGGGTCATTGGCAAAGTTGCGGCGCTTCTCCGGCGACCATTGCTGGGCGCCTTTCTGCCAGGCGTCGGCCAGCGCCACAACGTGATCGATCTGCACCGCACGTGAGGTCTGTGCCCCGCGCTGAAACTCAATGTCCTGGCCCGAATAGGGATCGTGCAAAGTACCGGCGAGCGCGACGCAGTCGTGAGTTCCTTCCTTGAGTACGAGGCTGTCCGGAGCGAGATCCCTGCGGAGGATGTCATTGCGGGTATCGCAGCCGTTGTGGCCGAACTCCACCGTGACGTCATCGGACCACGCCTGGCCAAACTCTTCGCGCTCATAGCCGGTCTTGGGCGCGCGGCCTTTGACCTCCAAGGAATCTAAGGCAGTGAGCGCTTCGGCGATGTCCGGTGCGGGCGCGGCCTCGTCGGCATGTTTTTCTTCGGTGCGTTCTTCTGCTGGGCCTTCCTGCGTGGGCGCCGTTGAAGTAGTGACGCTGGGCCGATCGGGCGCAGGTTCGGCTGGGGCGGGAAGGAAAAGGCCCACAGCCACCAGTGCTGCTACCGCGGCATTGAGCAGCGCGGCGATGAGGAACGGGGTACGAGTGGCCATGACGCATTGATCCTAGTGGGTAGAATCGGCACACGGTATGAGTATCGATATGTTCTTTGACGAGTACCTCGCTGAACGCGGCCTGACGCGCTCGGCCGAGGTTGTCCCGGACCACGCCTGCCAGGTCTTTTCTGATGCGCCTGAGCCGAAGACCCAGTCTTCCCTTGATGAGGCCGCGCAGCTCGTCGCTCGCGCTTTGGGGGAGTAGCGTAGGTGTCTGATTTCCACGTCTCTGTGCCTTTGTCCGCGCGCTTGGACTCTGAGTCTTTCGCGCTCTCTTTTTCTGGACAGGGTTATGCCTGGCTGCCGACGTTGCGCGATGCCCTCGCCACCGGCGTCCGACCGAAAATAACGGAGTACCTTGCCGAGGCCGAGGAACTCCTGGCCCCGCTGGAAGAGGAACTCCTGCCTTCCACACCGCACGGGTTTGCGCTTATGGCCTGGGCAGACGAGCAGCCGGCGTGGGCGCACTCGCTTGCCGACGCCTCGCTTTCCACCCCCGGCATCCTCACCGCGCAGTTGGCGGTGCTAGAAAACCTGCGCGCGCATGGAGTAAAGGTTGAGGATGCCGTGACGAGCATTGGCCATTCCCAAGGAGCGCTCGCCGCAGCGGTGGTGGAGGAGAAGATTAGCCCGGCGGCAGCTTTAGCACTAGCGCGCCTCATTGGTGCAGCCATGGAAACAACTGCGCGCAGCGCTGGGCTCGTCCGCACCGCGCAGGGTGCTCCCATGGCGGCGGTGACCGGTGCGACGAAGCAGCAACTGCGCGCTGCCGGCACCCACATCGGGCTCGACAATGGGCAGGGGCGCTTTGTCATCGTCGGAACACCGGTTGAGCTTGCCCGAGTGAAGGCCGCGCTGCAGGAGAACTCGACCTCTAAGGAAGGGAGGGAAGGGGAGTCAGCCGCCGTCGTTGTCACCGACCTTGAGGTTTCAGCCGCATTCCACCATCCCACCATGCAGTATGCGGTGGAACAGGTAGAAAGCTGGGCGGGGCGAATCGGCTTGGATCCAGAAATCACCGCACAGCTCGCGCGCGCCGTGCTCACGGACTACGTGGACTGGCCCGAGCGCATTGACTCGGCGCTTCAGGCCGGGGCTCGCTGGATCCTGGAAGTCGGGCCCACCCGCGGGGTGGAGCCGCTGACACGCGATCTCGTCGCCGGGCGCGGCGTGGGCACACTGTCTGTGGGTACACCAGCAGGACTGGCCCAGCTCGTGGAGCCGGGCCGTGCACCGTCTCTGCCTCGCGCGTGGTCCGAGTGGGCACCGCGCGTTGAAAACGGGCACCTGTCGACTGCTTTTACGCGAGCCACCGGCTACTCACCGGTCATGCTCCCCGGGATGACGCCCACTACGGTGGACCCGGGTATCGTCGCCGCAGCCGCCAATGCTGGGCACTGGGCGGAGCTGGCCGGCGGGGGACAGCACACCGACGCCATTTTGGACGAGAACCTGCACACCCTGGGCCGGTTACTGCAGCCTGGGGTAAACGCCCAGTTCAATGCGCTGTACCTTGCGGCTTCCCAGTGGCGCCGCCAGATCGAGGGGCCGAATTCGATTCTGCGAGCACGTGCATCGGGGCTATCCATCAACGGCGTGGTCGTCTCCGCCGGGATCCCGCCCGTGGAGGAGGCGGTAGAGCTGGTGGCAAAGCTCCACGCCGCGAACATCCCGTGGGTCGCCTTCAAACCGGGAACTTCGGCACAGGTGGAGGAGGTTCTTCGCATTGCCGATGCTCTCCCTGATGCCACCGTTATCATGCAGCTCGAAGGTAGCGCGGCCGGCGGACACCACTCTCTAGAGGGCCTCGATGATGTTCTGGCCGCCACCTACGCGCGGATTCGTGAGCGCGACAATGTCCTCCTCGCCGTCGGCGGGGGAATCGGCACCCCGGAGCGGGGCACGGAGTACCTGTTGGGAACGTGGGCGCAGCGCTTCGGCCTTCCCATAGCGCCAGTCGATGCCATCATGGTGGGCACCGCTGTCATGGCGGCGAAGGAATCCACCGCTTCGGAGTCGGTAAAGCGCGCACTCGTCGCTGCGCACAGCGAGGACGTTGTGTCAGGCCGCTCGGACCTGGGTGCGGACATTCATGAGCTGGACAATTCCTTTGCCCGCGCCGGGCGGCTCCTGGATGAGGTGGCTGGTGATGCAGCGGCCGTGGAGACTCACCGCGCCGAGATCATTGAAGCCATTGGGCGCACGTGCAAGCCTTATTTCGGAGACCTTGACGGGATGTCTTATTCCGAGTGGCTGCAGCGTTACCTTGAGCTGTCTTACCTGGACGGCTGGGTCGATGAATCCTGGTTTAACCGATTCACGCGCATGGTGGCGCGGGCCGAAGCCCGCCTTCACCCGACCGACCACGGCGAGATTGAGCTGTGCGTTGAGGTTGACCGCGAGAAACCGGCTGAGGCAATTAATCAGCTGACCGAACTCTACGGTGACGCGGCGCTGCACCCGACCGACGCCGCGTGGTTCCTCCAGCTCGTGGATGGCCCCGGCAAACCTGCGAACTTTGTGCCGGTCATTGATTCCGACGTTCGCCGCCGCTGGCGTCGCGACACCTTGTGGCAGGCCCACGATGAGCATTACGACGCTGACGATGTCTGCATCATCCCCGGCACGGCAGCCGTTGAGGGAATCGAGCAGGCCAACGAGCCAGTGGCGCAGGCGCTTGCCCGATTTGAACAGGCGGCGCTTGCGCTTCTCGACGCCTCCGACGCAGAGTTTGCCGAGGGGCTTGCGGGCGAGCTCAACATGAGCGACGAAGAGCTCATCCGCCGTGCCCCGAGCCTGAATTGGGCCGGGCGCGAGCAGCCCAACCCGCTGAGCCTTGGCCTTTGCGGGGTGACGCTGGAATCTGCCGATGACGGCGCCATGTGGTTGACGGTCCCGTTCCATTCCGATTCTGAGATGCGCGTTCGCATCACCTCGCCGCGCATTCCGGGTGCCTCACCACTCGTAAAGGTCGAGGATGCCGAGACCGCCATGCGGGAGCTGCTGCGCCAGGCTCTCGGCGGTGACCTTCCGGATACCTACTCCGGGACCGCGATGGTCAGCGCTCACCTCAGTGCCACCGACATTGCTCACTACGCGGCGGTGACGAACGGGGAGACGAGCGCTACTGTTTCGCCCGATGTCCTCGTCGGCCCCGTCTGGCCGGCCACCTTCGCCGTGCTGGCCAGCGCCCATACGGCGTCAGGGGAGCCGGTAGTGGAGGGCTTCCTTGACCTCGTCCACCTCGAGCACGCGCTGAGCCTCAAACCAGATACCTGGGAGCTGCTTCTCACCAGCACTGCCCCCGACGCTGAGTCTTTGGACCTGCGCTACACCGCCGAGCTGGAGGAGGTACGCGCTACGCCCTCGGGACGCCTCATCGACGTGAGCGTTGCTGTCAACCTCGCCGTGCACGGCGAAGAACATGAGTTCGCGCAGATGCACGAGCGCTTCCTCATCACCGGACGGCGTGGTGACGCCCCACTCGAGCTCGCGCGCACCGCAACTTATGATGCACAAGAAAACGGGGCAGAGACAGCAGAATCATTGGTCCGTGAGACACCGCGCTCTTTCCGCCACCGCACCAGCGTGGTGGCACCGGAATCCTTGCTGCCTTTCGCCGTGGTCACGGGGGATAGGAACCCCATCCACCTGTCATCGAACGCGGCGGCATTGGCGGGGCATCGTCAAGGCCCCATCGTCCACGGCATGTGGACCTCGGCGCTGGCGCAGGCGGCCGCGACTTTTGACGGCGCCCGCGTCCGCGAGTGGTCCGCTACCTGGCTTGCTCCCGTGCTACCGGGCAGTGAGGTGGAGTTCGAGGTGGAACGGGTGGGCGTCGACAAGCGCGGCGGCTACGGCGAGGTCCGCAGCGTGACTGCCACCAGTCAGGGCGTGCCGGTGCTGCAGGCCCAGGCAACGATGAGCAGCCCCACCACCTTCTATGCATTCCCCGGCCAAGGAATCCAATCCCCGGGGATGGGGATGAAAGACTATGCAGAATCCGCAGCGGCACGCGCGGTGTGGGAGCGCGCGGATAAGTACACGCGGCAGAGCTTGAGTTTCTCCATCTTGGAAATCGTCCGTCACAACCCGGACACGGTGGTCGTGGATGGTGAGACCTTCACGCACCCGGACGGTGTGCTTTACCTGACGCAATTTACGCAGGTGGCCATGGCGACGCTCGGCTGCGCGCAGATTGCGGCGCTGAAGGAATCCGGAGTCTTCGACAGCGGTGCCTTCTTCGCTGGACACTCGGTCGGTGAATACAACGCCTTGGCCGCTTATGCCGAGGTCCTGTCGCTGGAGGCGGTCCTGGACATTGTTTATGTTCGCGGGCTGACCATGCACCGTCTGGTCGAGCGCGATTCCGCTGGGCAGTCTCTCTACGGTTTGGCGGCGCTGCGCCCGAACAAGATGGGGATGAGCGCGACCGAAGCCTTTGACCATGTCGCTCGTGTGGCCGCGGAGACGGGCGAGTTCCTCGAGGTGGTCAACCACAATATTGCTGGGCGCCAATATGCAGTGGCCGGCACGAAGGCGGGCCTGGATGCACTGGCCCGCGACGCCGAGCGTCGCGCCCTTGGGCAACGCGCCGTTATCCCCATCCCGGGGATTGACGTGCCTTTCCACTCCTCCCGCCTCGTGGGCGGTGTGGCGGATTTCCGCGCGCACCTCGATGCCCTCATCCCTGATGAAATCAACCTCGATGCACTGGTGGGGCGCTATATTCCAAACCTTGTGGCGCGGCCCTTCGCGCTGAGCTGCGAGTTCGTGGAATCCATCGTCGCAGTGGTGGATTCGGAACCCATCGTGGAGATACTGGCCGACTTCGATGGTGCCGTGGCGAACCCGGCGCGCCTGGGTCGAACCCTGCTCATCGAGCTTTTGGCGTGGCAGTTTGCTTCCCCCGTGCGCTGGATTGAGACCCAGGACCTGCTCCTTGGGGAACTGGGGGTGGAGCGTTTCATCGAGGTCGGCGTCGGCGTCGCGCCCACGCTTTCTAACATGCTGGGCCAAACCCTGCGCCTGCCCCAGTACGCGGGCAGCACCGACATCGAGGTGCTCAACTATGAGCGCGACCACGGGCGAGTCTTTGCCGAAGACGAAGACGTTGAGCCGACGCCCGAGACAGCCGCGCAGGAGTCTGCACAGCCGGTCACCGCCGAAGCGGAGCCGGCAGAACTGGAAGTAACGGTGCAAGCACCGCGTGAGGAGGCGCCGTCCGCCGTCGAGGATCGCCCGCTGAGCGTACACCAGGCCCTGGAGATGCTTATTGCGTTGTGGACGAAGGTCCGCCCCGATCAAATGTCGGCGACTGATTCCATCGAAACGCTTGTGGAAGGCGTATCCTCCCGCCGCAACCAGTTGCTCGTTGACCTCGGCGTGGAGTTCGGCATCAGCGCCATCGAGAATGCGGCGGACACCCCCATCCCGCAGCTGGCGGAGAGCGTGGCGCAGCGCGCGCCGGGCTATGCCACTTTCGGGGAGGTTCTCAGAGAGCACGTCGCGCAGGCGCTCAACCGGCTAGCTGGACCTGCGGGCAAGAAGCCGAGCTATGTGGCTGAGCGCGTGAGTAGAACCTGGGGATTAGGGCCGGGCTGGGTCGATCGCGTGACTGTGCAGCTGGTCCTGGGTACCCGCGAGGGCTCCTCGTTGCGCGGCGGGGACTTGGCCAGCTTGCCCACGACCGACGTGGCGTCGGTAGCTGAGTTTGATGAACTGATCGACGCTGCCGTGCGCGCCGCCGGGGAGCGTGTGGGAGTAGCGCTGCAGAAGCGAACTCCGGCAGCACCCGTAGAGGCCGCGGACCCAGAGGCGGTGCGCGCCTATACCGAACGCTTGGAATCGGCGCTGGAGGATTCCGCCCGCGCTGCACTCGCCGCCCTAGGCCGTGAGGAGACCCCGACTGAGCAGGGGGACAGCGCCTCGCACACGGAGCTAGAGCAGCTCGTTGCAGCGGAGCTAGGCCCCGACTGGCAGCAGCGCGTCGCCCCCGCTTTTGATGCGCGCAAGGCAGTGCTTCTCGACGACCGCTGGGCCAGCGCCCGCGAGGACATCGCCCGCGCGGCCGCCGCCGGAGAAGTAGATCCCGAGTTAGACGTGTTGGGCGCCGGTGAGGAGGTTGCGCTTTTATCCGAGCACTTCGGCTACGAGGTACTGGCTCGCGATGCCCGCACCCCGGCCGATGGGTTGCTCTTCGCTGACCAGGTGGCGGTGGTGACGGGTGGCTCACCGGGTTCGATTGCCGCCGAACTCATCGGTGAGTTGCTTGCGGAGGGCGCAACCGTGATTGCCACGACCTCGCGCTTAAGCCACGAACGCCTAGAGTTTTATAAGGAGCTGTATCGCAGCCGCGCCGTTGGGTCAGCGGCGCTGTGGGTAGTTCCAGCAAACCTCAATTCCTTCGCGGACGTGGATGCGCTCGTGGAATGGATTGCGGCGGAGCACACCGCCACCGTGGGTGGTGAGTCCGTGCAACTGAAGCCGGCCTATGTGCCGGATCTCCTCTTGCCCTTCGCCGCGCCGCGCGTGGCGGGCACCCTCCAGGATGCCGGTACGGGGGCGGAGTCCCAGATGCGCCTGCTGCTGTGGTCGGTAGAAAAGCTCATTGCGTCGCTTTCCGCTGTGGGCGCGGATACCCACGTTGGTCACCGGCTGCACGTGGTGCTTCCGGGCTCACCCAACCGTGGTCGCTTTGGCGGCGATGGTGCCTACGGCGAGGCCAAGACGGCCTTCGATGCCTTGGTTAACCGCTGGTCTTCCGAGCAATCCAACTGGGGAGCGCGGACCTCGCTGGTGCATGCCCACATTGGGTGGGTGCGTGGCACTGGCCTGATGAGCGGCAACGATCCGCTGGTTGAACAGGTGGAGGCCCGCGGCGTGCAGACCTTCTCAGCGAAGGAGATGGCGGTGCAGCTTATCGACGCCACCGCCTCCGCCGACATCCGCGCCGAAGCAGCACAAGCGCCGCTGAGCGTGGACCTGACCGGCGGGCTGGCCGAGGCTGAGCTGGACCTAGCCGCGCTGGCCCGCGAGGCGCGTGCCGACAACGCCGGGGCCGGTTTTGGTGACACCCCCGATGCTGCTGACCATCCCGCAAGGGGCACTCTTGGTGTGCAAGCTCCGCGCACGGTAAAGGCCCTGCCGAACGTTCTCAGGCCTGAAGAATGCACCAGCCCAGACTTCAGCGGGGTGACGCAGTCCCTCGAAGATATGGTGGTCATCGTCGGCGCGGGCGAGCTGGGCCCGCTGGGCTCGTCGCGAACCCGCTATGAGGCGGAGATTGGCGGAGAGCTCTCCGCGGCTGGCGTGCTGGAACTGGCCTGGAGCCGCGGGCTCATCGGTTGGGATGAGTGCACAGCCGGATGGCTGACGGCCGAAGGTGAGAAGTTAGCAGAGGAAGACGTCTACGAGCGCTTCCACGACGACGTTCTCGCCGGGATTGGTGTACGCCGCTTCCACGATGACTTCGGACCGCACCTACCTATGCTGGATAACCTCGCGCCCGAGCTGACCACTATCTATCTAGAGAAGCCGCTGAGCTTCACTGTGCAGGATGAAGGGACGGCGCGCAGTTTCGTTGACAGCTGTGAGGGCGCGACGCTGCGCCGCGTCGATGGCGCGACAGGTGAGGTCGAATGGAAGGTCACCCGGCCCGCCGGTTCCGCGGTGCGGGTGCCGCGGCGCGTCGCCATGACCCGCTTTGTGGGCGGCCAGATTCCGGAGGGCTTTGACCCACAGGTCTACGGCATACCCGCGGACATGGTGGATAACCTCGACCGGCTCGCCTTGTGGAACCTCGTGTGCACAGTGGATGCCTTCCTTTCTGCAGGCTTTTGCCCGGCCGAGCTCTTGTCCCACGTCCACCCGGCGCGGGTGAGCTCCACCCAAGGCACCGGCATGGCAGGCCAGGAGGCGCTGCGCTCGCTGTACGTCGACAAGCTGCTGGGCCAGCCGCGCCCCAATGACATCCTGCAGGAAGCGCTGCCCAACGTTATTGCCGCGCACGTGATGCAGTCCTATGTCGGCGGCTATGGCCAGATGGTGCACCCCGTGGCCGCGTGTGCCACGGCGGCGGTGTCGGTGGAGGAGGGCGTCGACAAGCTGCGCCTTAACAAGGCCGACTTCGTCGTGGCCGGTGGCATCGATGCTCTGTCGATTGAGGGAATCACCGGCTTTGGTGACATGGCGGCCACGGCCGATAGCGCGGAGATGGGGGCGAAGGGGATTGAGCATCGCTTCTTTTCCCGCGCCAACGACCGCCGCCGTGCCGGCTTCGTGGAATCCGAAGGCGGCGGGACTATCCTGCTCGCCCGGGGAAGCTTTGCGGCACAGATGGGGCTGCCCGTCCTTGGCGTGGTGGGCTTTGCCGAGTCCTTCGCTGACGGTGCACACACCTCCATCCCCGCGCCGGGCCTAGGTGCGCTCTCCGCGGCGCGGGGCGGGCAGAACTCCCGCCTGGCCCGCTCGCTGGAGGCCCTCGGCGTGGCCGCAGATGATATCGCAGTTGTGTCGAAACACGACACGTCCACCAACGCTAACGACCCCAACGAATCTGACCTGCACGAGCGCATCGCCGCCGCCCTCGGCCGCAGCCCCGGCAATCCGCTCTATGTGGTTTCGCAGAAGAGCCTGACGGGGCATGCCAAAGGCGGGGCGGCTGCTTTCCAACTCATCGGCCTGACCCAGGTGTTGCGCAGCGGAATTCTCCCTCCGAACCGTTCTCTTGATTGCGTCGACCCCGTGCTGCGCCGCCACGAGCACCTGGTGTGGCTGCGCCAACCGTTGGATCTGCGACGCACCCCGCCGAAGGCGGGCCTGGTGACCTCTCTGGGCTTCGGGCATGTCTCCGCTCTTATCGCGTTGGTCCACCCGGGTGCGTTTTATGCCGCGCTGGTTCGCGAGCGGGGTGAGGCCGAGGCCGAAGTCTGGTGGACAGCCGCGGCCGAACGTGAGTTGCGTGGACTGCGGCGCTTAGAAGAAGGGATGCGCGGTGGGCCAGCGTTGTACGAGAGGCCGGTGAACCGCAACCTCGGCTCGGGCCCAGCCACCGAGGTGACCGAAAGAGAGGCCGCGGTGTTGCTGAGCGAATCCGCGCGGCTGCGTAACGGCATTCTTGAACCGGAGGGAGGAGACACAACGAAACGGGGGTAGCAGGCGCTAGAGTATCCCCAGCGTGTCCCCTCTGGAACGATAAAGAAGCAGGTCAGGCGGGTTGGAGAAGTCCCCCAATCTGGGGCACCATGCAAGGGTGAATAAAGCTAAGAAGCCCCTACTAGGCCTTATTTCGGTGGCCGCTGCCACCCTTCTTGCCGCCTGCTCCGCCACCGGTGGTGCGCCCCGTCCCGAAGCTGACGGCGAGCTAGCCGGTGGCGTCGACACCGAGCGTCTTGTCGTTGCCATGATTTCCCATGGCGCCCCAGGTGATACGTACTGGGATCTCGTGCGCAAGGGCGCGGAGGACGCCGCCCGCAAGGACAATATCGAGCTGCGCTACTCCTCCGACCCCGAAGCACCCAACCAGGCAAACTTGGTACAGTCCGCCATCGACTCCGGCGTGGATGGCATCGCCGTGACCATGCCCAACGCTGGGGCGATTGGACCGATGGCCAAGAAGGCCGTGGATGCTGGCATCCCCACCGTGGGTCTTAACGCCGGCATGGATGATTACCAGAAATACGGCATGAGTGCCTTCTTCGGACAAGAAGAAAAGGTCGCCGGCACCAAGGCCGGCGAGCGCCTCAAAGACGATGGCGCCAAGCACGTCTTGTGCGTCATCCACGAGCAGGGTAACTCTTCCCAGGAGTCGCGTTGTGCCGGTGTAAAGAAGGGGCTGGACAACGGCGAGGTGGAAATCCTCTACGTCAATGGCAAGGATCTCACCGCCGTGCAGTCCACCATCAATGCGAAGCTGAGCCAGGACCCGTCCATTGACTGGGTGATGGCGCTGCAGGCCTCTGTGGCTATGCGCTCCGCCGACGCGGTTGCTGATGCCTCCTCTAAGGCTAAGGTCTCCACCTTCGACACCAACGCCGAGCTGGTCGGCGCAATCGCGGACAACCGCATCGAGTGGGCCGTCGATCAGCAGCCCTATATGCAGGGCTACCTTGCCGTCGATTCGCTGTGGCTGGCACACCGCAACGGCTCCACATTGGGCGGCGGACGCCCCGTGTACACCGGCCCCTCCTTCGTGGACTCCACCAACGTGGACATCATCTCCGAATCCGCTAAGGAAGGTCTGCGATGAGCGAAACCGCTACTGCACCAGACGAGGCTCTATCTAGCCCCGCCGATACCCGCCTGACCCGCCGCAGCGGCTTCGCACGGTTCATCCGTCGCCCAGAGTTGGCCAGCCTGCTCGGCGCTGTGGTCATCTTCGTCCTCTTCATGATTGTGGCGCCCGCCTTCCGCTCGGTGGAGGCCTTCTCCACGGTGCTCTACGCCAGCTCCACGTTGGGCATCGTGGCTCTGGCGGTGGGCTTGCTCATGATTGGTAACGAGTTTGATTTGTCCTCCGGTGTGGCGGTGACCTCTGCGGCGCTCGTGGCCACCATGCTCAACTACAACTTCCACCTCAACTCGTGGGTGGGCGTGGGCCTTTCCCTGCTGACCGCACTGGCCATCGGTGCGCTCAACGGCTTCCTTGTGGTGCGCACCAAGATTGACTCCTTCCTCATAACCCTGGCGGCCTTCCTCATGCTGCAGGGTCTCAACCTGGCGATTACCAAGCTGGTCACCGGCCAGGTAGCCACCCCCACCATTTCGGACATGGAAGGCTTCGGTTCGGCCCGCATCATTTTTGCCGGCACCATCCACATCGGTGGCTTGAGCATCCGCGCCACCGTCATCTGGTGGATCCTCTTCGTCGCTATTGCCTCGTGGGTGCTGTACAAGACGCACTGGGGAAACTGGATCTTTGCTGTCGGTGGCGATGACGACGCTGCCCGGGCCGTTGGTGTTCCCGTGCGCCGCGTCAAGGTGGCGTTGTTCATGCTCGTCGGTTTTGCTGCGTGGTTCGTGGGCATGCACACCCTCTTTGCTTTCGATTCCATCCAGGCCGGTCAGGGCATTGGCAACGAGTTCCTCTACATCATCGCCGCAGTGATTGGCGGCTGCTCCATGACCGGCGGACGCGGTACCGCGGTGGGCACCGCCATCGGTGCGCTCATTTTCGGCATGACCAACCAGGGCATCGTGTACGCCGGCTGGAACCCCGACTGGTTCAAGTTCTTCCTCGGCGCCATGCTGCTCTTTGCCGTGCTTACGAACACCTCGGTGGCCAACTTTACGAGGAAGCGATAACCATGATTGAGCTGCACGATATGTCCCAAACCTTCGGCAACTTCCACGCCCTGCGCGGCATCAACCTCTCTGTGAAAGAGGGCGCGGTGACCTGCGTGCTGGGTGATAACGGCGCGGGCAAGTCCACGCTGATCAAGATTCTGGCCGGCCTCAACCAGCCCACCGGCGGCACCATCACCGTCGATGGGGAAGAGGTGAACTTCGCCAGCCCCCGCGATTCCCTCGACGCCGGTATCGCCACCGTGTACCAGGATTTGGCGCTGGTTCCCTCGCTGTCGGTGTGGCGCAATTTCTTCTTGGGCCAGGAACTCACCGGGGCGCTGGGGAGCTTGCGTGAGGAAGAGATGAAGCGCATTACGCACGAGCAGCTGTCCGAGATGGGCATTGAGCTTGGCGACGTCTCCGTGGAACTCTCCGCGCTCTCCGGCGGCCAGCGCCAGGTGGTGGCGATTGCCCGCGCCATCTACTTCGGCGCGCGCTACATCATCCTGGACGAGCCCACCGCAGCACTCGGCGTGAAGCAGTCGGGCATGGTGCTGCGCTTTATCGACGCCGCCCGCGAACGCGGCATGGGCGTGGTCTTTATTACGCACAACCCGCAGCACGCCTACCTCGTGGGCGATCACTTCATCGTGCTCACGGTGGGGCAGATGTCGCTGGACGCCTCCAAGGAGGAGGTCACGTTGCCGGAGCTGACCCAGTGGATGGCGGGCGGCGACGAGCTGGAGGAGCTCAAACAGGAGCTGGCGCGCTAAGCTTGCCCGCATGACAAAAAGTGGCGTGAGCGTGGGCACCGACCTAGTGCATATCCCGTCCTTTGCCCAGCAGCTGGAGCTTCCCGGAACGCGCTTCGCGCAGGTATTCAGCGCCTCCGAATTGCGCGTGGCGCAGGCCCGGGGGCTGAGCGGTGCTGCCCGCGCGCAGCACCTGGCGGGGCGCTGGGCGGCGAAGGAGGCCTTCATCAAGGCGTGGTCGCAAGCGCTCTACGCGCACCCGCCGGTCATCGCAGAGGAAGCCGTGGACTGGGCGGAGATTGAGGTCCGCCCGGATGCGTGGGGGCGAGTAGCACTCGAGTTGCGTGGTGAGATTGCCCGCCTCGCGCGGGAGTCCTTGGGGGATTTTTCAACTGCGCTGTCGATTAGCCACGATGGTGATTACGCCACCGCCATTGTGTACCTTTCGCGCTAAACACGCCTGGGTGCACCTGGCTTCGCTGGGTGTGGCTAGGCGCTCGTGGCAATGGCGAAGAGGTAGGCGATGAGCATGCGCTTAATCTCTTCCACCACGCCATCAAAGCTCTCCTCGGAGCGCATGGTGCTGTAGTTGAGCAGGGAGACCACGGTGTGGACGAGGAAGGCGGCGATCTCCACGCGGGCGTCGGCGTCCATGCCCTGGGCAAGAGGCTCGATGATTTCCGCGATGGGCTTGAGCAGGCTGAGCTCCGTGTCGGCGGCCGTGGCGCGGGTCGCGGGTGTGGACTGCACGGCATGCCACACCGCTCGGCGCGAGGGGTCGTTGCGCCAAACACGAGCCATGCGGTCGATGAATTCTTCGAGGAAGTCCGGCCATTGTAGAGCAGGGACGCGCTGGGAAAAGCGCTCAACCTCAGCCAGCATCTCAGCGGTGTCTTGGCGGTCAAGCTCGCAGATCAGCACGTACTTGTTGGCGAAGTACTGGTAGAGCGTGCCAATCGGCACTTCCGCGCGGCGCGAGACTTCGTCGAAGGTAAAGGACTCGAAGCCGTAGTCCACGAGCGTCTCCCGCGCGCAGGACAAGATCCGGTCATACTTGGCCCGGCTGCGTGCCTGCGCTGGGCGACGCCTCGGGACCAGAATCTCCGGTGACTTCGAGCTGGATTCCACGGTTTAGTTGAGCCCCTTAAGCACGCGGGCGACGTGGCCGGTGGCCTTGACGTTGTACATGGCTTGGCCGATCGTGCCGTCCTCTTCTACAAGGAAGGTAGAGCGGATAACGCCTTGGACGATTTTGCCGTAGTTCTTCTTCTCGCCGAAAGCGGCATAAGCCGTCATGACTTCCTTGTCGGGGTCAGACAGCAACGGGAAGTTGAGCTCATGGTCCTCGCGGAACTTTGCCAGTGCCTCGGGCTTGTCAGGGGAGATTCCCACCACGGCGATGTTCATGTCATTGAGCTGCTCCAGGCTGTCGCGGAAGTCGCAGGCTTCCTTCGTGCAGCCAGGGGTGTTGGCGCGCGGGTAGAAGTAAACCACGACGCGCTGGCCAGCATAGTCACTCAGACTTACGGTGTTGCCGGCATCATCGCTCAAGGAAAAAGCGGGAGCCTTGTCTCCTACGGACAGTCGTTGTGCTTCAGTCATGCTGTCTACCTTACCGTGCCCTACGGGGAGGCTATCTGGCGTATCTACGCCACCGAGGGTGAAACAAACGTTGGCCAACTCTGCAGGGGAGCTGGCGGTCAATGTAGAATGTCGACGTTAGAACCACAACGGTTAGAAAGACACTAACCGCAGCAACACCGAACGAAGCCAAATTCAGGAGATTCACGTGGCACGCAACATTGATGATATCCAGCGCGACATCGAGCGCACCCGCCGTCAGCTGGCTAGCACCTTGGATGAGCTGGCTGATCGCAGCAAGCCGCAGAACTTCGTCGAGGACGCTAAGGGCGCGGCAACCCAGAAGCTGCAGGAGCGCAATGTGCAGATGGCGCTCGCCGGCGTTGGTGCAGCCGTCGTAGGCCTTATCGCTTTCTCCGTTTTCCGCTCCAAGCGCCGCAAGTCCGATATCAAGGAACTGCAGCGCCTGCTCGCTGAGCGTCGCTAGAGCCGGTTAGCTCCGTTGGGCGCGACTGCATACCTAGAGGCCCTGCCTTGGGAAATACCCCGGGGTGGGGCATTTTTGCGCTCCGCATGCGTTACTGGAAGCATTGCCTACCCTATGCGCACTTTGGGTAGCCTTACCTCTCTGTGTAGTATGAACCTCCGAACAAACCATAAGACCAAAGTTTGAAGGAGAAATCGTGCTTCACGTATCGACGCCTGCAGGCCAGGCATCCCGTCCGCGCGCCGGGCGAGTAGTAGGGGCGTGCGCCATGGTGGCGGCGCTGGCCAGCGCGCTGGCGGGCTGTGCCTCCGACAATGCCGATGCCGGCAGCGAGCAGGCCACGGGAGCGCAGGGGACTGCCGCTGTGAGTTTCACAGACCTTGCCGGCCGCCAGGTGGAGCTGGACCACGCGCCGGAACGCGTCATCCTGGGAGAAGGCCGCAGCGTCTTTGCCACCGGCATCCTCAACAAGGAAGACCCGCTGGACAAGGTCGTGGCCATCGGATCGGACCTGAAGCAGAATGTGCCCGACTACTACCGCGAGTTGGAAAAGACCACGCCCAAAGTCAACGAGCTGCCGGAAATCGGCGGCTTCACCAAGGGCGATGTCACTGTGGAGGAGCTCATCAGCCTCGACCCGGACCTCATCGTGCTCTCCAAGGATCAGTACGAGGCCTCCCAGACCGCTGGGCTCACCGACAAGCTGGATCAGGCCGGCCTGACCTATGCCGTCACGGACTTCCGCGCCAAGCCCTTGGAGAACACCATTCCCACCATGGAAATCTTCGCCGATATCTTCGGCCACGAGGACCGCGCGGAGGAGTTCATCGCGGACTGGCAAAAGAACGTGGATCTGGTAACCGAGCGCGCCACGAAAGCGCAGGACAAGCCCTCCACCTTCGTGTGGCGCGCAGCGGGTGTCTCCGATTGCTGCGGCTCGTGGAATGACTCCAACATTTCTGAGCTGGTCAACGTCGCCGGTGGAAAGAACGTGGCAGACGGCATCATCGAGGGTGAGTCCGGCGCGCTGACCCCGGAGAAGGTCATCGACGCCAATCCCGACATGATCATTGCCACCGGCGGCGACTGGTCCGCCAAAGTGGATAACGCAAAGGGCCACACCGGCTTCGCTGCCGCCGGCTATGGCATCAGCGAAAAGGATGCCCACGAGAGCGCCGCTTCGCTGGCCGGCGTCCAACCTGGTTTTGAGGATCTTTCTGCCGTCAAGGAGCACAACCTCCACGGCCTGTGGCACCAGTTCTACAACTCGCCCTTCAACTACCTGGCACTCCTTCAGATCGCCGCGTGGCTCCACCCAGAGGACTACGCAGACGTCAACGTTCAGAAAGAATGGGCCGAAGCCCAAGAGAAATACTCGCCCGTCCCCGGCGACGGAACCTTCTTCAGCACCAACTAGTCATGAGCATTCTCACCTCAACCGCGCGCTCGGCAAGCCCTGAACCGACCACGCACGCAGAAACCGCGGTGCTTCCCGTGGAGGCCCTCGCACGCGAGCACTCCCGCGTGACCCGCCGCCGCATCGCCATCGTCGCTGGGCTTATCGTCGTAGCGCTCGCCGCATTCGTTCTTAGCGTGATCGTTGGCGCCATCGACCTCACCCCGGGGCAGGTGCTGCGGGGGATGGTGGATCCGGGAGGCGTCGACAAGCAAACGCGTACAGTCCTGTGGAGCCTGCGCCTGCCTATGGCCGTCATGGCGCTGCTTATCGGCGCCAGCCTGTCACTGGCTGGCGCGCAGATGCAGACCATCCTGGATAATCCGCTGGCGGAGCCCTTTACCCTCGGCATCTCCGCGGCGGCTGCCTTCGGCGGAGCCAGCGCCATCGTGTTGCGTTGGCAGCTTCTGGCCCAACCGCAGTTCAACCTCGCACTCATCGCGTGGCTGTCGGCGGCGCTGGCCACAGCCATCATCGTCGTTGCCGCCGTTATTCGCGGTGCGAAGTCCGAGACGATGGTGCTGCTCGGCATCGGCCTCGTCTTCTTCTTCCAGGCCATGCTGGCGCTCATTCAATACCGCTCTTCCAGCGAGGCTCTCCAACAGATCGTTTTCTGGTCCATGGGTTCGCTCACCCGCGCTAGCTGGCAGGCCAACGCCGTGCTGGCCGGCGTGCTTGCGGTGGCGTTGCCCATCCTGGGAGCGCTGTCGTGGCGGCTAACGGCGCTGCGGCTTGGCGACGCCCGCGCCACCGCCCTCGGTATCAACACCTCCCGCCTACGCGTGATTGTTCTCGTCGTGGTCTCGCTCGTCGCGGCCACCACCGTGGCTTTCGCCGGCATCATCGGTTTTATCGGCCTGGTGGGCCCGCACATCGCGCGCATGTTGGTGGGTGAGGACCAGCGCTATTTCGTACCGGCCTCCATGGCCGCGGGCGCGGCGGTGATGTGCGCCGCCCACGCGCTCAGCCTCCTGATTAAGCCCGGGCTGGCCATCCCCATCGGCATCGTCACCTCTCTATTAGGCGTGCCATTCTTCATCGCCATCGTCATGACCCGGAGGAGGGCATTGTGGACGTAGAACTCACCATCTCCGATCTGACCGCCGGTTATGGTTCGCGCACGGTGGTAGACGGGCTGAGCCTTCCCACCCTGCGCGGCGGGCAGGTCGTGGGGCTGCTGGGGCCGAACGCGTCCGGCAAGACCACCACCATTAAGTCGCTCGCCGGCGTGCACCGCGCGCGGGGCGGCACGGTGGACTTTCGCGTCGACGGCCAGAGCCCGCGCGGACAGCGGCGCCGCCAGCTCATCGGCTATGTGCCGCAGGGCCTGCCGCACACCGCGGCGCTGCGCGCGTTTGAGGCGGTGCTGATTGCGGCGCGACGCGAAGCGTGCGAGGACCCAATCACCCGCACCGCCGAGGTCCTGCACTCCATGGGGCTCGACGACATTGCGCAGCGCTACCTCAACGAGCTCTCCGGCGGCCAACGCCAGCTCGTCGCCGTGGCGCAGATGCTGGTGGGGACCCCTGGGCTCATGCTTCTCGACGAACCCACCTCCGCCCTCGATCTCAACCGCCAGCTCTTCGTCTTGGGTCGCGTGCGGGCAAAAGCTCGGGAGGAAGGCAGCCTCGCGTTGGTGGCGATTCATGACATCAACCTGGCGGCTCGGATGTGCGACCAGCTCGTCGTGCTCCACGGTGGCAAGGCCCGCGCCCATGGCGCGCCGGGGGAGGTGCTCACGGAGGAACTCTTGCGCGAGGTCTACGGCGTAGAGACGGATGTGCTGGACCACCGCGGGCAACCCGTCGTGGCGCTGCGGGAGGTTAGTTAGACTCGGGCCGTGTGAGCCGAAATTCGCCCGAGAACCTCCTGTTATACCTCACCCCGGAGGATGAAAACACCATCCGGGACGTCTATGCTGCCCTGGCTCAGCGTGGCTTTCCGGTGCAGCACCAGCGCCCGCACATTACGGTGACGTTCGCGCCGGCGCTCGAGACCGCAGTCGTCGACGAGGCCCGCAACCTGCTCCCGCCGCTTCTGCCCGCGGCCTTTCGCCGCGTGGGCACGGTGGTCTTTGGGACGAAGAGTAAACAGACCGTGGCGTGGCTTTTAGAAACCACGGATGAGCTGGAATCCGCCGCGCGCCGCCTCAGTGCCTCGAACCCGGAGGGGAGGGGCCCGCGGTGGACCCCGCACCTGACGATGGGGCTGCGGCTGCCGCGAGCGATGGTGCCGGAGTATATGCGGGCGCTCGATGAAATCTCGACCTTTGAGCACAAGGAATTCACGGCGGCGCAGGCCGCGTGGTGGCGCCCCAAAACGCAGCAGCTCGAGGTCTTGGGCTAGGATCGGAAAAGCCCCTCACCACGGGGGTGAGGGGCTTAAACTGTGCGCCATCAGGGACTTGAACCCCGAACCCACTGATTAAGAGTCAGTTGCTCTGCCAATTGAGCTAATGGCGCTTGGTGTCTCTGACCGGCTCTGATTTCCTCAGTGCCTGCCGTGCAACGAGATGTAACTTTAACACCCTCTTCGTAAAAAGGTAAAATCGCCAGGTAAATGGGTGTTTTCCGCGATTAATGCCATGGCTAAATGCTTCTCTCAAAGAGTCGCGGGTGTGGAAGTCTGACGGGTGGGTAACGAAACGGTTAAGAGCGGTGGCGCTAACTGGTTCGTAGGGTGCGTGTGCGGTTAGTCTATGTGCACTCTTATTATTGTCTGTGTCTTTCTATGAGCTAGGGGTTTGTGTGCATTCTCTATTCCCTTCCGCACGTCCCGCAATGCTTCTCTCGAGTATCGTTGCGACCGCTTCACTCTTAACCGCCTGCACCATTGGTGGTGCCGCGGATTCCGGTCCGGCCACTGCCCAATCGGAGGCTGACGTCAAAGCGAGCGCTTCGGCGGAAGCATCGGCGTCGGCAGCCGCCAAGGCGAAGCAGCTGAAGTTTTCCGTCAAGGATGGTGCGAGCGACGTAGATCCCTCCAAGCCGGTTGAGGTTACGTCCCCGGCCGGGCTTAAGTCGGTGACAATGACCAACGAAGCCGGCATCGAAGTGGACGATGAGCTGTCATCTGATTCGAAGACGTGGAAGAGCGCCGAAGTGCTGGGGTATAACCGCACCTACACCATCGACGCCACGGACAAGGACGGCACCCATAAAACCATCACCTTCACCACTCCGCAGGCAGCAGGCGTGTCCGAAGTGGCCTTGAGTCCGATACCGGATTCTGAGGTGGGGGTTGGCCAGGTCATCGGCGTGCGATTCGGAAACTACGTCACCGACCGCAAGGCGGCCGAAGAGGCAATCACAGTCAAGACCGAGCCTGCCGTTGAAGGTGCTTTCTACTGGGTCAACAACCAGGAAGTGCGGTGGCGCCCGGAAAACTACTGGGAACCCGGCACGAAAGTGACCGTCGATGTCGACCTGTACGGCCGCAACCTCGGCGGCGGCATCTACGGCGGCGAGGATGCTTCCACTAACTTCACCATTGGTGACCGCGTCATCGCGCTGATCGACAACAACACGAAGATGATGTCGGTGTTCAAAAACGGTGAAGTGCTGCGCCGTTTGCCTGTCTCGATGGGTAGGGATGGCCAGTGGGATACCCCGAACGGAACCTATGTCATCGGTGACGAGTACCCGTCCCTCGTTATGGACTCCACTACCTTCGGCCTGGCTCTCGACGCCGGCGGCTACAGGACTGACGTTCAGTGGGCAACCCAGATGTCCTACTCCGGAATCTATGTCCACGCAGCGCCGTGGGCTGTCGGTGCGATGGGTAGCTACAACCAGTCTCACGGCTGCATCAACGTGACTACTGAGGCTGCTCAGTGGTTCCAAAACACGGTCAAGCGCGGCGATATTGTGAGGGTCTCCAATACCGGCGGTGGCGTGCTGAGCCCGCTCGATGGTCTGGGTGATTGGAACATGGACTGGGCTTCTTGGTCTGCGGGCAACGCTACCGCTAATCAGTAGCTCTCCTGGGGCGGCGGCGCTTATCGACGTTGCCGACCAGGGTGCCCCCGAAAGCTAAATCAGCTAATTCTTTGCCGGTGGTTCAAACGGCTATAACGGGCAGCGTTGCGGCGCATGCGTACGGAGTGCAAAGTGTGTGAAGCGTAACGCTTTAGCTTTTGTAAAGTGGTTTGCATCACGTCTTTGTTTTGGTGAATCTTGTGGAGAACTAGTTTTCACTGCAAAGATGGAGGCAGAAGTGGATCTCTACGAGTACCAAGCTCGAGACCTCTTTGAAGCTCATGGCGTTCCCACCCTCAAAGGCATCGTTGCGACCTCAGCTGTGCAGGCTGAAGAAGCAGCCGCGAAGTTGGGGACACCGGTGGTCGTGGTCAAAGCGCAAATTAAAACTGGCGGACGCGGCAAGGCCGGGGGAGTCAAGCTCGCGCATAGCCCCGCGGAAGCTGCGGAAAAGGCCAACGAGATTTTGGGCCTGAAGATCAAAGGCCACACCGTGCGCAAGGTTATGGTGGCCGAAGGCGCGGACATTGCGGCGGAGTATTACTTCTCGATCCTCCTCGACCGCACCAAGCGGCGCTACCTAGCCATGCTCTCCAAGGAGGGCGGCGTAGAGATTGAAAAGCTCGCCGAAGAGCGCCCGGATGCCCTGATTAAGCGCAGCTTCTCCCCACTCGACGGTATGACGGACACCCTCGCTAGGGACATGGCATATGAGGCCGGGTTTGATGAGGGGGACGTCGCCAAGCTCGTGCCCGTGTTCAAGAAGCTCTACACGGTCTATACCGAGGAAGATGCCACGCTGGTGGAAGTTAATCCTCTGGTCAAGACATCGAGCGGTGAGATCATTGCGCTCGATGGGAAAATTACGCTGGATGATAACGCGCAGTTCCGTCACTCAGAGCACCGCGACCTCCAAGACCATGGCGCGACCGATCCACTGGAGCTCAAGGCGCAAAAGATGGGGCTGAACTACGTGAAGCTCGATGGTTCCGTGGGGATTATCGGCAATGGTGCTGGCCTTGTGATGTCCACGCTCGACGTTGTGGCCTATGCCGGCGAGGACCTTTCTTCGCAACCGAAGCCCGCGAACTTCCTAGACATCGGTGGTGGCGCTAACGCTGAAGTGATGGCCAACGGGCTCGAAGTGATTCTTAGTGATCCGCAGGTGAAAGCGGTCTTTGTCAACGTCTTTGGCGGTATTACCGCCTGTGATGAAGTGGCCAAGGGCATCGTGCAGGCCTACAAGATCTTGGACTCGGAGGGAATTGAGCCCAAGCCTCTCGTGGTGCGCCTCGACGGCAACAACGCGGAACTTGGACGCACGATTCTTAACGACGCATACCTGCCCAAACTGGAGCAGGTAGAAACCATGGATGCTGCCGCCCGCAGGGCTGCGGAGCTGGCGAACTAGGAGTAGACATGTCGATTTTTCTCAACAAAGACTCGCGGATCATCGTGCAGGGCATGACGGGATCCGAAGGCATGAAGCATACGCGCCGCATGCTGGAATCCGGCTCCAACATTGTGGGTGGGGTCAACCCGCGCAAGGCAGGTGAGCGCGTCGATATTGACGGGCGCGAGATTCCCGTCTTCGGCAGCGTGCGTGAGGCCATGCAGGCGACAGAGGCCAACGTCACCGTGATTTTTGTGCCGGCAAAATTCACTAAGGACGCCGCGGAAGAAGCCATCCGTGCCGGTATTGAACTCGTGGTCATCATCACGGAGGGAATTCCGGTGAAGGACACCGCTGAGCTCTATGCGCTGGGACGAGAGTCCAAAACACGCATCATTGGGCCGAACTGTCCGGGGCTCTACACACCGGGTGAATCCAATGCGGGCATTATTCCGGCAGAGACTGCGCCGAACCCAGGAAAGATTGGTTTGGTGTCGAAGTCGGGCACCTTGACGTATCAGATGATGTACGAGCTATCCGATATTGGTTTTAGTACGTGCGTAGGAATTGGCGGTGATCCGATTATCGGGACCACGCACATTTCAGCGATTGAGGCCTTCCAGAATGATCCCGATACCGAGGCGATCATCATGATCGGTGAAATCGGCGGTGATGCAGAGGAACATGCCGCTGCCTATATCAAGGACCACGTCACAAAGCCGGTCATTGCGTATATCGCAGGCTTTACCGCGCCGGAGGGCAAGACGATGGGGCATGCTGGCGCCATCGTGTCTGGTGGTTCTGGTACGGCAGAAGGCAAGAAGGCGGCGCTGGAAGCGGCCGGTGTGAAGGTGGGCAAGACCCCCTCGCAGGCAGCGGAGCTGGTGCGGGCAACCTTGGCTTAAAGATACGGTGCATGAGCCCACATGCGGTGTATGAGTCCTGAGACTCATACACCGGTAGGGGTTAGCGGGGGAGCCCGCGACGTCGAGACACTGTCTTGTCGAAGGGGATCCAAAACCGCAGGGCGGCGTCCTGGTTCTTTGAGATGCCGATGCGCGGCCCGCGGACCCACTCAGGTTCCTTATCGCGTTGTTTAAGGCGAATGGGCGTGCCGTTGTCCTCGAGGCGGAAACCTAAGGCCTTGCCCAAGTTGCCGGGTCCGCGGGCGAGGTTATGAAATTCCGTGTCGCCCCGGCGTTGGTAGGCAAGGTCTACTCCGTCGATGACTTCCCCGCCGCGGAGCAAGCAACCCTGACCGGTTCCTTCGGGCGCGCAGACGATGTTGCCGTTCCGGTGGATGCCGTAGGACATGTAGACGTAGAGGCGGCCGGGTGGGCCGAACATGGCGGCGTTGCGCGGGGTGCGGCCGTTGAAGGTGTGAGAGGCCTCATCGTCTGCGCCGAGGTAAGCCTCGACCTCCGTGATGCGCACCGAAACGCCGTTGTGCGTGAGCACCGTGCCCAGAAGCTGGGGAGCAACGACGTCGGCGGTGTCGGTGAAATCGATCATTGCCGCAGTCTAACGTGAAAACAAACGTTAGGCCTTAGCTCGTTCTTCCTCGGCCTCAATCTCTGCGTTGAAATTACGCTTGGAGGATTGCCACTGGTCCTCAGTCATTCCGATACGCCAGTAGCCAGAGATAGAAACGTCTTCCTTGGGAATCCCTGATTCAACGAAAAGGAAGCGACGAAGCTCTTTGATCATTTCGGCGACTCCGTGGATGAACCATCCGGTTTTCTTCTCCTGGGGGATACCAGCCGCGCGGACCACACGGGATAGCTCAGTACCGTGGGTAGCGCCATTGCGGACTACCCAGGTGATTTCCACGCCATCGCGGGTGGGCAGTTCAAACGTGCGGTCTTCGGCTTCGATCTCGATATATGCAGTCGCAGTCGCGCCGTCGGGAAGCCGCTTCAAGCCAGCGCTGATGGCCGGTGCTGCAGACTCGTCGCCGGCGAACACAAAGTGCTCATAGTCTTCGGTTGGTCCCCACGCGCCACCAGGGCCGAGGAAACCGAGCTTCTCTCCAACCTCGGCTCTGCGTGCCCAGGGGCCAGCCAGGCCGGAATCACCGTGGGACACAAAATCGATGTCAAAATCCCCGGTTTCTGAGTTCACGTTGATCAGGGTGTAGGTGCGGAGAATCGGCTGCTTATCGCGCGGTTGCTCTGCGCGAATCTGCTGAATATCAAAAGGCCAAGAGTAATCGGCGCCCTCTGGCACGAACAACAGCTTGATGTAGTGATCTGTAAACTCCAGCTCTTTGCCTATGAATGCTGGAGAGTTCATGTGTAACCGAACCAGGTCTGGAGATACTTGGCGGCGGCCAGTTACGGTCGCTTCATGTGCCTTGCGGGGTTTGCGCTTCGGCGCTGCCTCTTTGCCCTGGTCAGCCATTGTTATCACTATCCTTGCTATCTCTTCATGAGCTTAGATCTTCTGTGAGGACAGAAGCCCACATGCTCTAAGTTTAGGTAAGGCTAACATGCTTAAGGTTGGTGGGCATAAAAAATTACCCCGCGTCCTGCCGGAACAGGACGCGGGGCACATTCGGGGTGGCTGACGGGGCTCGAACCCGCGACACCCAGGATCACAACCTGGTGCTCTACCAGCTGAACTACAGCCACCATCGTTGCCTGAAAGCAACGAGATACAGGTTAACTCACCTCGTTGAATTTACAAAAACGCCTGGTAGTCATCGGTAGTGGCAGCCTTAAGATCCTCCGCTTCCGCGGTGGAGGGGCCGTCGTCCGTGCGGAATACGCTGCGGCGGTAGAAGTCGAGCTCTCGAATGGATTCAATAATGTCTTGCAGGGCTCGGTGTGCCATGCCCTTTTGTGGCTGGTTGTAGTATGCCCGCGGGTGCCAGCGGCGTGCTAGTTCCTTAATCGTGGAAACGTCAATCATTCGGTAGTGCAGCGCGGCGTCCAGGCGCGGCATGTACTCGCGAATGAAGGTGCGGTCCGTGGCGATGGAATTGCCTGCAAGGGGAGCAGGGTGGTTGGCGTCGCAGTGCTTCTCGACGAGCTTCAGTACCGCTTCCTCCGCCTCTTCGATAGTGATCGTGGATTCCCGGATTTCCTTGTCGAGACCGGACTTCGCATGCATCTCGGTGACGAAGTCATCCATCTCCGCCAGTTCTTCCTCTGTAGCGTGCACGACGAGGTCGAGGCCCTCGTCGAGGATGTTTAATTCGGCGTCCGTGATGACGGCGGCGACTTCCACGATTACGTGGCGCTGCGGTTCAAGTCCGGTCATCTCCAAGTCGATCCAGACGAGGCGGTCATTTTTGGCGGGGATATCACTCATGGCTTCCACCATAGTTTCTCTTCGGTCATGGTTTGGGAGGTGCCCTAGTCGGCTGAGATGGGGGTAAATGGGGGTGAGGAGGGGTCTCGTTGTGGAAGGTGCCTTTTTATCGAGGTGTTCTGGGGTTTTCTGGTTGGCATTGAGGGGCAGTGTCGAGGGCTTTTTGAACTTTTTCATGATTTCTCTCACCAAAGCCTTGGGAGATGGGACATTATTAGGTCAGCCTTTAAAGTGATGGCACTCACATATATCGAAGGACGGAAACCTACCGATGTCAGCCTTTCTTGACACTCTCAACTCATTAATTTGGTCACCAGCATTAGTCTTCCTGTGCCTCGGCGCGGGAATTTATTTCACCCTGGCCACCAAGTTCTTACAGGTGCGCTGCATTCCGGACATGATTAAGCAGCTGAAGGACGGCGAAAGCTCCGATTCAGGTGTCTCGTCCTTCCAATCGCTGATGATTTCCCTGGCGGGCCGCGTTGGCGTGGGAAACATTTCGGGCGTTGCAACCGCCATCGCTTTCGGCGGCCCAGGTGCCGTGTTCTGGATGTGGGCGGTGGCTCTGCTCGGTTCCGCAACTTCTTTCGTGGAATGTACCTTGGCGCAGGTTTATAAGGAGAAGGACCAAGACACCGACGAATACCGCGGTGGTCCGGCTTATTACATTGAGAAGGCCTATAAGCACACCAAGGCCGGTCCTTTCATGGTGGTCTATGGAATCGTCTTCGCTATTGCGATGATCCTTGCCACCAGCTACTTCCTGCCCGGCATTCAGGCTAACGGCGTGGCTGCGGCCGTTCAGAACGCTTGGGGTGTTGAGGTCGGTTGGTCTGCCGTGATTCTGGGCGGAATCCTCGCCATCATCATTATTGGTGGTGTGAAGCGCATCGCTAACTTCGCGTCCCTCGTGGTCCCGTTCATGGCCGGCGCCTATATCCTCTTTGCCATCATCATCCTGATCATGAACTTCAACCAGATCCCCGAGGTCTTCGGCATGATCTTTAAGTCCGCTTTCGGTGCGGAGCAGGCTTTCTCCGGCCTATTGGGCTCGGCCATCATGTGGGGTGTGAAGCGCGGTATCTACTCCAACGAGGCAGGCCAAGGTACCGGCCCGCAATCTGCCGCAGCTGCGGAGGTATCCCACCCAGCCAAGCAAGGCTTCGTGCAGGCCTTCGCGGTCTACATTGACACCCTCTTCGTGTGCTCCGCCACTGCCTTCATCATTATCTCTACGGACATGTACAAGGTCTTCGAAGGCGAGTCGGAGGATGGCCCAGTGCGCTACGCCGGTGCAATCCCGGATGGGGTCGAGGTCGGTCCGGGCTTTGTCCAGCACGGTCTGGACACCCTGTTGGCAGGTTTCGGCCCGAGCTTCATTGCCATCGCTATTGCCTTCTTCGCCTTTACCACCGTTCTGGCGTACTACTACATGGCGGAGGTCAACCTGACCTACTTCAACCGCTGGATCAGCAACAAGACCGCCCGCCGCGCGCTGGTGTGGCTCCTGCGCATTCTCCTCGTGGTGTCCGTGGTTGTTGGCGCAACGACGACTCCGGGTGCTGCCTGGGCGCTGGGCGATATCGGCGTTGGCGCGACCGCGTGGCTCAACATCATCGCCATCCTCTTCCTACAGGTCCCGGCCCTCAAGTGCCTCAAGGATTACAGCGCACAGAAGGCAGCTGGCAAGGACCCGCAATTTGACCCAGAAGCGTTGGGCATCAAGAACGCCGAGTTCTGGGTAGAGCGCAAGCTCGCCCGGGAGGAGGCCGCACAGAAGGCTATCGCGGAGCAATCGCCGCTCCAAGGCAAGTAAAGCAATGCCCGCTCTCCACGGAGGAGAGCGGGCATTTTTATGTCCTAGGCCATCTTGGAATAGAAGCTGCCGATGAGCGGTGCAGCAATTGGGGTGGGCACAATCTTGCCCAACGCGTTCATTGCTTTTGATAGCGGCCCAGGGACCACGCGGCGCTGGTTGCGGGCCATGGCCTCCAGGGTCTCTTCGGAGCAGGACTCATAGGTGGTCCACAAGAAATCCGGGACTACCTTGTCCACGATGGATTGCTCTTCTTCGGGGATGACGGCATCGCGCACCGGGCCGGGGGCAAGCAGCGTGCAGGTCACGCCGGAGCCCTTGAGCTCGTAGTGCAGGGCCTCCGTAAACGCGTTAACACCTGCCTTGGTGAACACGTAGGTGGCGTTGTTCGGGATGGAGACGTTGCCCGCGGCCGATCCCACGTTGCAGATAGCGCCGCTGCGTCGCGGCAGCATTTGCTCAAGGGCGGCGCGCGTCAGGCGGTGAACGGCCTTTGCATTGAGGTCGAACTGCCGGGTTTCATAATCCCAGTCCTGCTCCATGAACTTGCCAAAGCTGGCGATGCCCGCCGAGTTGACGATGATGGAGATTTCCTTGCCCGCCATGAACTCGATGACGCGGTCCACGTCTGCGACCTCGGAGAGGTCCGCTGCCAGCGCGATGGCGTCCACCTCGTGGCGCGAGCGCAGGTCCGCGGCGATGGATCCAAGGACGTCTTCGCGGCGGGCAACGAGAATGACGTTGTAGCCGCGGGCGGCTAGGTCCTTGGCCATCGCAGCGCCAATGCCCTGGCTAGCGCCGGTCAGCAGCGCATACGAGGAGCGGGTAGGGGCGGGCAGCCCGGGGGAGTGAGCCATGAAACGGCGTCCTTTCTCTCAGGGTGGGAAGTTTCCACCCAGCGTAGAGCAATCAGGGTCTAAATCAGGGTAAACACCGATGAACCCTTCGGCCCAACTCTGGATAATGGACAGTGAAAGGAGACATCATGAACAACCAACGTTTGACCCGTTCCACAACTGACACGATGCTCGGAGGCGTGTGCGGCGGCATCGCACAGACCTACAACCTCGACCCGACCTTGGTGCGAATCCTCTTCGTTGTTGCCACGCTGCTGGGCTTCTCAGGAATTCTGCTCTACCTCATCCTCTGGGTCGTCATTCCAGTGGAGTAATCGGTAACTTCTGCAAATTACTGCAGCGGACCCATCGCCATGAAGCGCTTCCACGTTTCCCACTCATCCCGCAGACGCGGCAGGGCGCTGGGTGGGGTAGCGGTGCCGTCGACAAGCACGGCGTCCTGCATGCGCACTCCGTAGTCGAAGAAGAGAGCCCCGTGCCCGGAAGCGCCATAACGGAGGACCGGCACCAAATTGAGCCCGTCGAATGACAAGGGCGCGTTGGGGCGCACATCAAGTCCCGCGATCGCCGCGAGGGTAGGAGCTAGGTCGAGCGGGGAGACAAGCTCAGTGCACTCCCCGGACTCTGCAACCCCGGGCCACAGGAAAGACATCGCGGCCTTATCCTCCTGCAGGGAACACACTGCCACGACGCCATCGAGATCATCCAACACGTGGGGGTCTGGTTGCTCAAGAAGCCGAAAGACCCGTGACGATGCGGGGCTGGTGTCCTCCCGAACCTCGAAGCCAGCTGCCGCAAAGATATCCGTGATGCGCGTTGTGGCTCCGCGCTGCGGGTACTGCCCGGTGAGCACTCCGCGGCGTGACTCCGCATAGCTTGGTGACGTCCCCCAGGCATTGCTGAAGCGCATTCCGCGCAGCGCGGATTGTGGAGCGTGGTCAAAAGTCGCGAGGGTGATGTCCATAAAAGTGTGCCTAAATTGTGCCCAAGGGCCACTTTCCGAGGCTTAATAAAAACCCAAAAAGTGGCCCTGACCTGCGTGCCCCCAGCAGGATTCGAACCCGCGACACATGGGGTAGAAACCCACTGCTCTAATCCACTGAGCTATGGAGGCGTACCGCGCCATCATAACGCACTGGGGCGTGTAGTCCGATTATCGGGCTACCGCTGGCGTTGGCTCGGCGTTGGCGTTGAGGAGGACGTCGTTAAGCGTGCGCGCCGCTGGGCTCAGCGCACGGTCCGCGCGGTGGATGACGAGCGCCTGCACGGTCGGGAGGGCTTCCGCGATTCGCCGGAAGTGGACTCCCTGCTGGCCTAAAGCCTGCGCGGTGTGCGGCAGGAGGCTGATGCCGTAGTCGCCCGCCACGAGTGGCAACCCCGTTTGCAACGTGGGAACTTCTTGGACCGTGACGGGCTTGCTTAATGCCGACTTAGCCCACACCTGATCCATTGCTTCCGGCAAACCGCTGAGTTCCGGCCAGCGCGGCGGCAAGAGCCAGGTCTCAGCGCTCAGGTCGGTCAACCGCACGGGGTCGGGCAAGCCTTTAAGCCTCTCGGGGAGCGCGACGCGCACCTCAATTTCTGCGGCGCAGTCAATGGTGAGCTGCGCGCCGTAGTCTTGGCGGAAGCGCTGTGGGTTAGTGGTGAGGAGGATTCCTAACTCCGCTGAGCCATCCAGGACCTCTCTCAACGTGGCGGTTGGTTCTAAGTCCTTTAAGGAAACACTTACCTCCGGCGCGCGCTGGCGCATGCGGCACAGAATCTCAGGCATATAAAGCCAGTTGAACTCAGGGGCGGAGCATAACGTCACCGAGCCCGCGCTGCCGGATGCAATTTCGGCAAGGCGCGTGGTGGCGGTGGTAAGAAGGGAATCTATCGAGGTAGCGACGCCATAGAGGTAATCTCCGGCCTCTGTGGTTCGGACTCCACCGCGCCCGCGGGAGAGCAGCTTCACGTTGAGATCCTTTTCAAGTTTGCGCACGGTCAGGCTTAAAGAAGGTTGCGTGAGCTGCAGTGCTTCCGCAGCTTGCGTGAATGAACCGTGGTCCACAACGGACCGAAAATGGTGAAGCTGGCGAGAGTCCATAAGAGCAGACTACCCGAAAGCTTAGAAAAAACTACTTTTTAGGTAAGAGAACCTCCGTGACGGTAGACTGCCCACCATGCACACTGAGAAAGAAACTCCCAGCTCACAGCGCTTTCGGGGGGCGGCGCGCTCGACGTCGGGAGCGCAGCCTTCCCGCTTGTTGAATCTTTCTTTCGTCGTCTTCGCGGGCCTCGTGGGCGGAATCATTTCTCTGTTCTTTCTTGCGGACTCGCTCGCCGCCCTAGGCATCCCCGACCCAGGGCGCATGACAACGTTCGGCCTGCCCTTCTTCCGCGCTATCGCGTGGATGCTCATGGCGCTTTCCATCGGCTCCTTTATGTCGAGCGCCTTCTTTATCTACCCGGCGGTACCGGATAAGGACAACGAGCGTCTCATCAAGGCCACGCTCACCGTCGATGGGCACATCGCAGCACGGACCGGCGCATGGGCGGCGGTGGGCGCCGCGGTGGTGTCTTTATTAGAGGTCCCTCTCGTCATGTCGGATCTCACCGGTACCCCGTTGGCCAAGGTTCTCAACCCAGAGCTGATGGGCATGGCAGTGGGGCAGATCGCGGCGTCGCAAGTCTGGCTGCTCACCGCAGCAATCGCAGTGGTCGTTGCCGTATCTGGTTTTGTCGCACGCACATGGGCGGGCCAAGTCGGAACGTTTTTCTTGTCCTTGTTGCTGACGGTGCCTCTCGGGATGGAGGGCCACTCGGCTTCCGGCGGCGATCATGACTACGGTACGAACTCGCTGCTGCTGCACCTGTTCTTCATCATGCTCTGGGTCGGTGGACTCATGGGGCTCATCGCCCATGGCCGCCGCCTTGGCCCAGATATGGGCGTGGCGGTGCGTCGCTATTCCACGGTCGCGTTGTTCTCCATCGTGGGGCTGGCAGCTACAGGCGTAGTTAATGCGCTGATTCGCGTTGAGTTCGGGGATCTGTTCACTACTCGATACGGCCTGTTGGTGCTGAGCAAAGCGGTGCTCACCGTGGTGTTGGCGGCCATCGGCTTCGTGCACCGACGGGTTACCATCCCTCACTTGAAGAGTTCGCCGCGCCTGTTTACCAGGGTGGCTGTGGTTGAGGTTCTCATCATGGCGGCGACCGTTGGCGTGGCCATCTCGATGGGCCGTACGCCGCCCCCGCCGCCGCGGGACCCGAATCTCAACGCCATGCAGATCCTGCTGGGCTATGAGCTTTTCGACGCCCCCACCGCCACCAACGTGTGGACCATGTTCCGCTTTGATCTCATGTTTGGCTCGCTGGGGATCGTGCTGGCCGGCTTCTACCTGTACGCGCTGTGGCGCCTCAAGCGCCGCGGGCTGACGTGGTCGGCAGGACGCACTGCGTGGTTCCTCGTGGGAGCGCTGGGTATGACGCTGATCATGAGCAATGGCATCGGCTTGTATATGCCGGCGCTGTACTCCATGCACATGTTGGTGCACATGATTCTGTCCATGGCAGTCCCGCTGTGCCTTGTGCTCGGCGCTCCGGTGACCTTAGTGATGGAAGCTTTTGAGCCTGGGGAGCCGGGCAAGCCCACGCTTCACGACGCTGCCGTCGCCCTCACCAAGGCCCGTACCTTGCGCATTCTTACGCATCCGGCGGTCAACGTTGTGCAGTTCCTGGCTTTCCTTTACGTGCTCTACCTTTTCCCGAACTTTTATGAGCTCGCTATTTCGGAACACGCTGGGCACGTGATTATGAACTGGGTCTTCTTGATCTCTGGCTACATCTACTACTGGGAGGTTATTGGCCCGGACCCGTTGCCGTGGCGCGCGCCGACGGGCATTCGCCTGCTCATCCTCTTCGTGTCGATGCCCCTGCACCTTTTTGCCGGCGTCTACCTCATGCAGATGCAAGTCATTCTGGGCTTGGACTTCTATGAGTCCTTGAGCTTGCCGTGGCACCCGGACTTTGTCACGGACCAACGAACCGGCGGCGGTATTTCCTGGGGCTTCGGCCAATTCCCGCTGGTGATTGTGTTTGGTTCGCTCTTCCTCGACTGGCTGCGGGAGGATCGTGCCACCGCTCGGCGCCATGATGCTAAGGCAGATATTGACGGTGATGCTGATTTGGAAAGCTATAACGCCATGCTCAAGCAAATGAGCGAAGGGGATGATTCCACCTTCCGCCAGCACTAGCGGGAGTGCCCACCCTGGGTGCGTGAAAAGGAGTCCTTACCAGGCGAAACGGATTTTTTGTTGATACTTTCAACAAGTTATTCACAGGTTGGCAGTGAGGCCATTGCGGGCGCGCTGATCGGTGGCGATGATGCGAGGTACGGGAGGCACATCGCTTCCTCGCATTGAAAAGAGCACCAGCCACAAACAGCAAAGGAATCACGCAATGTCTCAATACCCAATTTCACTCACGGGGCGCCTGACTCACGACCCGCACCTGACCAAAATCAGCGAAACCATGTACAAGGCCCGCCTCCGCTTTGCTTCCTCGCGCAGCGTTCCGGAAAAGGATGACGAGGGCAAGACTGTGTGGCGGGAGCTGGACCTTAACTATATCGACGGTGAGGTGTGGGGTCAGTGCGCCATCAACGTTAAGAAGTCCCTGTTTAAGGGCATGCCGGTCTTTGTTATGGGCTCCATTGTCACGGACCGGTGGGAGGATAAGAACGGGGCCACGCGCTCCAGGACCTATATCAAGATCGCCCACGTGGGCCTTGACCTGAACCGTTTCTGCATTACGTCCACCAAGATTGGTACCTCCTATGGCCAGGAGGGCAGCGAAGCCCTCTGGCTGGGGGAGAATCCGCCAGTACCGGATGTGGATTACACGGCACCGCCGAGTACTGCGGAGGATGAGGCATTGCCGGCTGCTCTGCAGTCGGGAGATACCCCGCAGGATACTGCGGCGGATCGTCAGCAAGCGCAGAGTGCGGCCGAACCTCACCGAGAACCGGCGCCAGAAGAAGCTATGGCCTAAGGACGGGGGACTACCACCGCCCATGTGATGTACTCTTTGTACTGTTATTGACCAATCCTGACAGAAGTAAAGGGTGAAACATGGGCGAATTCATCTACACGATGAAAAACGTGCGTAAGGCCATCGGTGACAAGGTTATTTTGGACAATGTCACTATGGCTTTCTACCCGGGCGCCAAGATTGGCGTCGTGGGCCCCAACGGTGCAGGTAAGTCCTCGATCCTGAAAATTATGGCCGGCCTCGATCAGCCTTCCAACGGCGAGGCTTTCATTGACCCGGGCAAGACGGTCGGCATCCTTCTCCAGGAGCCGCCGCTCAACGAGGAGAAGACGGTTCGCGAGAACGTCGAAGAAGGCCTCGGGGAGATTTTCCAGAAGAAGCAGCGCTTCGAGGAGATCGCGGAAGAGATGGCCACCAACTACTCCGACGAGCTCATGGAAGAAATGGGCAAGCTGCAGGAGGAGCTCGACCACGCGGATGCGTGGGAGGTTGACTCCAAGATCGAGCAGGCCATGGAGGCGCTGCGCTGCCCGCCGTCTGATGACCCGGTGACTAACCTGTCCGGTGGTGAGCGCCGCCGCGTCGCGCTGGCCAAGCTGCTGCTGAGTGAGCCGGACCTCCTGCTGCTCGACGAGCCCACTAACCACCTCGACGCCGAATCCGTCCAGTGGCTGGAGAAGCACCTTGAGTCCTACCCGGGCGCCGTCCTGGCCGTGACCCACGACCGCTACTTCCTCGATCACGTTGCGGGCTGGATCTGCGAGGTTGATCGCGGCAAGCTCTACCCCTACGAGGGCAACTACTCCACTTACCTGGAGAAGAAGGCAGAGCGCCTCGAAGTTGCTGGTGCTAAGGACAAGAAGCTGCAGAAGCGCCTCAAGGAAGAACTCGCGTGGGTTCGTTCCGGTGCGAAGGCGCGCCAGGCCAAGAACAAGGCCCGTCTCCAGCGCTACGAGGAGATGGCTGCAGAAGCCGAGCAGTACAAGAAGCTCGATTTCGAGGAGATTCAGATTCCGACCCCGCCGCGCCTGGGCAACAAGGTTGTGGAGGTCAAGGACCTGACCAAGGGCTTCGATGGTCGCGTCCTTATTAAGGACCTGTCCTTCACCCTGCCGCGCAACGGCATCGTCGGTGTTATCGGCCCGAACGGTGTGGGTAAGTCCACCCTGTTCAAGACCATCGTGGGCCTGGAAGAGCCGGATTCCGGTTCTGTCACCGTCGGCGAGACCGTCAAGCTTTCCTACGTTGACCAGGGACGCGAAAACATCGACCCAGAGGCCACCGTGTGGGAGGTCGTCTCCGATGGGCTGGACTACATCCACGTTGGCCAGAACGAGATGCCGTCCCGCGCCTACCTCTCCGCATTCGGTTTTAAGGGCCCGGACCAGCAGAAGCCGTCTAAGGTTCTTTCCGGTGGTGAGCGCAACCGCCTGAACCTGGCCCTGACCCTCAAAGAGGGCGGCAACCTGATCCTCCTTGATGAGCCGACCAACGACTTGGACGTGGAAACCCTGGGCTCCCTGGAAAACGCGCTGGAGAAGTTCCCCGGCTGTGCCGTGGTTATTTCCCACGATCGCTGGTTCCTCGACCGCACCTGTACCCACATCCTGGCCTGGGAAGGCAACGTCGAGGAAGGCCAGTGGTTCTGGTTCGAGGGTAACTTCGGTGATTACGAGAAGAACAAGGTCGAGCGCCTCGGTGAGGACGCCGCCCGTCCGTCTTGCGTTACCCACCGCAAGCTCAGCCGCTAGGGCCGCTCAGCCCTAACACTCAAAGGAAATCTTCGGAAGGATTCTGGAATGCCCGCTCAGAATGTTGTGTCGGAGGAGACTAAGGACAACGTCCACGAGCTCACCGTGGGAGTGCGTTGGTCGGACTTCGACATGTACGGCCACATGATGAACGCCAACTTTATCGAGCTGGCACAGGAGGCGCGCTTGGCCTTTGCCATGCACCACTTCTATTCACGTGGCCTAAACATGGTGGCTTTTGTTCGCCACATCGACGCGGACTATGTTCGCCCCATCAAGTGGGATGGACGGCACGGCACGGTGACGGTGGAGACCACGGTGGTGCGCCTTGGAACCACGTCGTTTACCACTCGCCAGAAGATCAAGGACGCGCAGGGCCAGGTTGCCTGCGTTATTGACTGCGTACAGGTCACAATTGATCCAGATACGCAGATGCCGCGGGAGGTTTCTGAGCAGGAGCGCACCATCATCCTGGAAAATGCTGTCGTCGAGTTGGACGAGCAGTAGGCGGCCAGCGCAATTATGGAGAGTGAATCCCTGACATTGCACAACGGCGGGGTGGGGCTGCAGGCCCTCCTCGCTCGTGCGACGGGGCTGGATGCCTCAGCGACGGTGCGCTTGCGTCAATACGACGCCACCCACGTTGAGGTTTTTGTCACGACCCCCTTCGACGTCGTCGTAGCGCGGCGCTGCGAAGGCAACGTTGGCCGCGATGGTGCAGTGGTGTCGGCGCAGGCGCTTCTCGACGCCCTCCGCACCACCCCCGAACACCTTCTTGAAGAGGACGGGGCGGAGGTGCTTGACCTAGGCCCCGCGCGCGACCCCTCATGGCCGGGGGCCTTGCCGCCGGCAACGGGGTTTCGAGAGATTGATTCATTGCCTGTCGACGTCGTCCGTGAATTAGCGGATAAAGGCCGGCAGTTAGCTCGGCAATTCTCCGGTCCGATGGGACCACCGAAAAGCCTGTTGAATCAAACCGTGCTCACCGTGGAGAGCGCGGAGACCCAAGTAGAGATTCCCATGCGGATGATCTTCGCCTGCACGAGTTTGGGTCTCATCCCGGGCTTTGCTGCGTCGCTCGATATCCCCCGCCACCTGCGCGTGGCGGGCAAGGGGCGGTGGGTGCGCCTCGACGCGCCCTATGGCAGTGTTTATCACTCCACGCGGCTGTCTTTGTTCTAAAACGTCTCCAGCCTCGCCGCCGCAGAGTCCGCGGCGGGGCACAGCACCGCGGGAAAACTGTGTGGTTTCTACGCCCGCAACGCAGCGTGATTTGCGTTACTATTAAGGGGTCGAATTCAGTTTCTTCAATAAAAGGAGATAGCTCGCACGATGCGTATTGCGGCACCCAAAGAAATCATGAACAACGAGAACCGCGTCGCTCTTACCCCGAGCGCTGCGCACGCACTCATCAAAGACGGCCATGAGGTTCTAGTGGAAACTGGGGCCGGAGAAGGCGCTTCTTTCCCAGACTCCGAGTACCAAGCCGTGGGTGCGACCATCGTCGCCACCGCTAAGGAGGCCTGGGCGGCGGACATGGTGGTCAAAGTCAAAGAACCGCTCGAGGCCGAGTATGGCTACCTGCGCGAGGATCTGCTGCTCTTCACTTATCTCCACCTGGCGGCGGACCGTCCGCTGACGGACGCCCTGGTTGAGGCCGGAACCACCGCCGTGGCCTATGAGACGGTTACCGATGCCCGCGGCACCCTGCCGCTTTTGACACCGATGTCCCAGGTGGCCGGGCGCCTCGCCGTCATTGAGGGAACTCACCATCTGTTGTCCACGCAGGGTGGGCGTGGCTTGCTGGTCTCCGGCGTGCCGGGCACCCAACCGGCGCGAGTGGTGGTCATCGGCGGCGGCCAGGTTGGCGCGTCCGCGGTGGCTATGGCGCACGGCCTGCGCGCGGAAGTCACGGTGCTCGACCTCGACCCACACGTCCTGCAGCGCTTCGATGAGCAGTACCAGGGCGGCGTGCGCACCCTGGTGTCGGACCCTGCCACGCTGGAAGCGGAGCTTCTCGCCGCCGACCTCGTCATCGGCGCCGTCCTCGTACCCGGTGCTGCCGCCCCGAAGTTGGTTCGGGAGGATGTGGTTAAGCGCATGAAGAAGGGCGCCGTGCTTGTCGACGTTGCCATTGACCAAGGCGGCTGCTTCGAGAACTCCCACAAGACCTCGCACGATGAGCCAACCTTCAAGGTGCACGACACCCTCTTCTACTGTGTTGCCAACATGCCGGGCGCGGTGGCGAACACCTCCGCGCGCGCACTCGGCTCGGCGACCTTGCCGTACATGCGCGCCCTGGCTGCCGGCGGCTTCGACGGTGCAGTCGAGCGCTTCCCTGGCTTGGCCAATGGTCTGATGACCCGCGGGGGAGAGCTGGTGTCCAAGCCCGTGAAGGAGGCCTTCGGGCTTTAGGGTGCGCGGTTGATGAGCATCTCCGCTACCCGTTCCATGTGGTCCCAAATCATCGCGCGGTAGGCCGGCGGGATGGTCTCCTCGTCGATCTGCGCCAACGAGTTGCCCATGAGCTCGAGCCAGCGATCATGGGCAGCCATATCGATGGGGTAGGGCGCGTGGCGCATGCGCAGGCGCGGGTGACCGCGATTCTCTGAGAAGAGCTGGGGTCCGCCCCAGTACTGCACGAGGAACCAGGTCAGGCGTTTTTCCGCGCCTTCCCAATCCTGCTGCGGGTACATCGGTCCGATGAGATCATCCTCGCGCACCTGTGCATAGAAACCGCCGACGAGTTTCTCAAAGGTCTCCATTCCGCCGACGGCTTCGTACACGCTCGTTGGTTGCACGCCTAATCTTCCTTTCGCGTCAGGCTGGGTTCTTCCAAATCAAAGATAGTCATCCCTCGCGGGTAGGGCGTGGTAATTCCTTCCGTATGCATGGCGGTGAGGATTTTCGCCTGCATCGCGCGCTGCACATCCCATTGTTTGCCCGGTAGCGTCTTGACGGAAACGCGGTAGGACATGTGGTCAACTTCCAAACCGGACATGCCATTGACCGTAGGTTTGGCCAGGATGAAGCCCTTGATTTCGGGGTCGCGGGCGGCGTCCTCTGCTGCGGAGGTGATGACATCGACTGCGCGGGTGGGGTCGTTACTCAGTGCGATGGGCACTTGCACGCGGGCGACGGAGTAGCGGTCGGAATGGTTGGCCACCTGCAAGATTTCGCCGTTACGGACGTACCATAGCGCGCCATCGATATCGCGGACCGTGGTAATACGTAGGGAAATGGACTCCACGTCGCCGAAGACCCCGTTTCCGAGGTCGATGGTGTCACCGATGCCGTACTGGTCCTCCATGAGCATGAAAATGCCGGACAGGAAATCCTTGACCAGCGCCTGGGCGCCGAAACCAAGGGCGACACCAACCACGCCGGCTGAGGCTACGAGCGGGGCGACGTTGACTCCGAGCTTGTCCAAGATAGCGAGCGCTGCCCAGACCCAGACGAATATGGCAACCGCGGAGCGTCCAACGCCGGCGAGGGTCTGGATGCGGGAGGTGCGCCGAGCCTCCTGTGTTTGCTCGAGGACCTTGTCGGTTGTTTTGTGCGCTTTGCGCGGGGAGAGCGGCGAGCTGAGCTTGCCCTTCTTGATGCTGTTATCAGCCAGCTTGGTGATGAGCCGGCGCAGCAGCCAGCTGCCGATGATGGCGACGATGAGGATGAGCGCGATGCCGATGGGTTTGTCGATGAGCCAGGACTGCATGTTTTCTGTTTGCCACCAGCGGGTGACCGCGTCGACAGCCCCGTCGGTTGGCTCGGAGGAAGCGCTTAGGTATGCGGTTGGTCTGGTCACGTGTGTCCTTTCTGCTATCGCTCACGACTGACACCTACCGATGGTAGGGAAGAGAGCTGAATATAAAAAGCTTGTCTTTCCCGCGACTGAACAGCTTGGTCTAGAATTGTGCCTCATGACTGACAACCGCACTCTTGGCTTTTCCTCCCGTTCCATCCATGCCGGTTACCAGCCGGATCCCTACATGGGATCCATCAACGTACCGATCTACGCCTCCACGACCTACCAACAGGACGGCCTCGCGCAGTTGCGCGGCGGCTATGAGTACGGGCGCGTGGCCAACCCCACCGTTCATTCGCTGGAGAAGACCCTCGCGGCGCTGGAGAACGCTGAGTACGCCCGTTGTTTCGCCACGGGCATGGCGGCCGTCGATACCCTCATTCGGATTCTCGTCCGCCCAGGTGACCACGTGATTTTGGGTAACGATGCCTACGGCGGCATGTATCGCCTCCTGCATCATGACTACGGCGAGTGGGGCATCGAGCTGTCCATCGTCAATACCGCCGATTCCGCGGCGGTTAAAGGGGCGCTCAAGGAAAACACCAAGCTGATCTGGTTGGAAACCCCGACCAATCCGGCGACGACGATCACGGATATCGCCGCAGTCTCTGAGGTTGTTAAGGCGGCCGGCGACGCCCAAGTCGTCGTCGACAACACGTTTGCCACGCCCTACCTGCAGAACCCTTTGGAGTTGGGTGCGGACCACGTCCTGCACTCCACCACGAAGTACCTGGGCGGCCACTCGGATGTGCTGGGCGGTGCGGTCGTGACCAACTCCGCGGAGATGGATGAGCGCCTGCTGTATTTCCAGGGCAACGTCGGCGCGGTGTCCTCGCCTTTCGACGCCTACCTCACCGCCCGCGGCATCAAAACCCTTGAAGTGCGGATGGACCGCCACTGTTCCAATGCGCAGGCCGTGGCCGAGTTCTTGGAATCCCGCCCGGAGGTCAAGCAGGTTCTCTACCCGGGCCTGCCCTCGCATCCGGGCCACGAGCTGGCTAAGAAGCAGATGCGTGGCTTCGGCGGGATGATGTCCGTGCGCTTCCACAGCGAGGAGCACGCCCGCCAGATTTGTCTCAACACCAAGCTCATCTCGCTGGCTGAGTCCCTCGGCGGTGTCGAGTCCCTCATTGAGCACCCACAGAACATGACGCACATTTCCGCCGAAGGCTCCGAACTTGTTCCACCGGCAGACCTCGTGCGCATCTCGGTGGGCATCGAGTCCATCGATGACCTGCTCGCGGACCTGGAGCAGGCCCTCGACGCCCTTCACTAAAACCGCCGAAGCGCCAAGGTTTTGAGCCTCGGCGCTTTCGCTGTGTGTGGTTAGAGGGAATTGAGCAGGGAGCCGGCCGTGCGGTCGGTTTCCTGCAGCATGAGCGGATCCGTGCCGGGCATGGGGGAAATGGTGGTGTCCGGCCACTGCGAATAGGTGGGGATGCCCACGATGTGCAGGCGCGGGTCCTCGATGCCACCGGGGTTGACCACGCGGCGGTTCCACGTCGTCTCCGGCGAGCCGGTGGCCTGGCCATGGTCGACGAACGCGCGAACACGCCCGTTGAGGGATACCGCCAGTGGGTCGCCGGCGCGGCGGACGTCGGGGGAGTGCATCCAGGCGTCGATAAGCCAGGTCGAGGAAGCCTCACCGTGCGCGGTGTGCAGCGTGAACTTCTCGCCGATCTCCAGCTGGGGGCGCTGGCCTAAGAAGGTGACGAGGCCGGCGTCGACAAGCGCGAGCAGCTGGCGCGTGCGGAAGAGCGGCGGGCCGGAGCCCACCATCTGTCCGAAGGCCATGAACTCCTTGTACGTGCTGGTGCGGGACTCCCATGTCATCCGGCCTTCTGAACCCGCAATCGAGGAGGGCTTGCGCGCGGCCGAGATGGCCCAGAGCGCGGACTTCAGCGGGGAATCGGCGGCGGCGACGGCCTCGATGATGTCGCGCGCTAAGCCTTCGGCGATGTACTCGGTGATCTCACCGCCGGTGAAACCGTCGAGCGGGTTCGCCCAATGCGCAAGATCCAAAGGCTGCGCGGAGGAGCCCTCGAGGGCTGCGGTGAGCTGGTCTGCCATGCCTGCTAGGTCGTTGGCATCCACCACAGTGGTATCGATGGTGGCGATGATATCCGCGAGGGGGCGCTGCAGTGTATTGGGCGCGACCCGCGCCTGGTTCTCGTAGTACTCGGCGTAGGCATCGCGCAGAATGTGCGGCAGCAACTGCGTGCCGAAGTCCAGCTCCATCTCCGGGTCCAGTGCGGCCACCGCGGCGCGGAAACGGGTCAGCGCGGCCTTCGGCGGCAGCGCGTGATATTCCGACTTTGGGATATAAGGGTAGCCGCGGCCGGAGGAGACGATGAAGTGCGGCTCCTCGCCGCTGGGCTCGTAGCGCAGCCCGGAGCGCGTGGAGGGATCCTCCACAAATTCACCACCGCGGTCGATGGTGAGCAGCGCCATGATGTCGAAGAAGCCCATGCCCAGGCCGCGGATCAGGACCTTCTCGCCCGCGGGGACCTCAGACACTGGCTGCTCGACGGGGTTATCTGGCCGCACCCAATGCAGATCCGAGTGCGCAGCCTCCGCCAGTGCGCGTTCGGATTCGCTCAGAGCGGGCACCTGCCAGCCATAGGCCAGGACGGTGGCGTCGGCGGTGATGGTGGTGCCGTCGGAAAGCTCGATGGCGTCCTGCTCACCGCGCTCCTCCACGGACAGCGCGCGGGCGCGGTGCTGGACGACGTCCACGTTCTCCGGCAGCTGAGTCAGCGCAACCTCAAAGACCCACTCCAGGTAGGCGCCGTAAAGCGCGCGGGAAGGGTTTGACTCCGGGCGGGTTTGTGCGAGCTCTTCGGCAAAGGAAGCGGCTAACTCCTCGCGCGGCGGGTGGGAATCATAAAGCTCCAACTTGGCAGGCGCGATGTCGGGGCGCTCGCCGCGCAGGAGCTGGATCCACTCGTAGAGGATGGGGCCCTCGAGGACCGGCGCGGTGGTGGTGGAGTTGGGCTCGGTGAACAGAGTGACCGCGCCGGCCAGCGTGTTCATGCACAACGTGCGGGTCTGCTCGGTGTCCCAAATGCGGCCGGAACCTAGCGGGGCATCGTCGATGATGTGGAGGCGCAGGGGTGACTCAAGGGGGGTCGCGCGCAGGTGGGCCGCGAGGCGCTCGACCAGCGAGATGCCGCGCGGGCCGGCCCCGACGATGGCGATGGAGGGCATAAAAATCAACCTCAAACTTTTAGACTGTTCTGTCTAGTGGAATAATACCGGTCAGTATACGTTGTGTTAAATCCGTAGACACAATTCAAACCGACTATCTACTCTCTGAAAGCAATACCGTGAAAACCCTACGCGCACTCGCCGCCACCCTGGCAGCAGCCCTCGCCTTAGCTGGCTGCTCCGCCGCGGAGCGGCCGGACGGGGAGGACAACGTCCTCACCTACCTAGAGCCGCAGTTCTTCCGCACGCTCTACCCGCCGGCCGCCGGCTTTTATCCCAACGGCGGCGTGGTCAACCAGCTGACCGATCGCCTCCTGTACCAAGACCCCGAGACCCTCGAGCTCTCGCCGTGGATCGCCACGGAGATGCCCAAGGTCAACGCGGATGCCACGGAGTACACGTTCAACATCCGCACCGACGTCACCTACTCCGATGGCTCCCCGCTGACCGCCGAAAACGTCGTGGCCAACTTCGACCTCTTCGGCCGCGGCGATAAGTCCCGCACGCTGACCAGCTCAGAGCAGATCGCCAACTATGACCACGGCGAGGTCGTGGACGAGGACACCGTGAAGTTCTACTTCACCCAGCCTTCCCCGGGCTTCCTCCAAGCCACCTCTGCCTATAACGCCGGCCTGCTCTCCGATTCCACGCTGGCCCTGGACAACGAGGGCTTCGGCCCCGGCAACGCGGTCAACGTCATTGGCTCGGGCCCCTTCGTGGTGGAATCGGAAGAAATCGGCACCGACCTCAAGCTCAAGACCCGCGAGGACTACGACTGGGCCCCGCCAGCGGTCAAGCACCAGGGGCGCGCGGAGATCGACGGCGTCCACTACATCCTCGCCGCCGAGGAATCCGTGCGCACCGGCGCTATCCTTTCCGGTCAGGCCGATATCGCCCGCCAAATCTCCGCCCCGCAGGAGCCGCTGCTCAAGGACCGGGGTGTTGGCATCATCTCGCGCGGCACGAACTCCATGAACAACCAGTTCGCCTTCCGCTTCGACCACCCGCTGCTGCAGGACAAGCGCGTGCGCGAGGCCATCATCCACGGCGTGGACCGCGAGGAAATCCTCCGCGTGCTCTTCTCCGAGTCTTACCCACTGGCCACCTCGACGGTGGCCAAGACCGGCCTGGCCTACAAGGACCAGTCCGCCGCCTATACCTTCGATCCCGAGGAATCCAAGCGGCTTCTCGACGAGGCCGGCTGGGAACCCGGCCCCGACGGCATCCGCGTCAAGGACGGCCAGCGCCTTGTCCTGCGCACCAACACCGCCTTGCCGCAGCCGCGTTCTAAGGAAGTCATGACCATGGTGCAGGACCAGCTGGGTGAGCTGGGCATCGGCATCCAAGTCAACGCCGGCGACCAGGCCACGCAGAACGCCGATGCCAAGGACGTCGACAAGGTGCAGATCTACCACTCGATGGTGGGCCGCGCCGACTACGACGTCATCACCTCGCTCTACGGCATCAACAACCGCGACGCCTTCCTCAACCAAGACGCGGAGGGCACCCCAATCGACGCGCACCTGCAGGAGCTTCTCGACGCCGTCCTCGACACCCCCGACAAGGAAGGCCGCATCAAGGCCACGGAAGAAGTCCAGGACTACATCACCGAGCAGGCCTATGCGCTGCCGCTCTTTGAGGAGCCCGTGGTCTACGCCGTCCGGCCGGGTATTTCGGGCTTCAGCCCGGAATCGGTGGCGCGCCCGTGGTTCTACGAGGTGTCCATCGACGCCGCGGCATCGGATGAGGAGGAGAAATAAATGACAACCCGCCAACTCTTCAGCCGCATTGGGCAGGCCCTCCTCGTGCTGCTCATTACCTACACCGTGGCCTTTGTGCTCCTGTCGGCGCTGCCATCGGATGCCGTCCAGTCGCGCTTCGGCGACCCTGCCCTGGGCCTGTCCCAGGCGGAGATTGACGCCATCCGGGAGGAGATGGGCGTCGACAAGCCGCTCGTGGTGCAATACTTCACGTCTCTGGGTGGCTTCCTCACCGGGCACTTCGGCAACTCCACGCAGTCGGGCGCTCCGGTAGCCACGCTGCTTGCCGACGCCCTTCCCCACACCCTCATCCTCGCCGCCAGCGCCATCGTTCTCGCACTCATCGTGGCCGTGCTCGTGGCCTTTGTGGCCACGCTGCCGGGGCTTGGCGCCATCGGTTCTTTCTTCCGGGGTCTGCCTTCCTTCATGGTCTCGCTGCCCGGCTTCTGGATTGCCATCCTGCTCATCCAGTTCTTTTCCTTCCAGTTGGGCTGGGTGCGCGTCATTGAACCCGGCAGCGTGGAGGGCCTCATCCTGCCTACCTTGACGCTCTCGGTACCTATGGCCGCGCCGCTCATTCAGGTGTTGATCCGCTCCATCGATGAGACGCAATCGCGGCCCTTCGTCCAGGCGGTGCGCGCACGCGGCGCCTCGGAGGCGTGGATCTTCTGGCGAACTGTCCTGCGCAATTCGCTGCTGCCCACCTTGACCATGGCGGGCCTGCTCTTCGGTGAGCTCGTCGGCGGTGCCGTGGTGACCGAGACCGTCTTTGGCCGCACCGGCTTGGGCTACATGGTGGCCCAAGCAGTGGCGAACCGCGATACCCCGGTGCTGCTGGCCGTGGTTCTCATCGCTGCGACCTCCTACATCATCATCAACCTCGTGGTGGACCTGCTCTACCCGGTGCTGGATCCGCGCCTGCGCGCCAGCGCCCCAGAGCGCCGCGCTGCCGCTGCTGAAGAAAGGACGGTGCGCTCATGAGCATGACGCACACCAATCCGCTGCGTTCTACACGGGCGCCACGCCGCCACACCGCGAATCCCTGGCTCGCGCCGGGTTCCATCATCGCCATCGTGGTCCTCGTGATCGCTTTCCTGGCCGCGCTTTTCCCAAGTTTGTTCACCTCGGCCGACCCCTATGCGGGCACCGACGTGGCCCTGTTGGCGCCGGGGGAGTCCGGCCACCTCATGGGCACGGATGCGGTGGGGCGCGACCTCTATGCGCGCATCGTTTACGGTGCCCGCCAGTCGCTGCTCGGCGCGCTGATCGCCGTGGCCGTCGGTCTGGTCGTCGGCACGCTCATCGGTTTGCTCGCCGGCTCCCTGCGCGGAGCGGTGGACACCGTCCTCATGCGTGTGGTCGACGTGCTGCTGTCCATCCCCGGCATCCTGCTGTCGCTGTCCATCATCATCGTGCTTGGTTTTGGCTCCGTGCAGGCGGCGGTGGCTGTCGGTGCGACGTCCGTGGCGACCTTCGCGCGCCTGGCCCGCTCCCAGGTGATCACCGTGGCCAGCTCGGACTACATCGAGGCCGCATACGGCGCCGGTGCCACCCACGCCACGGTGCTCTTGCGCCACATCCTTCCCAACTCACTCACGCCCGTCATCGCCCTGGCCGCCCTGCAGTTCGGCACCGCGATCCTGCAGTTGTCCATCCTCGGCTTCCTGGGCTACGGCGCCCCGCCGCCCACCCCGGAGTGGGGCCTCATTATTGCCGAAGGCCGCGACTTCATGGCCACCGCCTGGTGGCTCATCATCCTGCCCGGCATCGCGCTGGTCGCCGTGGTGATGTCCGCCAACCGCCTGTCCCAAAACTTCCCCGTGGAGGCCTAACATGTCTGTTACAAAAAATGCAGCGCAGCCCCTGCTGCGCGTGCGGGACCTCAACGTGTCCTATTCCACCGCAGGTGGTGACGTTTCCGTCGTGCAAGGCGTCAACCTCGAGGTTCACCCGGGGCAGATGACCGCCATCGTAGGCGAATCCGGCTCTGGCAAGACCACCTCCGCCATGGCAGCCATCGGTTTGCTGCCCTCGAATGCCACGATCGATGCCGGCACCATCACCTTCGATGGTTGCGATATCACCTCGCTGCGCCGCCGTCAGTGGCGTGAGTTGCGAGGGCGACGCATCGGGCTGATCCCGCAGGACCCGAACAACTCCCTCAACCCAGTCCAGACCATCGGCGCCTCGGTGGAGGAGGGCATGCGTATCCACAAGGTGGGCACTGCCGCCGAGCGCAAGGCAAAGGTGTTGGAGTTGCTGGAGCGCGTCGGCATCGATGACCCTGCGCGCCGCTATCACCAGTACCCGCACGAGCTGTCCGGCGGCATGAAGCAGCGCGTGCTCATTGCCGCCGCCGTGGCGCTAGAACCCGACCTCATCATCGCCGACGAGCCGACCTCCGCCCTCGACGTCACCGTGCAGAAGATCATCCTCGATCTCCTCGATGACATGCGCGCGGAGCTCGGCATGGGCATCCTCTTCATCACCCACGACCTCGCCGTGGCCGGTGACCGCGCCGACCGCGTCGTGGTCATGGAGTCCGGCCAGCTGCGCGAGGAGGGCCTGGCCGCCACGGTGCTGACGAACCCGCGCCACGACTACACCAAACGCCTGCTTGCCGACGCCCCCTCCCTCACCGTCGCCGACGCCGGCCGAGCAGCTACTTCGCGCAACGCCGTCGTCAAGACCGACACAACCACTGACCGCACCGCGGGCGAACCCTTGGTGCGGGTGGAGGGCCTGACCCAGCGCTTCGGTGATTTCACCGCCGTCGATGACATCTCCTTCACCGTGGCCAAGGGCTCGACCCACGCCATCGTGGGCGAATCCGGCTCCGGCAAGACCACGACGGGGCGCAGCATCGCCATGTTCAATACCCCGACTGCGGGCAGCATCACCGTCGGCAGGCGCGACATCGTAGGCCTTCGCGGCAAGGCCTTGCGCGAAGAGCGAAACAACATCCAGCTGGTCTACCAGAACCCCTATGGCTCGCTGGACCCCAAGCAGACGATTGGCCAGACGGTGGCGGAGCCGCTACGGAATTTGAAGGGGGCGTCGGCAAGCAGCGCGAAAGCCAAGGCCAAAGAGTTCCTCGAGCTGGTCGCCCTTAACCCGGACTATTACGACCGCCGTCCGCGCGAGCTCTCCGGCGGCCAGCGCCAGCGCGTGGCCATCGCGCGCGCCATGATCGTGGAACCGGAGCTGGTCATCCTCGACGAGGCCGTCTCCGCCCTCGACGTCACCGTGCAGGCCCAGATCCTGCGGCTGCTGGCCCGGCTACAGGAGGAGCTTGGCCTGACCTACATTTTCATCTCGCACGACCTAGCTGTGGTCAACCAAATCTCCGATACCGTGTCCGTGCTCTCGAAGGGCCAGCAGGTGGAATGCGGGCCCACGGCCGAGGTCTTTAGCAACCCGCAATCGCCGTTTACCCGCAAGCTTATCGAGGCCATCCCCGGCTCGCGCTACCGCGCCGGCGACCTCAACCTCGGCCTGTAGCCTGGGGCCGATCAAGAAAGGATTAGTTCATGGCAGACATCATTAACCTACTGTCGGATGCAAGCGAGGACGTCGCCCAGCTGCGCGAGCGCCGCCCCGAAGCCAAGGAGAATGCGCAGGCCTCCTTCGCCGCGCTCCTCGAACCTTCAACGCCCGGCACGTTCAGCTATGCGGAACGCTACGCCATCGCTACCTTTGTGGCGGGCGTGTATCAGGCGACGCCTGCCGTCGCCTTTTATTCTGACCTGCTGGCGGAGGAATCAGAGGAGCTTGCCGTCGAAATATCCCGCGCGGTGGAGAGCGGCATCACCACCGGCCCGTATATTGATGGCGGCTTCACGCTTTTCGAGGTCTCCCAGCGCCTCGCCGCCGCCCTCGACTTCGCCCACCTTCTGGTCTTCCACCCCAAGGATGCTTCTCCAGCTGCGATTGGTCACCTGCAGGCGGCCGGCTGTTCCGACGATGACATCGTGACGCTGGCGCAGCTGGTCAGCTTCCTGTCTTTCCAGCTGCGCGTGGCGCACGGCCTCTCCGTGCTTGCCGGTACTGCACAGCCCGCGCCCGTGACTGAGGCGCCGCGTCCCACCCAGACCCCGGAGTGGGTGCCGGGGGAGGGGACGCTGGTGCCGGACGTCGCCAAGCCGCAGGGCTTTGTAGCGCACTCGCTGGGCTGGAAGCCGTGGGTGCCGCCGCAGCCGAAGGAGGAGTTCACAGACGCACAGCGCGATGCGCTCATTAAGCCCGAGCGCATCGATATGGAGTACTTCCGTCTGCTCGCCCGCGATCCGGCCGCGCTCAAGGCGCGCACGCTCACGGACCTGGACATCTTCTACAACACCGACGGCGGACTGGGTCGTGCTGAGCGTGAGCTGGCCGCTACGGTGGTCTCGCGCCTGAATGGCTGCGAGTACTGCGCGTCGGTGCACCAGCAGCGCGCGAAGGAAGAGGGCGGTGACGTCGCGGCGATTGACCGCCTGCTCGAGGAAGGCGTTTCCGCTGACCTGGGCTCGGCGCAGTGGTCCGTCATCCGTGACGCTGCCGTGGCCCTGACCGAGTCGCCCTTTGCCTTCGACGCCTCCCACGTTGAACGCCTCGAGGCCGTGGGATTCGATACCCTAGCCATCATCGATGTCATCAACTCCACCGCGTTCTTCAACTGGGCCAACCGCCTGATGCTGACGCTGGGGGAGCCGGATGTGCCGAAGCGCTTCCGCTAACGAGAAGGAGGAACAACCATGGTGAAAACTGCCGTTGTAACTGGTGCGACGGGTGGAATGGGCGCGGAGATCATCAAGGACCTTGCCCGGGACCACCGCGTGTATGCCCTGGGGCGGCGCGCCGGGGAGCTGCCGGAGGCGGAGAACATCGTGCCGGTGGCAATTGACTTGCTGTCGCTTCTCGACGGCTCACCGCTCCCCGCCGAGCTGGCTTCGCTTGAGCGCGTCGACGTGCTTGTGCACGCGGCGGCCCGGGCGGATAAGCGATCGGTGGAAAGCGCTAGGCCGGAGGATTGGCGCGCGCAGATGGACCTCAACGTGCACGTGCCAGCCGAGCTGACCCGCCAGCTTCTGCCCGCGCTGCGTGCGGCGGAGGGGCTTGCGGTGTTCATTAACTCCGGTGCCGGCATCCACTCCTACGGGGATAACGTCATTTACGCCGCCACGAAGCATGCTTTGTACGCGCTTGCCGACGGCCTCCGCCTCGGCGAACTCGGCATCCGCGTGTCCACCGTCGCGCCGGGCCCGACGGATACCCCGATGCTGCAGGGCCTGCAGGATTACAACCCGGAGCATGTCATCGCTCCTGTGGAGGTGGCGAAGGCCATCCGCGCCACCGTTGATGCTGGCCCGACGACGCAGCTTACGGAGATTCGCGTACGCCCGCGCATTGAGTTGAATCAGCGCAAGTAGGAGCCGCATTTTCTCTCAAGATGCGAAAAACGCAGCGCACGGTACAGTGATGAGGCGTGTCCACCTCTCAACGTCGCCGCCCCGCCTATTTGGTGATCGCGGATTCGCTGCGGAGCAAGATTGAATCCGGCGAACTGAAGCCGGGTGACCGCTTTCCCACGGAGCGGGAGTTAGTCCAGGAATACAAGGTGGCGCGCATGACGGTGCGTCACGCGCTGGACATCGTCCAGATCGAAGGTCTCATTGACCGCAAGCGCGGGCGCACCGGTGGCACCTTCGTGCGTGCCACCCCGCCGACGCTGAGCCTGACGAGCGGACGCAGCGCGCTTGACCAGCTGCGTGAGCATGGCCTCGATGTTGAGGTGCGGGTGTTGTCGCTGACGCTGATTGAGGTGCCTGGGCATCTCGCTTCCTCCTTCGGGATTGAGGAAGGCGATTCCGTGTGGGAATGCCGCGCGGTGCAGTTGACCGAGGGCTCGCCCATCATGGCCTCCACCCTTTTTATCCCGCAGGCCTTGGCCTCGGACCTCACGGAAGAGGACGTCCAGAAGCCGCTGACCGAGCTGTTGACGGAGCTTGACCTAGTGCCCGTGTTTAAGCGGGACTCCCTTGTGGCCGCCACCGCGCGCACGGAGGAACAGAAAGCTCTGGGTGTGGGACGCAACCAACCGGTCTTGCGCATTACTCGAACCGTCAAGGCAGAGGGCGGCATCGTAGCTGCCCAGTTGGAAGAGACCCTGCGCCCTGATGCCGTCACGGTGGAGGTCGTCATCGGCGAGGATCCCACGCCGGTACTCGACTAACCACCTCTGGTCTTCGCCCCAACGCGGTCAGCCGCCGCAAGGCTCGGCCTGCTCGAGCTGCATCAGTGCACGACAGCAAACCCGTCAACCATTTTCCGGTTGGCGGGCTTCGCCTTTTAAGGGCTTAAGGTTCTTGCCGTCACGACCCTGCTGCACCTAGCGGCAAATGAATCGTTGTGTGGGATCGCCGGTATCCCCGTCAACCTGTCTTGGGTCGACGGGTGCACAGTCTCGAAGGATCGCCGATGTGCCCGTCAACGGTTCTGTTGTTGACGGGGCCGGTGGTTGGCGCTGTCCTTGCTGCGTTAGGTGGTTGGGGGTGTTAGCTGCTGCCGGGTGGTGGGTCTGGTGGTTGTTGTGGCGTTGTGTCTGGGGTTTGGGCTGGTGCTATGGCCTGGGTCTTTGTGGCTGTTTCCCGTTCGGCGTTGAGTCTGGCTAGTGCTTCTTGGTA
>NZ_KV799805.1:0-14798 GCF_001810085.1 Corynebacterium sp. HMSC072A02 | reverse complement strand
CCCCCGACGTGTCTACTTTCCGGGGGTCAGGTCCTCAGGATCTTACGGGGGATAACACTAACACACCCTGACTCTTGGAAAACGCAGCACACAGACCGTGCACACCCTCACCGATAAAATGGGCACCAGTCCCGAAAGGAGAAGGAATGTACACGACCATCACCCTCGCCGCACTCGCAGTACTTTTCGTCTTAATCATCCAGACCATCCGCCGCGAACGGCCAGAAGACCGTATGTATTACGCCGCGCTTGGAGGCAGCATAAGCGCAGCAATGATCCTTGTCCCCTCCTTCCTTTTCACCCAGGCCGGTCTCTCGCGAGAACTGGCCGCACTGCTCATCTCCTTCGGCCTACTAGCCTTGTGGATTACCATTTTCGGACTCCGCCTAAACGCAAGAACTAGCAGGTAAACCTGCATAACACAGAACATATGCTGAAGTGTCCCAGGTTTTGTTCCGTTTGAGTAGATGGGAAAATCTGGAATATGCCAAGAAAATTTGACCAGGATGCGAAGGATCGTGTGGTCCGTCTTGTAGAGGACCGCATCTTGGCGGAAAATATGTCGATGCAAGCCGCGTGCCAGGCAGTAGCCCCAAAGCTGGGGGTGTCATGGCACACAGCCCGTCAATGGACCCAACAGGCCCGCCGTGCGGGAAACATCCCAGAACCCGTGCCTGAAGATCTGGCCGCCGAAAACGCGAGGCTTCGCCGTGAAAATCAAGAGCTACGCGACACCAATGAACTTTTAAAGGCTGCCTCAGCTTTTTTCGCGTCGGAACTCGACCCAAAACGTCGGAAATGATCCGGTTCATCGATGAATACCGGAATCGTTTCTCTGTCGAGTTCATCTGTAAGACGTTGAAGAAAAACCGCGCTGGTGGGTTCATCACCTCGCGTGGGTATCGTCAGTCCAAGGCCCGTGGGGTAAGTGCTCGCGGCCTTCGTGATGCTGTGCTGGTTGAACGCATTAGTGCTATCCATCGGGATAATTACGGCATCTACGGTGTGCGGAAAATGTGGCATGCTCTTCATCGTGACGGAATCGATATCGGTCGTGAACAAACCGCGCGGCTGATGCGTCTAGCCGGTGTATCAGGCAAAGGCAAAGGCCGCTCGCCTATGACCACTCGCACACCTCAAAGGCCGGATTTGCGCCCGGACTTGGTGGAGCGAGAATTCAAAGCCGAAGGCCCGAACAAGCTGTGGGTGGCTGATATTACCTACGTGCGCACGAAGAAAGGCTTTGTGTATGCCGCGTTTGTCACCGATGTTTACTCCCGACGGATCGTTGGGTGGGCGTTATCAGATTCCATGCGCACCGAAGCGTTGCCGCTGCAAGCTCTCAACCAGGCGATCGCGTCTGCTGAGGAAACAACAGGTCTCATTCATCATTCGGATCACGGCTCGCAGTATGTCAGCGTTGTCTACAACGAGCGTCTTGCCCAGCACGGGATTGCCGCTTCCACCGGAACTGTTGGCGACTCCTATGACAATGCTCTGGCGGAAAACGTTAATGGTTCCTACAAAAACGAGCTGATCCATACTCGCAGGTGGGATGAGGTTGTCGAGGTGGAAATCGCGACGTTTGAGTGGGTGTCATGGTGGAACGAGACGAGGCTTCACCAAAGCTTGGGCTACCGCACGCCAGCTGAAGTGGAAACCGAATTTTGGGACCAGCACCCGCCGCAAGCAATAATAGAAATCAAGGCAAACGCCTAGGAACAAAACCCGGGGCACTTCATGCTTTAGCATATGGCGGAACATACGCTATAACATATGCCTAAACATATGTTCCGCCATATGGCAGGACTCGCGGGCGCACGACTACACAGATTCTGCCCGCAGTAGAGAAAAGGTAGCTACGGCCTCGGTGTGGGAGTATTGCGAAACCCCCGCGCGCACATTAGCCTAAGACATGACAGCATGATTCGTCCCTGAACCATCGCTGCACAATAAAAAGGGCCCCAACGAGTGCCAGCTCGTTGAGACCCTCGGGCCTAAAGACCCACGTGAAGCATCGCGGTAACGAGCTTCACGATTACGGTCACAAGAACTATGACCTTGGTAGCCACATCTAGCCAGTCAAGCTTGGTGGCATCAAGGTCTTTTCTTTTGCGACCGGGTGTATCCAATGAGTGTTTACCCATTGTCTACCTCCCTTTACGTCGTAGGGTTGTCCGCTCGCCTGAAAAAGGCGCGCGGGACAGCCCACGTCACGCGCGGGCCTTACCGCGCACCGACGAGGAAGTCACGCCCACGCCCCACCACAGGTGGCGGGGCATGATTGTGAACCGGCACTAACGTTAGCAGCCACCCCTGACGAGACCTAGAAGCATGATTTCACCCCTGCCTTTATAAAAGCCGCCCATGAGGGGAAACCCGTACAGTGCTACTTGCAGCTGCACTCAACACCGCTAATTTCTCTGCCTGTCACCCTATCTAGACGCACGAAAATGCTGGCAGTGCTACATAACTGCCGCCATATGCTTTAGCATATGCCTAAACATATGTCCCGCCATATGGCAAGACATATGACAGGACTGACGGGCACGCTGATTTACCCTCACAGCTGCGCCGCTTTAGACGTTTTTCAACGCTCGATACACCGTAGGGCGGGTAACCCCAAACTCCCGCGCGAGTGCTGCCTTTGACTCCCCCGCCAGTGTGCGCCTCTTAATCTCCGCTACCTGCTGCGGGCTAAGGGCAGGTTTGCGGCCTTTGTACTTGCCAGCCTTTTTCGCCAACGCAATCCCCTCCGCCTGGCGCTCGCGGATAATGGCCCGCTCAAACTCCGCAAAAGAACCCAAAATACCGAGCATTAAATCCGCACGCGGATCGGACGTGTCTTTCGCAAACGCAAGATTCTCATGCAGAAAAGTAACAGTCACACCCTTGCCGGTAAGCTCATCAACAATACCGCGCAGATCCGTAAGCGAACGGGCGAGGCGATCAATCGACGACACGACGAGCTCGTCACCGTCGCGCACATACGCCATACACTCGCCAAGCCCAGGGCGCGCAGCCTTGGTGCGGCCGGAAATCTTATCCTCAAAGAACCGGTCAATCCTGCCGGAAGCATTGAGTAGTTCTTTCTGGCGCTGATTATTCTGCTCCACCGTGGAAACCCGGATATAGCCCACCCGCTGCCCATGCGAACCAGAGTCATTGACCATTAGTCTTCGCCCCGCGAAGGGTTAAAGGCAGCATTCTCCTGGGCAATGACCGCATCACGATACGACTCGATTGCATCCGAGAGGGCATAAAGCTGAACACCGTCGAGACCATCAGCGTCAGCAAGCAAGGCTTGCACAATCCTGCCCAACGCCTGCTGCCCCGACGACAACCCACCGTGCAGATCTTTCACCCGCGCCAACGCGGGCACAGAGTCAATATGACTTTCAATATGGAAACCATCAGACGACAACACTACACTCACCACTTTCTGTAAACATAAGGCCTAGACCCCGCTAGACACGTGTAAAACAATGCTAGGAACGGCCCTATTTTACAGCAAACATTCTGCTCCAAACCGGCGTAACAATAGGGTGTACCCCAGGTGCCCCTACCAGCGCCCGCAGTTGAAGGCTTCACCTACCAAATGGTAAAGTTAGCTATATGCGAACCAGTCGGCGCTCCGAGATCCTGGAAGCTGCCCTCCGCGTCATGAACGCAGCGGAGGGTGGCGACATTACCCTTGACGCAGTGACCCACGAGGCCGGGCTCACCAAACCGGGATTGCTATATCACTTCCGCAACCGCGACGTACTGCTCGCCGCGATCGTCGACCACGCTGCGGCCAACGTCGAGAACGACATGACTGCCACCCTTGGCAAGCCCCTCGAGAACGCCAACGCCACCGAGCGGCTCCTGAGCTACGTTCACGTCGCCGCCCACGGGGCCGCCAAGCGCGCCGAGTTCATCATCTGGGGCCAAGCGACGTATCGGCCCGAACTCACCGAACCGTGGACTACGCGGATGGGCCGCTGGCTCGAACTCCCGGACGATCTCGACGCCGCCACCCGAGCCAGGCTGACCACCGCCCGACTCGCCGCCGACGGACTCTGGGGCGCCCAGGCCACAGGTGTGTCCACCCTCCACGGCGCGGATCTCGAAGCCGTCGTCTCCAGCATTCGCTCCCTGATCGAAGGAACAACCCCATGAAGCAGTGGTTCCTGCTCGCTGGCGCCATCACTACCGAAGTGGCGGCGACGCTGTCTCTCAAGGCGGCGCTCAATCACCCATCCTGGTACATCGTGGTTGCTGCCGGATACATCGGCACTTTCGTCTTCCTCACCTTCTGCCTGCGCGAAGGAATGCAGATCGGCGTCGCCTATGGCATCTGGGGAGCCAGCGGGGTCGTGCTCGCCGCCGTGCTATCCGCCGCGATTTTCGGTGAACCTCTGACCGCTGTGATGGGTCTTGGAATGGTTGCGATCATCAGCGGTGTCCTCACCGTCGAACTCGGCTCCCAGAAAGCTCAGCAAACCGCAGCCCAGGAAGCAGGAGTCAACTCATGAGATGGATCTTCCTCGCAGGCGCCATCTTGTCCGAAGTCGTCGCGACCATGTCGCTACGAGCCTCCGACGGTGGCCGGGTGAAGAAATGGTTCATCGGCGTCATCGCGGGGTATCTCGTGGCGTTCGTCGCCTTAAGTCTCGCCTTGGCCGACGGCATGGCCCTTGGCGTCGCCTACGGCATCTGGGCAGCATCCGGCGTAGCTCTCACCGCGATCCTCGCCCGGGTCATCTTCCACGAACCCCTCACCCGAACCATGGCCCTCGGCATCCTCCTCATCGCCGTCGGAGTTCTCACCGTTGAACTCGGCGCCAACTTGGCGAACTGACGCATTTCCGCAGGTAAACCAGGCAGATTGGTGTGCTGCACCACGAGGCGCACAGACAAAGGCTCCCCAATGAGCGCCTGTGGGCCTAGCGTTGTGGATGTGATCACCTGTGTCGTCCACTACACCATCGACCCCGACCAGATCGCAGCCTTTGAACAGTTCGCCCGCGCTTGGATGCGGCATGTCGACGAACACGGCGGCACCCACCACGGGTACTACCTACCCGCGGAAGGTGTGAGTGACCGTGCGGAATCCCTGTTCAGCTTCCCCAGCCTGGCTGCCTACGAGCAGTACCGCACCTTGTTCGGCACCCACTCGGACTTCATCGCCGCTGACCGGATTCGAGACGAGTCCGAGTGCGTCCTGCGGTACGAGCGCACCTTCATGCGGCCGCTCCTACCCCAGGGACACTGAAAGGGACTCCGGCAGCACGCTCGGCACAACCCACAACGCCGCAGGTCAGCGCGTACAGATGGGTGTACCCCAGAGCGCGAATCAGCATGGACCTATAAAGCGACTATCCTATACCGGTCTGGCCACCGGCGGTGATCGCCCGATAGAGGTAGCATCACCTGCCGCCGACTCGGATATAGGTCTCATCGACCCGCCAGGAACTGGCCTGGCAGTCAGGTACCTGCCGGTACCACCGTGTTTGCTTGTCCAGCTCAGGGGCGTATTTCTGGACCCAGCGGTAGATCGTGGTGTGATCGACCGGCACGCCCCGCTGAAGTCATCATTTCCTCCAGATCGCGGTAGCTCACCCCGTAGCGGCAGTACCACCGCACTGCCCATAGAATGATGTCACGGGGGAAATGACGACCGGAGAAGATACCCATGGCTGTGACTATTTCACGTCACTCTTCCTACTGCCCCAACTGTGCAACAGCACCAATAAACTGGCGCCCCGGTTATAAGTTGGGGCGCCAAGTCGATGTGCTCGAGTCGGGGGATGTTAGTGGCCGGTGCCAAGCCGGCCAGACAGTCGGTTCAGCCGGTCCTGACTGGGACCGTCGAGCCCGATAATGGACACGGTTTTGCCTCTGTCCTGGAACTTCTGCGTAATCGCGTCAAAGGTCGCGACCGTGGAGGCATCCCAGATCTCCGCCTCAGTGAGATCAATAGTGATATGACGGGCAGAATCGGTGTAATCAAAGCGATAAACCAGGTCATTGCTTGATGCCCAAAACAACTGGCCATGCACCCGGTAGGTACGAGTATCAATCTCGCCATCGCCGTCGCCGTCGATCTCGGAGACCTTTTCAATGGAAGCGATATGTGCCATCCGACGGGCGAACATGATCATCGCGGTGACCACACCCAGCACCACACCAATGGCCAGGTTGCTGGTGGCTAGGGTGGCAATAATCGTCACGGCCATAACAATGGTCTCAGAGACCGGCATGAGTTTAAGGGTGCGTGGATGCACCGAGTGCCAGTCGATGGTGCCGACCGAGACCATGATCATGATTGCCACCAGCGCAGCCATCGGGATCATGCCAACGATGTCGCCCAGTGCCAGGACCAGGACCAGCAGGAACACACCGGCTAACAGGGTGGATAGGCGGGTACGTGCCCCGGATTCGCGGACGTTGATCATGGTTTGACCGATCATCGCGCAGCCACCCATGCCGCCGAAGAAACCGGAGGCAATATTAGCCACCCCCTGTCCCCAGGATTCACGAGTTTTATCGGAATGAGTGTCGGTGATGTCATCGACGAGCTTGGCGGTCATCAACGATTCCATGAGACCGACCACGGCCATGGCCAGGGCATAAGGCGCGATGATCTGCAGGGTCTCCAACGTCCACGGCACGTTCGGAATAAACAGGGACGGTAAGGTCTCCGGCATCTTGCCCATGTCCGAGACCGTCGGGACAGTCAAACCGGCGGCAATGACCAAACCGGTGAGCACGATAATCGTGACCAGCGGGGCGGGGATCACACTGGTGAGCTTGGGGAAGAAAATCATGATCACCACACCCAAGCCGACGAGTGGGTAGACCATCCAAGGCACATCAATGAGGTGTTCGAGTTGGGCGGTGAAAATCATAATGCCCAGTGCATTGACGAAACCCAGCATCACCGATCGGGGGATAAAACGCTGAAGTTTCGCCACACCGAGGGCGCCGAGCACGATTTGTAGGACACCGCCCAACAAGACGGTGGCGATGAAATAATCCATCCCGTAACCACGCGCCACAGGAGCAATGACTAGGGCAATAGCCCCGGTGGCGCCGGTGGTCATTGCCGGGCGGCCACCGGTAAAGGCGATCGCAATGGCCATGACTACCGAGGAAAACAGACCCATGGCTGGGTCAACACCGGCAAGGATGGAAAAGGCAATGGCCTCAGGGATCAGCGCCAGGGATACCGCCAGTCCGGCCAGAATCTCTATACGGATACGGGCGGGGGAAGAAAATGCGTAACGGAAGGATGCGATGATCCCGGTAGGGGCATCAGCGCCGTCTGGACTCAGGAGGGGGCGGGGGGCCGCCGTGCTAGTTTCAGTCATAGATGTCCAATCTTTGAGGGGATAGGTAACTGGGCGAACGCCCGAAAGGAATCCAACCCTCTAGTAACTTTAGGTTTGGTGATGGTGGTCATGGTAGCGGGAGTTTTACTCAACCGCCAACCCAGGCACAGGAACCCGTGGGCAACATCACCGTGAAGGAGAACAGGCAATGCAAAACAGTAATTTCAAGATCGGCGAGGTCGTTGACCAGACGGGGTTGTCGATTCCCACCTTGCGTTATTATGACAACGTCGGCCTGATTACCCCATCGGGGCGTAGCCCTGGTGGGTTCAGGCTTTATAGTGAGGCTGATGTACGTCGTGTTTTGCTGGTGCGACGGATGAAACCGCTGGGGTTTACTCTGGATCAGATGCGAGAATTCCTGGAAGCTGCGGAGATTCTTCATAGTTCAGATGGCGGGCAGGAAAGTGATACCGCACAGCAGGCACGGAGTAATGCCAAGGCCACCCTTGCCGACATTCGTGAGGAGACGCGCACCCGCTACGAAAAGCTACGCAAGCAAATTGCCTACGCTGAGGAATTCCTCGATCTGGTCAACACCCTGGCACCCTAAAGTGCCCCCATCCTTCGCAGGGAGAAAAAGACCATCCGATTGAATGCGCTCTGTCGAGTCGCGTTCCAGATGAAGTGGACGAACGCCCGCGGCCTCTCCGGAGTGGATGGCGATAGTACAGAGGACTTCTGAAATCCGTGCAGACGACTCCTCAAAACGACACAGTCATCCAAGGTCACATAATCGAAAATTGTCACTTAACCCGTTATTTTACCTACGCGGTGCTGTTGCAAAGTTGGGCCAGGGTCGAAAAGCCTACCCTCAAGACATTAGTTGTCCTTGCTCCGGGGTGCTTAAGCTGTCTCGAATATCCGGCTGACGATCACCGCGTCTGGGTTCGGGTGCCCGTAGGTAAACACCGTGCCCTGGCCCAACTTTGCAACAGCGCCGTCTAAAAGTATGTTCAGATCTCCTTGTTTAAGGATTGAAAACTGTAGTGTCTTGCTGTGGAGGCAGCAAGGTGGCGTATTGAGATGCCAAGTAAGTCCCGTCTTCCCACTTGGCTTTCAGCATCCTGGCGATACACATGACAGTGACATGGTGATCGCCTGCTCGGTGCAGAGATACCGCTTCTGATTGCGCACTGGCTCCGCTGACCCAAGTGTCCTCCACTAGCAGCACGTGCCGACCGGCGACTGCAGCAGGATCTATCACTGAAAAACGATCTGGGCTTATTGTGTGGGACGCGCCGGTGTTATCACCTGAAGATTCTAAAGCCGCTGGTGTGAGACGATTTCGGATATATGACCGAGAGCAGAATTGAGGGCACTAGCAAGTGCCCCACGGTCGCGTCCGGGACTGCGGTTGGTAGAGGGGACGTGAGTTATCACTTCTACCGGACTGACTGCTTGAGCAAGAGTTGGAAGATTATCTCGTAACGTGGTGTACCCTAACCGACTTAACTCAGTGTCCTAAATTGTTCATGACACGTGCAGTTTTATCAATCATGACCGCAACTTCGTGTTGCTCGTAAACATTTTGCATATTCCGGCCAAGGCTGACGTCTATCCACCCATTTGTGGCATGTTCTGACTTTGTCTCCGTTGCAGCTATGGCATCAATGATATTGCTTTGGTCTTTCCAACGGGCATCATTCAAAATGTAGACCACGGCCTTGTCCCAGGCCTGCTCAAAGCTTGGCTCCCTACCGTAGAAGAACGTTGTCTTTAAAGTCGGCGAATATACGCGAAATTCAAACATGTACCTTATTGTAAAAGTGGGGTGTAATCAACTTTTGCAAGTGTTATCTGTCTCGGAGAGAATAAGAATCAGAGCATGATCCTCTACGTCCGGTTCCTACCCCAGATCATTCCCACCGAAAGCCGCCGCCAACCGGCCTGACCTCGCTCACTCGCCGGGCCACGGCATCACCATGGGGCTTGACCCTCGAGCCGGGAGCCCGGGTGCTTGCCAAGGTCCAGCGAAGCTCTCCTGCTGCCGTGAACTATGTCGCGGTGGACATCGCGTCCTACGAGACGGCCGATGAAATCAGGGAATTCCTGGCCGGAAATGGGGCGTCATCCCTGGCCTTTGCCTCTGATGCCGATACGCGGCTCATCACCGCCTACCGGATAAACCAGGTAAGCACCGCTGTAATCCTGGACGCCGCGGGCACGGAGGTCTTCCGTGCCGTGGAGCCGGGTGCTGCGTAACTGCGGACGGCACTGGCCGCGGCGGGAGCCGGCTCAGTGAAGCCCCTTAGCCTGCGGCGGGCTCAGATGTAACTGCAGATTTGTTCAGCATCGCAGCGCTGAGGGTCGGCCACCTCGGCGGTTGCATATTGTTCGGCCACGGTCACCCGGAGCGCGGTGAGCTCCGCGATTTTCCGGTCCAGGTCCTGCAACTGTTTCCCCAGGACATCCCGTACGTGGGTGCAAGGCGTCAAACCGCTATCGCGGATCCGCAGAATGCCCTGGATCTGCGCCAGGGTCAGCCCGGCGATTTGGCTGCGGCGAATGAATTCGAGGCGGCTGAGGGTGTCGTGGGTGTAGTCACGATAGCCGTTGGCCGAGCGCTCAGCCGGTGGGAGCAGGCCCCGGTCCTCATAGAACCTGATCGTCTTGGTTGTTATACCGGCAGCATCAGCAACTTCACCGATTCGCATTTCGGGTCCTCATCTCGTTCCAAAAAATCGCATATGACCCTTCCATCGTACTGGAACGTTCCGCATCGGCACCCGCAAACCAACAGGTCCCGTCGCCAGCTTGACCTTCCCCCTTAGTGGAAGGTTGATAATGGGGTGTGACGTACTACTGGCCGTCCGGTTTCGTGTTGGGGTCCCCTGTCGGGGTTCCGGACACGAGCCGGACATATGAAGGGATGATCATGTCAATAAAAGTGAAGGGCCGGAAGCGCTCTGGCCTGGTGCTTGCGGCAGGCACTCTGCTGTCCTTCCTTGGTGTTGTGATGGTGGCGCTGGTGTGCTGCGGGGTACCCGTTCTGACGGCTGCAGCCGGTGTTTTCGCCGCGGCCGGCGCAATGGCCGGCAACCTCTGGTTCATTGCCGCCGCAGCCCTTGCCGCGGGGGCCCTGCTCCTGCGGGCGCAGCGTCGGGGCAGCCCGGGGACGGATTGTTGCGCCCGTTCCCGCCCGGGGGCCAGCCTGTCCGCGGGTTCTACTCCAACACCTCATTCATCGTCGGAGCAGGAGCGGTCCGGGCAGTCCCGGGCCGGTGCTTCTGAGGATGCGGGGTCACAGGGATGACGGGTGTTTTGGGTCTGGCCTTTCTGACCGGAATGCTTGCCACGGTGAATCCATGCGGGTTTGCGATGCTGCCAACCTATCTGGCGTATTTCATTGGTTCAGGCCCCGGTGCGGGACGGAAGCGGCCGTTGCTTGCAGGTCTTCAGGCCGGGGTTGCCCTCAGCGCCGGTTTCGCCACTGTCTTTGTTACGGCCGGCCTGCTCGCCGCTGTAGGCCTGCGGTCGGTGGCGTCGGCGCTTCCCTGGGCGGCGGCGCTGATCGGAGCGGTTATTGTGGTTGCCGGCCTTGGCATGGTGTTCGGATGGCAGCTGCCCGGGGCGAGGTTGAACCTGCCCCGGATTCTGAAGACGGACGGGACCAGTTCGGGCCTCAGGGCGGTCTTTGGCTACGGGGTGGCCTATGCGGTGGCTGCGCTCTCTTGCAGCCTGGCCCTGCTGCTGGCTGTTGTCGCCCAGGCTGTGTCCACCGGGAGCCTGGCCGGGCTGCTGGCGGTCTTCGCCGCCTACGCCTTGGGCTCCTCGGTGGTGCTGGTCCTTCTGTCCCTCGGTGCAGCGGTAGCGCGGGACGTCCTGGCACGCCACGTCCGAAGGATCCTGCCGTTTGTTAATCGTCTCGGCGGAGCCGCGCTTATCCTCGCAGGGATCTACCTGTTGCTCTACTGGGTTCCGGCCCTGTCCGGCGGGCAGGCCGGGGAGATCATGGGCGGGACGGTCACCGAAGCCAGCGTGGCGCTGTCCGGTTTCATCTCGGGCAACTGGCCCATCATCACCCTCACCGCGGTGGCCGCCGTCCTCGCCGCCGCGGCCCTGGCCCTGCGGCGCCGCAGTAAAAGCAAGGCACAGGACAACAGCGCAATCACGGATGGGGCTGAGAGCAGCGACAGCACCGAAGCGTGCTGCGGCCCGGAACATCTTCTTCCCGACACGGCGCCAGGGCGCACCAACCAGAAAGGAAACCCATGACAACGACCAGAAACCACCGGCGGATCTTCACCATTACTGCCGTCGTAGCGGCCGCGGCCCTCATCCTGGTCCTGGCCCTCACTGCGTTGAACCGCGGGAGCGAAACCGCTCCCGCCGCCGGGCCAGCGGGCGCAAACAACGTGGACAGGATCGAGATCACATCTGTGGACGGCAAGGCCCTCACCGTCCCTTCCACCCGCCCGACAGTGCTGTATTTCATGGCGAGCTGGTGCTATACCTGCGTTCCGCAGGCAGAAGCGATGAAGGAACTGGAACAGGAATATGCCGATAAGGCAGACTTCGTCGCCGTGGACGTGACGCCGGAGACCACAAAAACCCAAGTGGACCAGTTCCGCGAAATGGCCGGCACACCCGGATACCCCTTCGTTGTCGACCGGACCGGGGAACTCACCCAAAAGTACGCGGTCACATCCCTGGACAGTACCGTCGTCATCGCACCTGACGGTGACATCCTGGGCCGGGCCGATTCCCGGCCCATGAAGGCCGATGCCCTGAAGGAATTTCTTGACACAACACTTCCGTAGCAACACCGATCTCTTCGCTCCCGTTCTTGACCTTCCCGTGCAGGGGAAGGTGCAGACTGGGGACAGCATGCAAAAAGGAACGCCCCCGGGGTGTTCATTCGAGACTCCAAGGAGGACTAATGCCTGAGGCAGCACCAGATTTTGATTTAGCCGTGATCGGTTCCGGAGGCGGCGCCTTCGCCGCCGCCATCCGGGCCACCAAGCTGGGCAATCGGGTCGTGATGATCGAACGCTCCACGGTGGGCGGGACCTGTGTGAACACCGGGTGCGTTCCCTCCAAAGCCCTGCTGGCCGCCGCCGAAGCCCGGCATGTCGCTGTGGATGCGACCGGAAGGTTCCCCGGGATCAGCACTTCCGCCGCCCCGGTGGACATGGGTGTACTGATAGACGGGAAACGCTCCCTGGTCGAGGGAATGCGCTCGGATAAATACGTGGATCTGGCCGCCGACTACGGATGGGACCTGCGCCAGGGCACCGCGGTGTTCGCCGGCACCCCGGAGGAACCGGTCCTGGAAATCACCGGACCCGACGGCACCCGCGACTCCCTGACCGCCGCCCATTATCTGGTCGCGACCGGTTCGACCCCGTGGGCACCCCCGGTGCCGGGACTGGATGAAGTCAACTACCTGACCTCGACCACCGCCATGGAACTGAACGAGGTGCCCGAGTCCCTGATCGTCTTCGGCGGCGGGTACGTGGCCCTGGAGCAGGCGCAGCTTTTTGCCCGCCTCGGATCCAAAGTGACCTTGCTGGTCCGCTCCAGGCTTGCCTCGCACGAGGAACCGGAAGCCTCCCGTGCGCTGATGGGCGTCTTCGCCGACGAGGGCATCCGCGTGGTCCGCCGCGCAGCCGTAACTTCGGTCCGCACAGATCCCGCCGGCGCAGAGGTCCTTGTCACCGCCACGGTCGCCGGGGGCCAGGAGGAATTCCGCGCCGCAAAGCTGCTGGTAGCCACCGGCCGACGCGCCGTCACCGACGGACTGAACCTGGACGCCGTCGGCGTCAAGACCGGCGACACCGGCCAGATCCTGGTCGAGAGCACACTCGCCAGCTCCAACCCCAGGATCTGGGCCGCAGGGGATGTGACCGGGCACCGAGAATTCGTCTACGTCGCGTCCGCCCACGGAACCCTGATGGTGGAGAACGCCTTCAACAACGCCGGGCGCGAGGTCGACTACCGGCACCTGCCCCGCGTGACGTTCACCAGCCCGTCACTGGCCGCGGTCGGCATGACCGACAAGGAAGCCAACGAGGCGGGCATCCGGTGTGAATGCCGGGTCCTGCCCCTGGAATACGTTCCCCGGGCACTGGTGAACCGGGACACCCGCGGCTTCATCAAAATCGTCGCCGACGCCGACACCGGACGGATTGTGGGGATCACCGCCGTCGGCAAGGAGGCCGGTGACCTGGCCGCCGCCGGAGTCTACATCCTCGAGGCCGGCATGACCGTTGACCAGGTCGCGAACCTCTGGTGCCCATACCTGACCATGGCCGAAGGGATCAAAATCGCCGCACAGTCCTTCACCACCGACGTCTCCAAACTCTCCTGCTGCGCCTCCTGACCCGCGCCAGATCCCAGCCTAATCCCATTACGTTGTTGGCAGTTCCGCTTGAAGGAGCCCAGGATTCGTACTCCTAGCCCCATGCTGGGGCAGGTTATGTTTGTCTGCGTTCCTTCTGCCTTGGGGCAGTGGAACTAGTCGCTGGCTTCGGTATGGCTTATTTTCGTCCCTGTCTGAAAATGATCCGGGGGGGTGTTCCCGATCTCTGTCTTCGCATAGATAAAGCGCGTTAGCATTTATTACCCTTAAAGAGTGATTACCAACGAACTTCGAAATTTACTAGCCAAAGCAACCACCCATGCACAGCGTTTTCAAGACGGAGAAGACCACACTGTAGCCGCAGCACTCCTCACCAAATCAGGCAAACACGTACTCGGTTTGAACGCGCACCACTTCCTCGGTGGTCCTTGCGGGGAAGTCTCGGCTTTAGCTAACCATGCTGCTAGTTATCCAGAGGACCCAATCCAAGCAGTAGTCGCCGTATACGGACCTACTGGTCAAGTTATTCCTCCCTGCGGTAAATGCCGCCAGGTGCTTTTTGATGTTGATCCGTCCATTCGGTGCATCGTGCGCGGAAGCAATGGACTTGAAGCACTTACCGTAGAAGAACTCTTGCCTTTCGCATTCAACTGGCGAGATATGGAACAAGAGCAGCGCATCTACATGTGGGAAGGCTACGAGGAATCAATTCGTAGCGGAGAAAAGCAACAAACCATCCGGGTAGATGATCCTTTCCATGAAGGAAGTGCCCAAATTGTCTTCGAGAAAGAATCCGGAGAGGTCGTCACCATTCCTGCACAGGTCACGTCCGTTGTCTCGACCCAGCGAAGTGAATTGTCGGAAAAGCAAGCTAGAAATGACGGTTTTGGTTCTCTCACCGAGCTTCAGGAAGCGCTAGATACTCACTATCCCGGATTAGCTGCCGATGACGAAGTCGACCTCGTAGAGTTCAAACTCCAGTAATTCAAACAATCTAAAAGCGCACTTACCCTTTTTGTAGAAGCAGTAAAACTACACCAGAGTTTGTGACTTAGGGGAGTGCTTCACATCTGCAAAACCGACGACGGACCTGACCCCTGTTTGGTAGACACCTGATA
>NZ_KV799804.1:0-27959 GCF_001810085.1 Corynebacterium sp. HMSC072A02 | reverse complement strand
TAAAAGAAGCGGAACTAAACCCAGGACGCTTCAGGTAGTCCTTTGGCTCTCGCGTCCTGGCGCTGACTCTTTTCCACCAAGGGACATGCCAGTGTCTTTCCTTTACCTCGACCCGGACACATAAACATCTGGCTGTCACCGGAGAGATCCTTGCCTTTTCTTCGCATGGCAAACATGCGGCGTTCGTTGATCCGCTGGTTGTAGGTGGCTTCATCAATACGACCGGCGTAGAAATCCTCTGTGGCTTCCACCAGCGGTTTCGGCATGGCCGGACAATACCAGTGTCCTTCGACCAGCCCCATGGTTTCATACGATCCGCGCTTTCCCAGCTGGTTCGTCTTGTAGTCTCCCACCAGCGTGTAGCCGAGTTTTCGCAACGGCTCATGGAAGTGCTTGGTCTTGGCCACGGCAAAGTACGCGCGGTCGCCCACCACTGTGCCCTTAGGTGTCTCAGGGTCGTCGGTGAGGTGGCGCATTGCTTCCAGCCCACGGATCGCCGGGTTGTGGCTTGGCCGGTCGAAAGCCATGCCCATAATCAGGTGTGGCTGACGATATGGGCCTTGGTCGCGGATTACTCCGGCAACCAGTGTGGCCTCCCAGCCCCAGATGTGCTTGGCGTTCCTCCTGCGCTTGTTTTCGCCGTGGGTTTCCTGTCGCTCGTCACGGGAGTACCAGCCTGCCTCCGGCTCGGAGGACATGAGATCGTCCGGCCGGTTCGTCCATCGGTTGTTCCCTCGGCGCACGCCTGGAATCAGCGTGCCATCCAGAGTGAGGTCTCCCTGCCAGTTGGCTCGGTACTCTTCGGGCATGTCCTGGGTACTGGACATAACCAGTTCATTGAAGACGTAGGTGGCGCGCTGCCACTTTTCTTCGCGCCGCTCAGTGGATTGTTCGTCCATCAGCCGATTGAACTCGCTGCGGGTAAGCCGGGCGTGGTGAGTGATGTTGTCGAAAGGGTCTACGACGTGCAGGAAGCTGTGCAGCGCGCGCCACAGACGGTGGTACCAGATGGTGTGCTGGGTTGCGTAAGAGTCACCTACCCGTCGTACCCTATCGCGGCTGGGCAGGTTAAGGAGTTCTAAGGCCTTGTCTGTCGTGTCAGGCGAGGCCAGCAGCGTGGTCATGGTGGTCAAGTGCATGGGTTGACCAGAGCGGGCCAGAATCAGGTAGAGCGCGAGGATGGTGCGGTCGGTGACGGTTGTCGGTCTGCCTCCTTTGGAAGGGTCGTAGCCGTCTACGCGCCGCCACATTGCCAGGTGATGACAGATGTCGGTGCGGTCGATAATGCTCAGCGCCCAGGACACGCTAGCTCCGTCCAGGCGAAGCAGCGGGGTGGGCGTGGTGTTGAAGTTCGCCACCTAGCCTTCGCCCCCTATATTCGGTTCGACGAGTCGCAGCGGCGGATAGTCCGGTTCGTCCCTACTACCGCTTATCCACTCACGGTATTCGGTCTCGGTGAGCGCGCCAGATTCAACGATCATGTGGTGAAACGTGTCGCGGAAGGGCTGGATGTTTCCGGTGGCATAGACCAGCTGGTCAAAGTCCACGCGCTCGGCGGCATGAGTAGCGATCCAGGTATAGCGCAGCCTGGGCAGGGTCGGGGCAAGGCCGGTACTCGATGGGTTCTGGCTGGTCTTGTGGATGAAGTCAGCGATCAGGTGTGGGCCGGTGGCATCATCGCGGCGGCGCGCCGAGTTGGGTTTCACCAGTGGTTCGTCCCCGCGATCCTCACCCACACCATGCAGCACCTGGCGCATGAGGTCGTCGAACGGGGCAGTCAGCGGAACTATACGCGGCTTTATCCCACGACCACCGCGCGCATGAACCGCCAGCACTGTGCCAAAGTCAGTGAAGTCGCCGTATCGGCAGTGATAGATTTCCTCAGTGGACATGCCAGCGCCCAGGGCCAGTGACACGATAATGCAGGCCACGCGCCGCGATTCGCGGCGGGGGCGGGAGTGAACCCAGTCGTCGATTCGGATAAGTTCGCTGGCGTTGTAGGCGAGACGCTGAGCCTTAGCTGCTGGGTAAAAGACCTCCGGCAATTCTTCTGCCCACTCCAGTGCACCTTTAAGCCCAATGACATGGCTCGCGCAGCGGTTGAGGATGCGGCGGGTGGCATTAAGGCTGGGCTTGGATAAATCTGCTGTTCTAGCTTGCAGGTAGGTGCGGATCTTTCCGCCATCACGCAGCAGGTAGATGCAGCCGTCCACGTCAATGTCGTCGTACCAGCGGTCGCGCATGTAGCAAAAGTACGCTGCGAGTACGCGCTTGCGGTTGCGCTGAACGGTGGGAGTTGTAGGTGGCAGTAATCCGCGTGTCGTCAGTGTGTCGATCACAGCGTAGACCTCACTGTATTTAGACTTAGGTGGTTCGTCTTTTTCTTCTTGTTCAAAGGAAGTGGTCTCGTGGCTTCCGACCTTCCCGCCGAGGCTCCGGTTCGGCGCTACGACAGCTGGCCCCACGCCAACATCGGGGTGCAAGATCCGGTCATGCGGAAATTGCAGGACTTTTCCCGCAACGTCCAGCAGCTCACCCTGGACGGGAGCTACCCCAGCGCCAAGGACTTGGCCGAGGCCTGCGGTATCCCCACCTCCACCATCACCCGGATCATCCGCGGCGAGATGATCCCGACGGGACGTGTCATCGCCAATATTGAGATCACCACAGGCCAATCCCTGTGGCCGCGCCATAGCAGCTACCGATACGGCAGTCAGTGACCCGAGGGTTGGAAACTGCATGTTTCCGACACTGGTGAGGTGGGTATTAGTTACAAAGCTGTCGTTCATGGCTCGGAAGGTGAGCACACTCGCGCCATGAAATAGGTGGCGGTGCCTTCTTATCGCAGTCCGTTAAGAAACCCGCAGGTCACAGGGTGGTTCGTCCCTGGTGTGCACTGCGCGCCATGAGACCAGTTTTGCGTCTCCGCAAACGATTTTTGCATATCCGCAATCGCTAGGGATAGCTCAGGGAGTCTCCGCGAGCTGCGCTACAGCACGTACAGCCCGCCACCCGTGGTGCCGTGGGTAGAGCCACCGGCGAGAAGAAGCCGGTAAGCGTGGCGGCGGTTAGCTCCGGCTTCAACCACGTAGTCCTCGAATTGGTGCAAGGACTTTAATCCTGCCGCAGCGCACAGCACATCAGCGGGAACTCCGGCGGCAATGCGGTCGATGATCCAGGTGTTGCGCAGCCTGCGGGTATCCGGCACCATGTCCGGCGACGTGCTCGGTGTTACCCGGCGAAGATACGCCGAGAGCTGGCTGACATTCTCGTTGTCGCGGCCTGGCCTAAACAGGTAGTCCTCCGGGCTGGTCGCCATAATGACCGGCTGAAGTACCTCGATATGGGTTTTCAGCAGTGGTACCTCGCGCGGGCCTGCACCGCGGTAGCCGTGCGGAAACAGGAGTACCCCGTCGCCGTCAACACGTACGTCTTTGCCGCGCAGCGTGCAGATTTCGCCTGCGCGCAGCCCCGCGCCCAGGGTGAGTGCAAGCACCGTGGTGAAGTTGCGGCGGCGGGCGGCGGTGGGTTGCGATTCGGCCCAGTCCCACAGCCGGTCGGTGGCGTAGCTGTCGTAGGGCTGGAGTGCTGGTTCGTAGGTGATCGGGTGCTGGTAGTCGGGATTCCAGTCGTCGTTGAGCACTTCTGCCGCCCGGCACAGTAGCGAGCGCTGGGTTCCTGCGGTAGATGGGCTGAGGTTCTTGCCGTCACCGGCAAGGAAGTAGTTTCCGATGATGTCGGGATGGAATACGGTCTCGACGGTGACCACGCCGTAGCTCACCCAGACCCAGGCGGCGAGCTTGGACACGCAGTTGAGCGTGTTGCGCAGTGCGTCGCGGCTGGTGTTGTCCGGGGTGAGGTCAAGTGCGCGCACGCACTCGCGGGTGAAGTCGGCAACGTGGCTCCACGGTTCTGAGCGAACCGCGTGTGGTGTGTAGTTGGCGATGATCGCCTCGTAGTCGGCGGCGTTGTAGTTGCTGGGCATTCGGTCTTTCCTCCCTGACCTTTGAGAGTGGAGTGCAGCGGGTGTAGCTGATGCTACGTCTTGAGAGTCAAGTAGTGCATACCGCTACGCATAGTCTTGTTTGCCGATCTGCAATCTGGCAAGGCGGTGGGTTTATCTCGCCAACGTCACACAAACTCCTTATATGACCTGCATGTTTGCGGTTCCGCAATCGGTGCCGAGACGAACCACCACACCATGTTGGGGCAGTCGACAAAGGGACATGCCATATTTAGTACCCCCGAGGCGGCGACATTCGCGGCCTTAACCCTACCCACCACGCCCACCACAGCCCCGTCTTGTGGCCTGAAGGACAGGCCACCCCAACATGTAGATTCACTGCCCCCGGTTGTGGTTAGCCGCCCAGCCCGCGACCTGCGTGGAGCTTGACGCACGACCCGAGCCGTCTAGCGTGACCACCGTTGGGACAGTTTGCGGATACGCAATTACGACCGATGCACGACCGACTCCAGTACCTGCGCGGTGTAGCCCGATCCACCGCGCGGACAGTTTGCGGATACGCAATTTAATCGCCTGCACGCTGCGCCCAGCACCTGTCCACACCACACAAGAAAGGGGACGAACCATGTCCACACTTGACCTCACAGCACCGCTGTACTGCCAGTACTTCACCGCCGAAACCACCGTGGATGAACTCGAACTCATCACCGCCACGCTACGAGAGCGAAAGCAGGTGGAAGGCACCATGGTGTCAATGGCCACCGCCGCGCTCTACAACCACACTCTGACGTTTACCGGAGAGGCTGGTCAGTTCACCGACCAGGACGACCGAGTGCTCACCGGCTTCTCGGCGCTCGCGGTAGCCACAGCCCCCGTGCGCGTCACGTTTGTCACCCTGGCCGACACTTACGGAAACCGTGCGGGACTCACCCGCATCCAAGGCGGTGAGTCCGCCCGCGGCCTAATCCCGCTTACCCGGTCTGTAAACGAGGCCACGGTTGCAGACATGTCTGCCACCACACCAGGACTCACCATCAATCTGCCCAATAGTGTCCACGACGACCTGATCATTCGCTGCACGACTTTTGACCCGGACGGGTGCGTTCCCGAAGCAAAGGACGAGTTTCCCGGCGTGGACTACTGCCCTAGCCTGTACCACCTTTTGCGGGACGAACCATCTCCAGGCATCGACATCACCCACGACATTATCCGCGCACTACTTCCCTACCGCGGGATCCACATGGAGGTAGAGCCGAGGATTCTCGATGGCGATGTAGACATCGAGCGGCTGTAGCTGCTGGCTACGCTGTAAGCCATGAAGGAACCCAGCTGTGGTGTGTGCTGCGGCTGGGTTTCTTCTTGGGGAGGATGAAGAGGGGACGTGATGGGACACCGGCCACGTCTTAAGTCGGGCAGCGTCTCCGCCAGACCCGGCAGAACTTGCGCACCGCTGACTGTAAGCATATACTTACACCTGACATCGTTCGATTACGATATGGAGGGATGATGGACGCAGCACGGCTCGCTCAGATGCTCAGTGCTCTCGGAAGTGAGCCTCGGTTGCGAATTATCGCCTCCCTAGAGACGGAGTCGACCCATGTCAGTGAGCTGGCCCGCCGACTCGGGATGTCTCGGCCACTGCTCTACCAGCACCTCAACCGCTTGGAAGCTGCTGGACTCATCGAGAGTGGCCTGGAACAGCTCGGAGAGAGCCGAGTGAGGAAGCACTACTGGGTCGCTCCGTTTCAGCTTGAAGTAACTCCAGACCACATTAGGCACCTGATTAATCAAGAACAGAAAAGGGAATCTTCGTGACACTTACCGCTACCGTATTTCTTGTCATCCTCGCCGCCGCACTACCACTCGCGATCTTCGTTGCTCTTACCGTCTGGGTGGTACGCACCGTCACCAGCGCACGACGCGAAACGGCGACGGCGATCGATGGTTCCAACCAACTCATCGTGGAGCATCTACGCAACATCACCGAGCGGTTGGATCGGATTGAGGCCCAACTCAGCGAGATCCCCGAGTAATCAGGCTCTTCCTTAAACAAGGGGCGCGGTGGTTTTGGCTCCGCGCTATGGGCTGTCACAGCGTATGCGCTAAGCACGTCGCGTAGGCCTCCAGCAACATAAACTTGCTTGTGACTTTGGCGGCGGGGTGTGTCTCCGGTCGTGGCGTTATCCTGTCCCTCTCGCGGATAGGGGCTAGGACTGGGGACGAACCACGTGGTGTGCCCCCACCTCCGACACCGCCCCGGCCCACCTGCCGACGGAACCGGCCACGGAAACCGACGGAAACCACCGCTGTGGTTCGGGTCGTTGCAGGTGAGGGGGTAGTTTCGCAAAAGACTCAACCCGCAGGAAACTGCGGGTTCTTTTTCGTTTTCACCTCTAAAAGAGGGGTTAAGGAGAAGCGTAAACAACGTGACGCGCTGCACCCCATCGACCGGGACATACCGCGTCCGAGTTTTCTTTCCTGACCAACATCGTGACCGAAGCCAATGAGATTGGTAAGTTCGGCTAGCTCGGCAAACATGACCATGTTTGTTCTTCGTACTGAGAGCGCACCGCACCAGGACCAAGACGAACAGTGCAGCAGTTGGAGCACCGGGTCACAGTTAGGTCAGCCTAGACCTCCTCAGGGCAAATGCCGAGGGCACATCCCCCTCTTCCGCGATTGAAGGTACCGCATCAGTAGAAAGCCACCAATTGCCGACGCGTAAATACACATATATACTCACAGAAGTACGCCAGGCGTTGAGCCGCGAGGCAAGAATACCCCGGGCAACAACTCCGAGAGCCGATGCTTAGCATCGGCTCTCGTGCCATTTTCCGGAGTCACGGAGTTCAATTTGCTGCTCGCATACCTTGACGAAATTGGTTCCCCTGGGGCCTTTGTCCATCCTTCACACAAGAAGTTCTCTGATAGCCCCGCTTTTGGTTATGGCGGCTTTGTAATTCCCGAAGATAATGCTCGGCAATTTGGCGCCTTCTTCGCGGAACGAAAGAAGCAATTCTTCCAAAATGATATTCCAGACAACGTCGATCCTGGTCGATGGGAAAGAAAAGGCGCAGATTTACTGTTCGCCAAGGCATACGATGAACGTCCCCAAAATTTAAGACTGCTTGGAAGTCTGATTTCCAAACTTAGGCAATTGAATGGAAACCTTTTCTACTATGCTGAAGAAAAGCCAATAGGCACTCCCAAAGAGACTAACTGTGGTCCAAATGAATTTCGCCAGCGAGAAGAAACCTCAATGAGGGAATCCTTAAATAGGCTGGCGAATCATGCACATTCGTTAGACCAATCGATGCTCGTGCTAATGGATCAAATCAATGAAAAATCCCGAATCCAGCGCTTACCTGTGATGTACGCCCATATTCTGGGTCGAGCTACCGAGCATAAGGAAATGCGGCGATTGATTGAACCGCCTATGCACATCGACAGTAAACTCTCTTCTAATATCCAGTTTGCTGATTGGGTATGCGCTTTAGTAAAACGAGCTGTCGAATATCAACTAGTAGAAGATTCTCGCTATTCATGGATCCCCTTTGCGAGTCAGTTATCGGCTGCGCGAGGAGCTTTCACCTATGAATCGAAACTCCACCTATGCGGGCGATCCATCTCAGATCTCCACCATTCAGAGATTATCTATGCCGAGAGGCCAGTTATCGACTTCCTAAATGTGAGTCAGGAAAACCGGGAAAAACTAGAACGGGTCAGGAAAGCCACACTCAGGTAAATGCATGGTTGCCACAAATCTCCTGCAGGAAGCCAATTCCCTGTGAGAGGTTTTGCCAACGGGAACCAAGCAGTAGGCAGCTTCGAGTTCTTTTGCGTTTCACGGTTAAGGGCTTTTAACCAGCCCTAGAAGCTCGAAGATCCACCCGACCCGGAAAAGCCCGAGCTAAACCCACTGTTGACGCCGCCGCTGCTGGAGGAGCTATCGCGCGCGGTGGTGGCATCGCTGTCCCAGGTGCTCACAACGTAGAAGGGCACGTAGCCGTGGTAGCCGGAACCGGCGAAGAAGTTGGAGTCATAGATGCGCGTGCGCTCTGGGCGCTCGTCGGCCTCGTTGCGCTTCTGCAGCTGCGCCTGCAGGTGCTCAGAGAGTAGCGCGGTGCGGTCCAAGAGCTCCAAGTAGCGTTCCATGAACTGCGGGTGATTGGGCTCATTGGAGAGTGCAACGGCGGCACCTTCCAGCTCCTTGGCGTGACGCTCAAGCGCCGAGTCGATATCCGCGGCCAAGTAGCCTGCCTGAGCTAGGTCTTTACCCAACTCATAGAGCTCGAAGCGGCGGGCATCGGCATCAGCGTCTTCGATGCGGCGCAGCTTTTCAATGTTGACTTCGGCGGTTTCCACGCGCTCACACAGCTCGCGCGCGTGGGCGATGGGCTCGGCATGCGAGCGGAACTGGTCATCCGGCGCATCGGCCGGAATCGACATCAGGGATCCCACCTGGGCATCGATGGCAAGGAAATCATCACGCAGGTCCTCCCAGTCCTCACGCAAACGCTCATCCACCAGACCCGATTGCAGCGAGTGCGCCCGGATATCGATCTCCCCCAGACGCTGCGCCACACCGGTATAGGTCTGCGATACGTAGTCCCAGTCCTCGCGCGCCTGCTGCGCCTTCTTCTGCCGGCTACGACGAGTACCGCCGACGATGCCCGCGCCCGCGCCACCGACGCCCAGGCCCGCCGCCCCGAGGCCAATGGCCGCCCCAATGCGCCCATCTTTCGCGCTCTCATACTGAGCATCCGCAGCACGGTCCACATCGATCGCTGCCGCCGCGCCAGCAAAAAGGCCAGCAGGAATGTTACCATCCCGCACGCCCGGCTTAATGGCTTCGATGGACTGCTCCAAATGGCTGTCATCTTTGCGCAGCTTCATCTGCCCGGCCACATCCTCACCCGCAAAGACGAAGGCCCGGCGCGGGTCGAGTCCCACGCCGACGAAGACCTGACCATCGGCGAACTTATCCTTTCCGATGAGCTCCGGGTGATTATCGCGCAGGTACTCCTCCACGGAGTCGTTAACGTTTTCTTTGTTCTTGGCAAAGACCATGTAGTGCAGCCCCTGGACCACGTCGGGGGCGGCGATCCGGGAGACATCGCTAAGCATGCGCTCTTCCTCCTCCGGAGTGAGCACATCATCCGGGTCCATGATGTCAGCCTGCACCTCACGCTGTGCGGGCTGCATGACGTAGTCGGAGCGTTCAGGCGCATCGAAGGCCGCCAAGCTCGCGCCCGCGCCGATTCCCCCGAGCAACAGACCGCCCACCATGGCCGCACCGACGATGGCGTCGACCGATGTTATTTTGGGGCCGCGGCTGGCGGCGAAAGGTTTGATATCGCGAGAGTCAGTCACGGTGATACTCCAATTCTTCAGCAGTCGGTGCCGCCAACTTTACCCCCACAATTGGAAACGACGCGGTGCCCCTACAGCAGCCGCGTCGCCCCTATTCCCTATCACTCACAACGGATTGGAGAAACCGTTTGCCTACCCCCTAAGTAGGCTTTGTGAGCGACTTTTACTCTAGCACTCTTTTCATTCACAGCGGTAGCAAAATCTGGAAAACCGAGTAACATATCGTGGCACTTCTGCGATGTGCCGGACGCAGGGCCGTGAGCTAGGCTTTTTCTTTTTCTGCCCGCCCTGCAGGTGCCCCCACGAGCACGAAGGCCGCAATCGTAATTACCCCCAAAATGGCCAGAGCAGTCCACAACTGTGGGGACTGCCCACCATTACCTGCCACGGTGATGGCGGAGGTGGCCCACTGCATGGGGAAGAGATGCACGAGCGCGCTCATCGCGGCGTTGAGATCGGTGCCGGTCGACGCCGCCTTCCACGCCCAGCCCACAATGCCAACCTGCGCCACGGCGAGCACGCTGCCCAGGACCCAGCCGCCAGCGCCAAGGCCGCGCGCAAGCGCGAACACAATGCTTGCCGACGCCACCCCGGCCCCCGCCGCCGCGAGCCCCGCCCAGGCCACCGCGGCTGCGGTCACGCCAGTAGCCAGGAGGGCCACGAGCAAGCCCACAACGACGCCAATCAGCACCGCCCCGCCGAGGAGCGTGAGGATTCGGCGCTCCACGCGGGTCAACAGTGCGCCGATAACACCGCCGCCAAGAGCAGCGATGGCTGCTAGCAACATAGCGACGATGGGGCTCAGAAGCTGGGCGGGTGCGCTGCCGCCCTCGGCGGGCCCGGCGACGGTCGGCATCGCACGCTGTGCGCCCTGCACCTTGGTCCGGTTCTGCTTGGCCATGCCATCGACCTTCTCCGCTCCTTCCACAAGCTTGTCTACGCCCTTCAAGGCCTCATCGACCTTCGCGTTGAGCTCACCAATACCGGCGTTGAGCTGCTTCGCCCCCTCGGTGGCTTGGTAGACGCCATCGTGATAGGCATAACCACTGACGGCCAGCTGATTGGAAAGCTCGCGCGAACCATCCTTGAGTTGCGTCAATTGATCCTGAACGGATTGGTCGAATTGGAAGTTCTCCACCTGGCCGCGCAGATCACCAAGCTGCGAGCGGATGTTCTTCGCCTCCGCCGAGTTGTTTCCTTCTAGGTCCTTTAAGGTGCCGTCGATTGCCTGCAAGAGCTGTCCGCGAACCACGCCGAGGCCCACGACTTGATCCACGGCTCCGCCGACCCCGTCGGCCAGCTCGGTGGCGCCGTTGCCCAGCTGGGCGGTGCCGGACTGCAGCTGCACGAGCCCGTCATAAAGCTCCTGCGAGCCGCCGGCCAGCTGGTCTACTCCACCGCCGAGCTCATCAGCGCCATCCTGGAGCTCCCCTGTGCCGTCTGCGAGCTGCTTCGTGCCGTTGGCCAAAAAGCCGGCTTGGGCATTGGCTTCCGAGAGGGCACGGGAGACGTCGTAAAGCTCAGCCGGATCGATGGTGCCATCGCTGGGAGCCCCGGCCTGTTCCTGCGACCAGGTTTCGGCTGGCTGCCACTCGGACACGGCGGCGACGACCGCACCGACAATGAGCGGCACGATGAGCACGAGGGTGAGAATCAGAGCGCGGGTGCCAACCTTCCGGTTGGCGTCAGCAGGACTGGCTAGGCGTGAGGTCATGTAAAAGAAACTATCGTTCACGCTGGGAAAAAGCGGTCAGGCGCGCGGAAAAGCCCCGCCAGTACCGCGTTCTTCGGTCACTAGCGGGGCTACTGAGGTTACGTAATTAACGCGTATGCGTTAATTACTTCTTCTCCGCGAAGAGCTCGCGTACGCGCTTGCCCAGCTGCGGGGAGACAGCATCCCAGTAGGCGTAGACGCGTTCCTCGGTCTCCGGGGACACGCCAGCCATAGCGTTGGTGATGTTGTCTGCGAGGCGCTCCTTGGCGCCGTCGTCGTAGACGTTCTCGTACAGGTCGGTGGCCTGAACGGTGTCATTGTCCTCGGCGTGGCGGACGTAGGGCGCACGAACCAAGTCGATGCCGGCCGGATCCGGGTTCACGTAGAGGTCCGGAGCGGTGGTGGTCTCTTGCTCCTTGAAGCGCAGGTTCTCATCGCCGTCCATGTAGCCGCCGCCCTTGGCGTGGCGGTTCGGCGAGTAGACCGGATCCTCCGGGGCGTTGAACAGGTACTGCATCGAGCCCTCGTGCTCGTAGGTGTTGACCTGGTTGAGCGGCTGGTTCACCGGCAGCTGCTTGTAGTTCGGTCCGATGCGGTAACGCTGCTGGTCGGCGTACGCGAAGACGCGTGCCTGCAGCATCTTGTCCGGGGACAGGCCAATACCCGGGACGATGTTGGACGGATCCAGGGCAACCTGCTCAATCTGCGCGAAGAAGTTGCGCGGGTTGCGGTTGAGCACGAAGTATCCGACATCCACCAGCGGGTAGTCCTTCTTGGACCAGGTCTTGGTGAGGTCGAACGGGTTGAAGCGGTATTCCTCGGCCTCTGCCACCGGCATGATCTGGACCTTGACGTCCCAGACCGGGAAGTTGCCTTCCTCGATGGCGTTGTAGAGGTCTTCGCGGTGGTAGTCAGCGTTCTTGCCGGCCATCTCAGTCGCCTCGGCGTCGGTGAAGTTCTCCACGCCCTGGCGGGTCTTGAAGTGGTACTTCACCCAGAAGGCGTCACCGGACTCGTTGACCCACTGGAAGGTGTGGGAGCCGTAGCCGTTCTGGTGGCGGGTGGTCTTCGGGGTACCGCGGTCACCCATGAGGTAGGTCACCTGGTGGGTGGTCTCCGGGTTACGGGTCCAGAAATCCCACTGCATGTCAGCATCGCGCAAACCATTGGCTCCCAGACGCTTCTGGGAGTGGATAAAGTCCGGGAACTTAATGCCATCACGCAGGAAGAACACCGGGGTGTTGTTGCCCACGATGTCGTAGTTGCCGTCCTCGGTGTAGAAACGCAGCGCGAAGCCGTGGACGTCACGCCAGGTATCCGGGGAACCCTGCTCGCCGGCGACGGTGGAGAAGCGGCCCATCATCGGGGTCACGGTGCCCTTCTGGAAGAGCTTGGCCTTGGTATAAGCGGATACGTCCTCGGTAACGTGCAGCTCGCCGAAGGCACCGTGGCCCTTAGCGTGCGGGGTGCGCTCCGGCACGCGCTCGCGGTTGAAGTGTGCGAGCTTCTCAATAAGGTGGATGTCATTGAGCACGACCGGGCCGTTTTCACCAGCGGTGATGCTGGTGTTTTCCGTTGCAATGGGCTGACCGGAAGGGCGGGTGGTGTTCTCGCCGCCCGGGGCGCGCTGGCCCTTATCCAGAACCTTGTCTGCAACGAACTCGTTTGAAGCGTTAGTCATGGGGTTAATGCCTCCTACAGTTGTTGATAATTTGTGATTCGTTATCAATCTCGGACCTTTCATAGCCTACCCATTAAAAATGACCTACGCAACAGAATTTTTCCCAAATGTAGACGCCCACAGAGGAGCCCCAGCGGTTCCCGAGGCCCACGCCCCCGACTGGTAAATTATGGGAGGTGAAACGACACTCCGAGCGCGACGATGCGCACGTCACCGATCTCGCCCTCAAGGCGGGCCGCGGCGACCGCGCAGCCCTCACGGAGTTCATCAAGTCCACCCAAGATGATGTCTGGCGCTTGCTCGCCCACCTCGGCGGCCCAGACATCGCGGACGACCTCACCCAAGAAACCTACTTGCGCGTCATCGGCGCGCTCCCCCGCTTTGCCGCCCGTTCTTCAGCACGCACGTGGCTGCTCTCCCTCGCTCGCCGCGTGTGGGTGGACAACATCCGCCACGACATGGCCCGCCCGCGCAAGTCCGCCACCGAGTATGAGGACGCCGCCGCCCTTGCCGCGACCCCGGAAAGTTCGGGCACGTGGAGCGAGTGGATCGACGCCCGCGCGCTGATCGACGCCCTCCCAGAAGACCGCCGCGAAGCCCTCATCCTGACCCAAGTCTTGGGCTACACCTATGAGGAGGCCGCGAAAATCGCCGGGGTTCGTGTGGGCACAATTCGCTCCCGCGTCGCCCGCGCCCGCAAGGACCTCATCGACCAGCGCGGATAATCGTTATCGAGCCGTTATAAATGGGCGTCGGGAGTCACAGCACCTGCACAGACGTGCGGCAACTGACAGGTCCTGGCGGCCCGTCCGGCGCCAGCTCAGTGAGAAATCGTAGTGTCAGCTGGAAAATACCTATCGACCACACCTAATCTTTTTCGAGGCACACGTGATAAATCGATAGTCGAACCGGGCCCGCGAGGCTTTCCCGATTGCCCGCACCACACCTTGGGTTGTGATGACATTCCCCGGCGCGTGTGAGATTGAGAGACCTCTTTACCTTATGTGGAAACGCGCAGTGGCCATTTCCATGGCCTTCATTGGTGTCGTCGTCGGCGCCGGATTTGCCTCCGGCCAGGAAGCACTCCAGTACTTCGTGGCTTTCGGAAACATGGGACTGTGGGGTGTACTCCTCGCCTCCGCCCTCATGATCATTACTGGTGTAGCCATTTTGCAGCTCGGCTCCTACTTCCAAGCGGACGAGCACACGGCCGTCTACGACAAGATTAGTGGCCCCATCGTCTCCCGAGTGCTGGACTGGGGCACCCTAGCCACGTTGTTCTCCATCGGCTTCGTCATGTTCGCCGGTGGTGGCTCGACCATCAGCCAGCAGTTTGACGGCGTGCCCATCTGGGTGGGTGGGGCCGTGATGCTCGTGCTCGTTCTGCTGGTAGGCCTCCTCGACGTGGATAAGGTCAGCAACGTCATCGGCGCGATTACGCCCTTCATCATCATCTTCGTGGTTCTGGCCACCGGTTACACCATCATCGTGACGGATGTTGACTGGTCTAGCGCCAATGATTTCGCGGTCAACAACGTCGAAAGCCCTCTCAGCAACTGGTGGCTGGCCGCGCTGAACTACACCGGCTTGAATGTCATGTGCGCGGTGTCGATGTCCATCGTCATCGGCGGCAACATCCTGGATAACCGCGCCGTCGGTGTCGGCGGCCTCATCGGTGGCTTTTTCTACCTGCTTCTACTTACCCTCCTCGTGGTTTCCCTCTACATGGTGGCGCCGGATGTGCACAAGCAGGACCTGCCGGTGCTCACGTTGATCAACAACGTGAACCCGATCCTGGGTTACTTCATGACCTTCATTATTTACGGCATGGTCTTCAACACCGCCATCGGCATGTTCTATGCCATGGGCAAGCGCCTAACCCGCAAGAAGCCGAAGCTCTTCTACCCCGTCTACGCGGGCGCCTGTGTCGTGGGCTTCATCCTCTCCTTCATTGGCTTCAAGCAGCTGGTCTCCAGCGTTTACCCGATTCTGGGTTGGATTGGCCTGCTCATGATTGCAGTCATGGTCATCAGCTGGATTACCCAGCGTGACAAGATCACCTCCGAGTCTGACCGCCGCGTGCGCGCCCGCACCTTGGTCAAGCGCCGCCTCGACCCGCGCGAGCACTTCACCAAGAAGAACGAGCGCGAGCTGCGTAAGCTGGCCGCTGCCTCCAACATGGAAACGGAGGAGTTCGTCGAAGTCGTCGCCGAGGAAATCCACGAGGAACTCGAAGCCGACGATGAGATTGAATACGACCGCGAGGATCCAGACCCCTCCGTGACCTTCGTGGAGCACACCAAGCCCGAGGTCCCGAAGGACTAGCGTTTCCCGCATGTGTAGCGGGCCGCGCGTCCCGCTACACATAGCCACAATTAGAAAGAAGTCCGCCCCAGAATTCACTCTGGCGGCGGACTTCTTTTATTGAGGAGAACAGTGCGGCACTGTCGTGCGCCACACGCTAGACCAGCAACTCCGCAATCTGAATAGCGTTGAGCGCTGCGCCCTTGCGCAGGTTATCGCCAGACACGACGAAGACGAGGCCCTTGTTGTCCTCGACCGTCTGGTCCTGGCGGATGCGCCCGACCAAGGAAAGGTCGATGCCGGCTGCCGCCAGGGGCGTCGGCACATCGACGACCTTGACACCCGGCGCGGCCGAGAGCACCTCGCGAGCCTGCTCCGGGGTAATCGGCTTCTCAAACTCCGCGTGTACGACCATGGTGTGGCCAGTAAACACCGGGATGCGCACGCACGTGCCGGACACCTTCAGCTCTGAGATGCCCAGAATCTTGCGGGACTCGTTGCGCAGCTTCTGTTCCTCGTCGGTCTCTTCGGTTCCGTCATCCACGAGGTTGCCCGCCAACGGCAGCGCGTTATACGCAATCGGAGCGACATAGGGGCCCAAATCCTCCTCGGAGACCTCAAGCGCAGAGCCGTCGTGGACGAGCTCAACGTTGCGGTCACCGATTGAGGCCACCTGCTTGACCAAGGTTTCCACGCCGGCCAATCCGGAACCGGACACGGCCTGGTAGGAGGCGACGCGCATGGTGGTGAGACCGGCGGCGTCGTGAAGCGCCTTCGTCACCGGCATGATCGCCATGGTTGTGCAGTTCGGGTTGGCGATGATGCCCTTGGTGACGTTGTCTTTATCCTGCGGGTTCACCTCTGACACGATGAGCGGCACGTCCGGATCCCGGCGCCACGCAGAAGAGTTATCCACCACGGTGGCGCCGGCCTCGGCGAAGAGCGGTGCATACTGCTTGGACGTCGAACCGCCGGCGGAGAACACGGCGATGTCGATTCCTGCAAGGCTCTCCACAGTCTGCTCTGCCAAATCTTCGACGACGACCTTGTCCTCGCGGAAGGTGAGCTCCTGGCCTGCTGAGCGTGCGGAGGCAAAGAAGCGGACCGTATCGGCCGGGAAGTTGCGCTCCTCCAAGAGGGTGCGCATCACGCGGCCAACCTGCCCGGTAGCGCCTACAACTGCAACAGTGGTCATGACCTTTACTCCTTAATTTTTAGCGTCCGGTACCAGCATAAACGGTGGCCTCTTCCTCGCCACCTAGCTGGAACTTATCGTGCAGGGCCACGGCGGCCTTCTCCAGATCGGCCTCGCGGGTAAGCACGGAAATTCGGATTTCGGAGGTTGAAATGAGCTCCATGTTGACCCCGGCGTCACGCAATGCCTCCGTGAAATCTGCGGTAACGCCCGGGTGGGACTTCATGCCGGCACCGACGAGGGAGACCTTGCCCACCTGGTCGTCGTAAAGCACGTTGGTCCAGTGCCCCTCTTCCTTGAGCTTGGCCAGGATCTCCATGGCCTTTGGGCCGTCCGAGCGCGGGCAGGTGAAGGTGATGTCGGTGGTACCGGAGTCCAGCGAGGAGACGTTTTGCAGGACCATGTCGATGTTGATCTCGGCGTCCGCGATGGCGCGGAACAACTTGGCCGCCTCACCTGGGCGGTCCGGTATGCCCAGGACGGTGACCTTAGCCTCGGAACGGTCGGTTGCGATACCAGTAAGTACTGCTTCTTCCACGGGGATATCCTCCATTGAACCGGCGATGAGCGTGCCGGGGTCGTTTGAATAAGATGAGCGGACTCGAAGGGGAACGTTGAACGCGCGGGCGTACTCGACGCTGCGCAGGACCAGAATCTTGGAGCCCACAGCTGCCATCTCCAGCATCTCCTCGAAGGACAGCTGGTCGAGTTTCTGGGCGTTGTGGACGATGCGTGGGTCGGCGGTATAAACGCCGTCGACATCGGAGTAAATCTCACACACATCGGCCTTGAGCGCTGCCGCCAGCGCCACCGCGGTGGTGTCCGAGCCGCCGCGGCCGAGGGTGGTCACATCACGCGATTCCTTGTTCACGCCCTGGAAACCCGCAACGATGCAGATCCGGCCTTTCTCCAAGGCTTCGGTTAGACGGCCCGGGGTGACGTCGACGATGCGGGCGTTTCCGTGGCGCTCGGTGGTGAGCACGCCGGCCTGGGAACCAGTGAAGGACTGAGCCTTGGCACCAAGGGACTCCACGGCCATGGCAACGAGTGCGTTGGAGATGCGCTCGCCGGCGGTCAACAGCATGTCCATCTCACGCTGCGGCGGGACGGGGTTGACCTGCGCTGCAAGATCAAGCAGGTTATCGGTGGTATCTCCCATGGCGGAGCACACAACAACGACGTCGTTGCCCTGCTTCTTCGTCGCCACAATGCGCTCCGCCACCGCGCGAATGCGCTCTGCGCTTTCGAGGGAGGATCCCCCGTATTTCTGTACGACTAGGGCCACTGACGGTCCCACCTTTCCTGTTTGTGAGGGCCATTACCTGTTCACCGCCCAATACCTATAGACCGGCAGTCAACTCCTTTAGACTACCGCCCTTTGGTTCCCATCGAAACACGTGCTGGATATTAATTCCAGGTAGGGTAGAAACGATGCTTTCAAACCTGGTTGCCATTACTTTTGCACTGGCCTCCGCGCTAGTCGTGGCCTGGGGCACAGTCATACGCCACCGCATCGTGTTGGACGCTAGCTCCAGGAGCGTCATGCGCACCGCTATTCGGACTCCCTTGTGGTGGGTGGGGACCAGCGCCGCCGTTATTGCCTACGCGCTACAGCTCGTCGCTCTCCACTTCGGCACGCTGCTCATCGTGCAGCCAATCCTCATCCTGTCCCTCATGTTCACGCTGCCGCTCGCCGCCTGGTATTCCCGGCGGCCGATGCCGGCACGGGAGGTGTTCTGGTGCCTCACGCTGACCATCGCGGTGAGCATCATGGTGGTCTATGGGCGCCCCACCGCAGGCTTGACGACGCCCACCTGGTCCCAATGGTGGCCCGCCTTCGCCCTCGGCGCGCTTGCCCTCACCGCTCTGTTCGTGGCGGCCTATAACCGGCCGGAGGAGTCCGCCCTAGCGCTCGGGAGCGCGTGCGGCATCCTGTATGGCTACGTGGCGCTCGTAGCCAAGGCAGTGGTGGACGTCCTCTCCCACGAGGGCATCACAGCCTTGCTGGCCAGCTGGGAGCTGTACGTGCTCATTGGGCTGGCGGCTGCCGGAACGGTGATCCAGCAATATTCCTTCCACGCTGGCGCGCTTGCGCACTCTTTGCCTGCGATGACCATCATGGAGCCCATCGTGGCCTTCGGTTTGGGCTACTGGGTCTTGGGCGAAAAATTCCAGGTCAGTAGCGTTGCGGGTTGGTGCGTGATGGGGGTTTCGCTCATCATCATGATCGTTGCCACAATCGTCCTATCCCGCGTGCCGGTCAACCCGGGAAGCGCTCAGCGCGCGGAGCAAAGCCCACGCTAGGACGAGCTTCCGCGCTAGATGGCCCACTCAAAGACCACCAGCATATAAGCGGAGAACCACGCCGACCACAGGACCCAGGCGCTACATGCGAGCCAGAGCTCGCGGGGTCGCAGCACCTCAGACGCGCGCACGGCCCAGGGAAGCGCCAAGATAATCGCGGGCAGGAGGAGACGCGGGCGCGAGTGCATGAGGCCATCGGAAAGCAGCACATTCGCACACAGCGCGGCGCTAAACCACCACGCCACCGGATTCAGCCTTCCCCACGCCGCCACCAGCAGCACGGGGACGCCCAGGATCACCAGAACGCTAAGCAGGTAGCCCACATCGTTCTTCTCCGTCAGAACTTCCCACACGAACCGTACGGTGGCAGCACCCCAGTCGAAGGTGGAATGCCAGTGCTCGGTCTGGATGCCAAAGTAGCCGCCGGCCTCTGCGAGGTAGCGCTGCGTCCACAATAAATACGCTGGCAGCGGAAGCGCTGCCACGATGAGGCTGAGCCAGGCCTGCCACGAGCGCCGCCCATAGATGAGCACCCACAAGGCAAAGACAGCAAGGAAGTCCACGGAGGTCAGCCGCACAAACGATAAGGCAAAGCCGAACGCCGCCGCGCGCCACCAGGCGCGATCATCCAGCGCGACGAGTCCCCACACCAGGAGGGCCCCGAAGAGGGCTTCGGTATAAGGCATCGAGAACACGATGGACATCGGAGCGCTGCTCACCACGATGGCAGCGGCGCATTGCCCACGGCGCCCCGCCCCCAAGCGCTGCGCCAAGACCATAATGCCGGCGGCCATGGCCACGGTGAGGAGGGTGTTAACGATGAGCGCGGCTACTTCGAGGCTGATCCCGGTCCATCCCAGGACCCGCAACAGCATGGGAAAGCCCGGGAAGAAGGCCATTGTCGTCTCATAGACAGGGCCATCAGTGTGGATATCCGCGTCAAAATATCCCACCCGAGCAATTTCCAGGTAGTACTTGGAATCCCACGACGTGAGCCGATCCCACAGCTCCTGGTCATTGACGGCGGCGATGACGTTCAGAACGGCAATGCGCACCGCGGTTCCAACAACCGCGACCAACGTGGCAAGCGGCACCAGTGACAGCGCTCCTTGCGTGCCAGCAGGGGAGGCGTCTGCCGCGCGCCCGCTATCCGCCGTGGGCTCTTCCCCCGGATCCTGAGTAGTCTTCGTGGAGTTTTCTTCATGCACGCCACAACATCCTAGCCACCCACATCACGCATCCCAATATGTGAAATTAGTTGCCATAGAATGAGAAGCGTTGTATTGTGGCTCACATGACTTTGCGGCACACTCTCCTCCTTAGTAGCCGCGGCGGGTTTTAGGTTTCTAGCTTCACGGCCAGCGCCCCGCCGCGGAGCGTGGTGATGCCAACACACCGCAGCTGGCCGTCCCCCACGATTCACGCCGAAGCTGCGCATCGAAACAACGCAGCACAGTAAAACGCCTTTGACCCCAGACCCATAGGCCCCAGACAAGGAATAGAACAACCACCATGTCCCCCAACGATTCTTTCATCTCCGCTCCCCGCGAAATCACCACCCCGGCTGGCCCGCGCAACGAAAACCAGCCCGCATGGAACAAGCAGCGCGGCTCTTCGATGCCAGTAAACCGCTACCAGAGCTTCGCCGAAGAGGTAGAACCGGTCTCGCTGTCTGACCGCACGTGGCCGGACAAGAAAATCACCGTGGCGCCACAGTGGTGCGCCGTGGACCTGCGTGACGGCAACCAGGCCCTCATCGACCCGATGAGCCCTGAGCGCAAGCACCGCATGTTCGACCTGCTGGTCAAGATGGGCTACAAGGAGATTGAGGTAGGCTTCCCCTCCGCCTCCCAGACGGATTTCGACTTTGTTCGCGAAATCATCGAGGGCAATAAAATCCCGGACGACGTCACCATCCAAGTCCTGGTCCAGGCGCGCGAGCACCTGATCCGCCGTACTTTTGAGGCTTGCCAGGGCGCGAAGAACGTCATCGTGCACTTCTACAATTCCACCTCGAAGCTGCAGCGCCGCGTAGTCTTCCGCAAGGACCGCCCGGCCATTAAGAAGCTGGCCACGGACGCTGCGGAGCTCATCAAGGGCATTGCCAAGGATTACCCCGATACCAACTGGCGCTGGGAATACTCGCCGGAATCCTTTACGGGCACCGAACTGGACTTCGCCGTCGAGGTCTGCGATGCCGTTGTTGACATCATGGAGGCCACCCCGGAGAACCCCATGATCATCAACCTGCCCTCCACGGTGGAGATGATCAGCCCCAACGTCTACGCCGACCAGATCGAGTGGATGCACCGCAATTTTGCGAAGCGGGATTCCATCATCATGTCGCTGCACCCGCACAATGACCGCGGCGAGGGAATCGCCGCCGCCGAGCTGGGTTACATGGCCGGCGCAGACCGCATCGAAGGCTGCCTGTTTGGCAACGGTGAGCGCACCGGCAACGTGGACATCATTACCCTGGGCCTGAACATGCTGACCCAGGGCGTGGACCCGCAGATCGACTTCTCCGATCTGCCTAAGATCCGCGAGACGGTGGAGTATTGCAACCAGCTGCGCGTGCCGGAGCGCCACCCTTACGGCGGCGAGCTGGTATTTACCGCCTTCTCCGGTTCACACCAGGATGCCATCAACAAGGGCCTGGACGCCCTGGCGCAAGAGGTGCGCCCAGGCGCGAACAACACCGAGGTGTCGTGGGAAGAACTGCAGGAAACCACCTGGGAAGTTCCCTACCTGCCCATCGATCCGAAGGACGTCGGCCGCGATTACCAGGCGGTCATCCGCGTCAACTCGCAGTCCGGCAAGGGCGGCGTGGCCTACATCATGAAGACCGATCATGGCATCAATATGCCGCGCGCCATGCAAGCGGAGTTCTCCTCCGTCGTGCAGGCGGTGACTGACGCCGAAGGTGGCGAAGTCAACTCCAAGAACATGTGGGATATCTTTGCCAACGAGTTCTTAGAGCGCACCTCCCCGCTGGAACTCGTCACCTTCCAGGTTGATAACTCAACCACGGAGGACGAAGACGCCAAGGTAACCGCAACCATCGTCTTTAACGGCGAGAAGCGCATTATCTCCGGCATGGGCAACGGCCCCATCGCCGCATACGCCAACGCGCTGGAAGACGTCGGAATCGACTTCGAGGTCATCGATTACTCCCAGCAGTCCCGTACGGCCGGCGACGATGCCGAAGCCGCCTGTTATATCGCCGCCGAAGTCAATGGCGCACAAGTGTGGGGTGCCGGCATCGCCGGATCCACCACCCGTGCGTCCATCAACGCCATTACTTCAGCGGTCAATCGCGCGGACTAATCCTCCGCCGCGACACAGGGCGACACAAGGAGGAGGCGAGCTGTTTCGCGCGCCTCCTCCTTGCGCAGTCTCTCGCACGCGCACTCCCCTCGCTAAAGCTACTGACCGTAACATCGCGCTGGCTACACATTGTTGTAGGCCAGCACGGAGAGCTATAGAATAAATACGCGACACAATTGCACAAAGGCATTGAACACCTTGTGCACCCAATAAGAATTTCAGTCCGAACTTCGGCATTCCCTACTGCGCTCAGTTTTGCAACTGCGCGCATTTGTTGCAGTTCGGCAGGCGAAGGCGAACACTATGACGGTCACTAACTACGTGGTCCCCCACTCTGGGTTTGGTGAACCTCGCCGCCTCACGGTTGATGCCGTTAACCCGGAGATGTTCCTGCAACTGCTCTCCCTGGCGGATAACAACCACCTCAACGTCACCCTGTGTGGGCACTCAAGCTCCGGCTTCCGCGTCCGGTATGAAGATGACATCGTTGGCGTCATCCCCGCTTCCCAATCCGCCGATTACACGGAATTGGATTGGATCATTAGCGCGGGTTTGACCCCACAGGCCACTGCAGAAATTTCGCTCCGCGAGGACGCGGTGGAAGAAACCGTTCCGGCATTCGAAGTTCTCCTCCCGGAGCCAGGCCTGTGCGTCCCGATCAATGTTCCCCCGGCTCAGCGATGGGGCATGCTCGACGGCGACCGCGCCCTTCGCATCACTGACTTTTCGGCCCACACCCGTTCCCTGCCGAAGCACCCTGCGCATCTACTCGTGCGCTTGACTAACAGCCGGCGCTTCTTCCACCGCGCCATCGAGGTTCATCTCGATGACAAGCTCATCGCCACCGTTCCGCGCGATCAGGCCACGTGGCTGAGCGATACCATCGCGGGTTTCAAGCACGAGGGTCTCATTGCCATTGCGCGCGCCTACTTCACACCGGATGATAAATCCCCAGCCCTGACCGTCTACTCCGAAGAAGGAACACCAGACGCTCACGTCGCCGTGGGGACCGCCGGCGTCATCGCTGCCGCCGCTGGCGCGGTTGCCGCGACGGCCACAAACACCGATAGGGCTCATGCAGCAACCGCTCCGGTAGGCGGGTTCCAGGCAACGGGCACGGCACACACCGCAAGTTCCGCTGCCACACAGGGCGCACAAGTCCTCTCCTTGAAATCCTTCGGGACCGCCGCAACAGTTGGCTCAAAGATCGCCGCTGCTAGTACTGGTGTCAAGCTGGTGTGCGCGGCAAGCGTTGCCGTCATCATCGGCGGAACCGCTAGCTTTGTATCCTCTGTGCACGCACTTCACTCCGCCCCCAATCAGGTTGCTGACTCGGCTTTAGAGGAGCACACCACTTCGCTCCTTGCCCCCAGCCCGGCCAATAATGCAGAAGCTGACGCCGCGCTTTCCAGCGAAGCTGACGCAACCGAGGACACGGCTGCAGGCGCCCACCGCCCCGATAACCAGGGGCACTCGGTAGCACCACGCGCCCTCGACCGAACCACTTCCTCGACTCCGGCGGAGCCAACGGAACTGTCTGAGCCGACGGAGCCGATTAAGCTGGCCGAGCCCACGCAACGTGCAGAGCTCGTCACGCCCGGAGAGGCAATCCCTTCCCCGCGCAACACGCACCACGCTGAAGTCACACCGCCAGCACCGCGGGAAACCGAAGCCACAGAAGAGTCCACGTCGCGCACGTCACGGCCCTGCCAGGAGGATTCCACCTCCACCACCACAACTACGAGCGCACCTAGCTCCACGCGGAGCGTGCCGACGTCCTCGCCTTCGGCGACCCCAACTTCTTCGACGACACCGACCTCATCAACTTCGGCGCCGAAGACGACTGCTACGACGCCAACGTCCCGCACCACCACACCTGTCAGCACTCCGCCCACGACTACGCCAGCGGAGTCGACTACTCCTGCACCGACGACCTCCAAGCCCGCTGCATCCACGACTGCTACGCCAACCACGACAAAGACTCAGCAGCCCAAGCCCAGCACCTCGTCTCAACCAAGCACCACGACTAAGCCCAGCACCTCGTCTAAGCCGAGCACTTCGCCCAAGCCGAGCACCACACCTAAGCCCAGCACCACGCCGAAGCCGGAACAGACTTCTGAGCCCACACCAGACCGCACTCCTGAGCCGAGCCGTGAGCCCGAACCGACCCCCGAGCCCACGCCAGACCACGACGGCTGGGTCATCATCATCGAGACCGACTAGTCCGCAACACGCCCTGCCTCGCTGCCAATTCGGGGGATACGGCAGCTTCACGTGTGCCCTTTCCAGCTTCCTCGCGGTTGGGTACTAAACTGTGAACAATGACTACGACACCCGGCCCCACCGAACCTGCAGCGCAGCTCAGCGCAGCAGAGACGCCGGCCGCGGCGTCGCCACAATCCAGCGCCCCGAAACCAGGACCGCGCCCTCACCCAGCTGAGAACAAGCAGAACAGCAAAGAAGATAGGGCGTCGGCCCGCGAAGCAGCCCTCGCTGCCTTCCCCTTTGTTGCGCTGACCATCCAGACCACTGGCATTCACCCCTCCACAGGTCGGTTGCTTACCGTGGATGCGCTGACACTCAACACCGCGGGTGAAACCGGCCAAGAGTTCCACGCCGTCCTCAACCCCGGCGAAGACCCTGGCCCCCGGCATCTTCACGGCTTGAGCGCTGAGGAAATCCAGGCGGGTCAGTCCTTTTCCATGTTGCTCAAGCCGCTGGATCGGCTCATCGATGGCCGCACGCTCATCGTCCACGATGCCCCGTACACCTGGGGTTTCATCGTCGCCGAAGCGCGCCGCGCGATGACTGCCGCCGCCCGCCAAAACCGTGCGCGCAACCGCAACCGCGGCAAAGGCCGGCGCCGTCGCTTCAAGGTGGGACACGTTCCCACCCCAGTAACCATCGTCGATACGCTTGCCACCGCTCGCCGCCAAAGCGTGTGGGGCACCGATATCCGCCTAGCGGCCGTCGCGCGGGATACCGGTCTTCCCGCGCCCGACCCCACCGCCAGCGTCGACCGTGCGCAACGAACGGAAAAGGACACCTCCCGCGAGGCAACCCTTCTTCTCGTGGACCTCTACCGTGCGCAAGCCGCGGGCCCGCTCAGCAGCGCGGCACCGGATGAGCTGCGAGCTGATCGCTTTGGGCTACAGCGTTCCCACGTCCGCGTCGACGCTGCCGAAGCTCCCCGTCAGCACCACAACCCCGGCCCCTATGTGCCCGGCAAGGAACTCATCCGCGGCATGGAGATCGTCGTTGCCCCGGAGATCACCGAGGACCCCGACACCATCATCGCGGCGTTGGCCCGTGAGGAGCTGAACTACTCGGAGAAGCTCTCCCGCGAGACGTCCCTCGTGGTCTGCAACATCACCACCAACCTTGTGGGCAAGCCCATGCATGCTCACCGCAAGGACATCCCGCTGATGTCCGATGTTGCCTTCCTCGCGGCCCTTGAGCGCATCGAGGAACCGACCGAACCTGAAGAGCAATCCACCTCCGGCGCAACGAGCAATTCGGGTAAGCGCCACAGCAGTGGGCAGCCCAACCGCAATCGTTCCACGAACAAGAACCGCCGCCGCTCGCGTCGCAAGTCCTCCAACGCCCAGCACTCCCCTAAGCAAGGACAAGGGCAGAAGAAGCACCAGGGCTCCCCGGCCGACGGATCCGGAAGCGACAAGCCTGCTCAGTCGGACTCCAACTCGAACAACCGGAATAAGGGCGGCAACAAAGGGCGTCGGCGTCGCCGCCGCGGCGGACGCGGCCGTCGCAGCAATGGCAACCAGCAGAACCAGCAAAACTCGGGACACAACCGCTCCCACAACACCGATAGCTAGCGTCCCCCGACTACTCTGGGGAGCATGAATTTTAACTTCCGAAGCGCGTTTTCTTCCGCGCGCACCGCGGTTGCAACCTCCGCCGCGGCGTTGGCCACCACCGCCTCGCGCGCCACGGGCCGCGGTGCGGGCGGCATGATCGGCGGGCTCATCGCTAACGCCATTGACCCCACTATCATGCAAAACCTGGCCAAGCAGCGCCCAGCCGTCTTGGTCACCGGAACCAACGGCAAGTCCACGACCACGCGGATGCTCGCCGCAGCCGTGCGCACTACGCACACCGTGGCCACCAACGATGGCGGCGACAACATGGATGCAGGAATCATCTCCGCGCTCTTAGCTGGCAAAGATGCAAGCCATCTTGTCTTAGAAGTAGACGAGCTCCATGTCCCCCACGTTGCGGATAACCTCAACCCCACAGCGCTCGTGCTGCTGAATCTCTCCCGCGACCAGCTGGATCGCGTCGGTGAGATCAACAAGATTGAGCGCGCCCTGCGCGGCGCCGTCGAGGCCCACCCGGACATGCTCGTCATCGCCAACTGTGATGACGTCCTCATGACCTCCGTGGCCTATGACGCAAAGAATGTCATTTGGGTGTCCGCGGGTGCCGGCTGGATGGGCGAATCCGTCACCTGTCCGCGCACCGGCGGCCACATCGTGCGTGACGGTGAGGACTGGCGCGCGGTCAAGCCGCTTGCCGACGGCCGCGAGTTCCGCCGCCCCACCCCCACCTGGGCGGTGACGGAGGAGGGCATTGTGAGCCCGGGGGGCGTCGACAAGCTCAAGCTTGCTCTGCCGGGACGGGCCAACCGCGGTAACGCCGCCCAGGCCGTCGCCGCCGCCGTGGAGGCCTTCGGCGTGGACCGCCACAAGGCTATCGCCGCTGCCGAAGGCGTCAACGACGTAGCCGGACGCTACTCCACCATCACGCTGGGCAAACGCGAAATCCGCCTGCTCTTGGCTAAGAATCCGGCCGGCTGGCAGGAGGCGCTGTCCATGGTGGACCGTGACGCCGATGGCTTGGTCATCGCCACTAACGGCCACGTGGCCGACGGTATTGATATGTCCTGGCTCTGGGACGTGCGCTTCGAGGATTTCGAAGGCATCCCCGTCAAGGCAGCCGGTGAGCGCGGCACGGATCTGGCCGTGCGTTTGGTCTATGCGGATATCTCGCACGAGCTCATTGCAGACCCACTCGCCGCTATTCAATCCTGTCCGGAAGGCCGCATCGAGGTTTTGGCCAACTACACCGCCTTCCGCGATCTGAAGAAGGCACTCACCGCCGCAGCAGCAAAGGAGCACTCGAATGACTAGCCTGCAGATTGGCCTCATCCTCCCGGACATCCTGGGCACCTACGGCGATGACGGCAACGCCCTAGTCCTGCGCCAGCGCGCCCGCATGCGCGGCCACGAGGCGGAGATTGTCCCCATCAAGCTGGGTGAGCCGGTGCCGGAATCCTTTGATGTCTACACCCTCGGCGGCGGCGAGGACACCGCGCAGATTCTCGCGGCGGAGCACCTCATCACCGATGGTGGCCTTACCCGCGCTGCCTCCGCAGGTCGCCCGATTCTGGCGATTTGCGCGGGCCTGCAGGTGCTCGGCGAATCCTTCCGTGCATCTGGCCGCGTGGTGGATGGCGTGGGGCTTATCGACGCCACCACCGCCTCCATGGCCGAGCGCGCCATCGGCGAGGTAGCCACCGAGCCGACCAAGGCCGGCATCACCGCTGAGCTCACCGAGCCACTCACCGGTTTTGAAAACCACATGGGTGCCACCATCCTGGGCCCCGCCGCCCAGCCGCTGGGAACGCTCACGCGCGGAACCGGTAACGCAGATACCGCCGCCATCCTGGACCTCTCCGACAAGGCCGTCCAGCGTGAAGCCGAGGGCGCGGTACAGGGGAGCGTCATCGCCACCTACATGCACGGTCCCGTCTTGGCGCGCAACCCGCAACTGGCTGACCTTCTACTGGCCAAGGCCATGGGCGTCGCGCTTAGCGAACTCGAGCCCTTGAACATCCCCGCCATTGATCAGCTGCGCACCGAGCGCTTTAATTCCTCGGAGCCGCCGCGCTCGCAGCGCTAGATATCAACAGAAGTAACTAACTGAACCTATTGACCAGAATCTTCGGTACACGGTACAGTAAGCAACGGACGCACCAAGGTGCTCCGCTTCCGAAGCTCGTGTGAACAACACGAGCTTTCGCGTATCCAGGGGGGAAGATGTACGGCCTAAACGACAAAACGTGTTGTTTTCCGGC
>NZ_KV799803.1:0-1023 GCF_001810085.1 Corynebacterium sp. HMSC072A02 | reverse complement strand
CTTTAGCTTGGGTGAGGTAGGCAAAGAGGTGTCCGTGTTGACTCATTTTCTTCAGCTGTAGGTAGATTCCGCGGTGAACATCGTGGGTGTACCACCATTTTTTGTTGCCACGTTTGGATTTAGGAATCTGCTCGAAAGGGACGTCTTTGACGTAAGTTCTGGCTTTGAGCTGGGCGCTAAATACAGTGCCGAATTGGTGTAGCTTGGCAGTCCATTCGGCTGCTTCATCTAGGTTGGTAACGGCTAGCAGTTCGAAGGAAAGCCGTCGCAGTGCTTTGCCCATCGGCGAGGTGGGGTGCAGGCCTGTGGCGCGCTGAATGTTGCGTTTGACGTGGACAATGCAGCGTTGAACCGGGGTATCAGGCCACAGGCGGCGTAGTGCTTTAAGTCCTCCGGAATCCCCATCACAGGTCACCAGTTGTGGTGGGGCTAGTTCGTCCAGCAGGCGCATGTATGACCAGGAGGATTCCTTAGTGCACCAGAACCAGTTGATGACATGGCAGGAGTCAGCAGCCACGACAAGGCACTTGGTGTTGAAGTAGGTGCCGTCGATGAAGATTTGATCGTAGATTCGCTGCTTATCAACGCTTCGGGGAGGTTGGATAAGCCAGAACGTTTTGAACCGGCGTTGCAGAGTTCGTGATGAAACTCCGCAGGTCTTAGCTGTCTCTGTCAGGCTGTGGCCTGACATGAGCCACGAGATGAAAAGGCGAAACCATTTTGCTTGAACTGCGTCGTCATTGGTGCGGGTGAAAGTGGCCTTGCAAGTGAGGCATCGCCATCGTTGGCGACCAGTACTTGTCGTTCCGTATTTGATGCACACCCCGCTACAGACGGGGCATCGAGGATGATTCTTACTCATCCTCTCATCGTGAACCTAGGCAGCTAGCACACCGGCACTTCCCCGGCAGTATTTCCGGCCCGAGACTGGGGTATCCCTCCGGATAAGTGAAATCATCCTAATACCAGCACGCCAGACCAGCTAACCACCCAACCTCACCAACACATCCTGTCGTTTAGGCC
>NZ_KV799802.1:0-912 GCF_001810085.1 Corynebacterium sp. HMSC072A02 | reverse complement strand
CGGGAAGTAGTCAACGACCTCCTCAACGGAAAAACCGAAGCCGGCGGCGTTAATCCCCACCAAAACCGAAATCCACCAGTAGTACTAAAAGGGCTCTTCCGGTTTTAGAGTGCATTGATTAGTTCGCCGGGGGTTCGGGCGTGGCACAAGATATTGGGGTCCTTGGCTTTGTAGGAAAAAGGTATCTAATCCATCCGTACAAAACTAAGGACCTACTGTGCAGCCTAACGGAAATGTCATCGTCGATACCATCTGCCGCACCGCAAAACTAGGAACTACTATCACCGGTGCCACAGAAAACGGTGACGTCACTGTTATTGAAGCCGAACCCGTCGAGCCGATCAATGAATGCCCTACCTGCGGGCAGCCTGGAGTATTCCGCGACCACGTCATCCGCAGCCTGGTCGATCTGCCCATCGTCGGCCACCCAACAACTTCATGTGCGCCTTCCACGCTACCGGTGCACCAACAAGCGTTGCTTGCAGAAGATCTTCCGTGCTGGCCTTGCCTGCGCGCCCGACAATTCAAAGACCACGGACCAGGTGACCCACTGGATCCTGCAACGACTCTGCCTAAATCGGATGAGCGTTGCCGCTGCACTCAAGTCATTAGGCCTGGGGTGGGATATGAAGTGTCCCAGGTTTTGTTCCGTTTGATGAAACCCGTTTTTGAAACAACGTACGGAGCACAACGCACGCCGATGCCAAAGCTTCCGCAACATCGACTACCTCATCAAACCCACGACAGTGGGATTCACACCCTCAATCCCCACGCGTGCAATCTTCGCACCTCAAAGATTGAAAAATGAAAGAAACCGGAGGTAACATACCCTTTCGAGTTTGTTACTTCCGGTGGTGCAGTTTGTTCAACTGCTCATCAGGACCTGACCCCTGTTTGGTAGACACCTGATAT
>NZ_KV799801.1:0-26144 GCF_001810085.1 Corynebacterium sp. HMSC072A02 | reverse complement strand
GCTGAGGTAGGAACTAAACCCAGGACGCTTCACCACTTAACTGCGCAATAAACGTGTCAATTAAGTTGCACGCCACTACAGAGTGCAGTGAAGTGGTTGATCGAGTGGCGTGTAGATGTGTCAGTGCAATGCGCAGCGAAATGGCGTGTTTGTTGCACGGTAAAACAGCGCGTGTCGTGGTGCGTATATTGCGCTGTGAAATGACGGTGCCCCAGAGCAGGCGCGGTAGCGATCCCCTACTGGACGGCAACGGCGTCATGCGCGGTCTGTACCAAGAAATAACCCCGCAGGTTTCCCTGCGGGGTGTTGTTGCAACTAGAACGGTACTTCTTCAGAGCTGTTGGCAGCAGCGTTGTCAGCGCTGTTCTCACGGCGTGCAGCGCGTGCTGCAGACTCGGCCTTGGAGTCGATGAGCTGCACCGTGTCGATACGGGCCACGAGCTGGTAGTGCTTGTTCCCATCATTGTCGGTGTAGTTGTCAGTCTTCAGAGAGTAGCTCAACCTTGAGGATGTTGGTTTCACGGTGAAGTGCCTTTCGGGCAAGGCTTCAAAGACATGTCCCCACCCTCCAAAGAACTCATGAAACTCGCCCTAGAAGGCAAGCGTGCCCATGGCGGGCACCCAGTCCTGGGATGAATTGTTGACAACATCCACGTGCGCACCGCCCCGGCAGGAAACATCAAACCCGACAAACAAAAATCCACCGAAAAGATCGACGGCGTCGTGGTAACCATCACGGCCTTGGATTGAGCCATTCGGGGAGGTAGCTCAGGGGCGGGCGAGTCGGTGTGCGATTCGAGGGGGCTATTTAGTACTGTAAAATAGATTTTTACGAATGACGGCGGGTTTGCTGCGGGAGAAGTCCATGAGTAGTTTGCGGGATTGTATTTTCGGGCTGGCGGTAGGTGATGCACTGGGTGTTCCCTACGAGTTCTTGAAGCGAGATTCCTTCCTTTGCACGGACATGATTGGGTATGGTTCCCATGATCGACCTGCTGGCACCTTCTCGGACGATACAGCAATGACGCTAGCCACATGCGATTCGATCCGGGCAACAGGCCGCATAAATGTTACAGATCTGAGGAAGAGATTTGAACAATGGGCATATCTAGGTTTCTACACACCAGACAGGGCAGCATTCGGTATAGGTCAAACAACTCTGCGTGCCCTGATGAATCGAGCAGGACAATCTAGCGAGCGAAATAATGGCAACGGTTCGCTTATGCGAATCGCGCCACTGGCTTATACACAAGCTACCAACGAACAGATTCGCAACGTTTCGGCCATCACGCACGCACATGAAATTTCGATGCAAGCGTGCGTCGATTTCGTGAAAATCTTACGGATTGTTGTGCGTGGGGAGGAACCAGATATCAGCGAGTGGTTAGGTAAGCCCCGCGAACAGATCAGGTCAACAGGATACGTAGTACATACCTTAGAAGCGTCCTTATGGTGTTTCGCAAACACAACGAGCTATGAAGAATGCGTACTCGCGGCAGTGAATCTTGGAGCTGACGCGGATACGACTGCTGCAGTTGCTGGCGCATTAGCAGGTGCCAGGTATGGGGTAGAATCGATACCTACCAGGTGGATGGAAACACTGCGCGGTAAAGACCTTATCGAAACGGCTCTATTTTAATCGCCGCCTCAAAGATTCAAGCGTGTGCACTCCTGGAGACTACTCGTGTTCTAGAAGGTGTAGCGCGTCACAGAATTCGTGGCCGTTCCACCTGCCATATGCTGGGTGAGTTGGATAATAAGGAGCGTTCTTCGAATAAACGGCTTTAGCCGCCGCGTTTGGCTTCTTGGACGTCCTAATCAGCTCTTGGACGATAGGAATGATGTCGCGTTTCCAAGGGAAGTTGCTATCCTTCGGATTACCCCACATGAGAATGATATGGTCTGCCTCAGGCACGATCAATTTCATTACGGTGATGGTGATTTTCAAGGAGGAGAGGATCTCACTCTTCCCCGACGAAAGATTCCAGTCGGGTAACTGGCGGCCCTGACCAACTAGCGGGATGAGGTTGATAATGCTCATCCACCGGGCATCGATGGGGCGCTGGCGGTCATCAACTGGGAAACGTTTCAAGATCGCCGCGGTCGTCGGATCTCCGCCTTGAACCTTAGATGCTGCCGCGAATGCGGTTGCGGTAGAAGGATTGATTCCAACAAACAGAATCTTGGAATGGTTCTCGGAATTCTCAGCAGTACGAAGGAACCACCGCTGACCGTGTGCCATTGGGGTGGCGGGATAAACAAGGCGGCCTGATTCCCAGGCTTGAATGAACCCCTGTTCCGTCAAATTCTCCACCTCCCTATTCTTACATAGGAGTGCCTATTTATGAGTTTTCTAGATTAGCTTCGCGGTAATACTGAACGTAAAGCTGAGGATTATCAGCTTTCAAGTACCTACAGTTTCTTGTTTGGTCCCACTACCTCTGGGCTTCATAGAGCTAAAAAAATTACCCCGCAGGTTTCCCTGCGGGGTGTCGGTGTTAGAAAGGCACTTCTTCAGTGTTGTTGGTAGCCGTCGCAGCGTCGTTACCTCGACGGGCAGCACGTGCCGCAGATTCTTTCTTTGAATCGATCAGCTGTACGGTGTCAATCCGTGCGACCAGTGGATAGTGCTTCTGCCCGTCCTTGTCGGTGTACGCGTCCGTCTTCAGCGAGTACGAGACTGCAACCCTGTCACCAGCGCCGATGCAGCCGAACACACCGAGGTTGTTGGAGTCCGGGACGTAGCCGGTGAGTTCAACAATCTCGGATTCCACCTTGCCGGTGGTCTTGTTCTTGAACGTATTTCGCGCGTAGACGTTGAGCTTCACCGTCGCACCGCCGTTGGAGTGCTCGAAGACCTTCGGCTCGCGGGCTGCGTTACCAACGATGGTGCCAGAGTTAAACGGGTTGGACATGAGATTTCTCCTCATATGAGTGAGTGTGAATTGTCTTTCAATTGAGTGTTTGAGCAGCGGCTTTGCTGCTGCTGTAGTAGTGCTGTTACAGCACTGCCCAGGGCAGGTGTGCCCCTGCCGCTTCCAGGTCTCGCAGCTCCTGCGTCGCGCCAGGATCGGCGTCCTCGCCGTCGCAACCGTCAGAGAGCATGTAGAGCAGTTCGAGGTCTTCGTGAGTGCGGTGGTACATGGCTGGTCTCCTTTGTGAATCGGATATTCAATCCGTTCTTTGAAGACAGCTCTGCTGTCTAGACGCTGCTCCCCTGCCAGTAGAAGATGTATGTCTTCCCTGGTCGCAACAGTGCCGAAAAGAAAACCCCGCTACAGCGCATGCTGCAACGGGGTGAAATTCTTTAAGCGTCGAACAGGAGGTAATGTGCCTTCTCCGCGCCTTCACGCACGCTTGTAATCAATTTGCTGCCCAGGCCAAGGTTGATGGAGCGAGCCACCAGACTTGGGAAATTCTCCGTCTCGCTCAGCTCTGTGGCTTTGTTCGCTGCTACACCTGCAAACCCTGTTTGGCCAGTGGCTTGAGCGAGAACAGCCACGGTCGCGGTTACTTGGGAGCGCATTTTGCTCCAATCCTGCGGTACCACTCGCATGAGAAGCTCTGCGAACTCCAGACCCTGCTCCGGGTCATCCAGTAGTGCTGCGAGTAGCGGATCTCGCAGCATGGGTGTGGTAAAACACCTCAGCGCTGCACGAATGGCCCGCGTGTTAGCAGGGTCAGCGATACCCTCTGCAGCCCTCTCGTACTCATGCTGCAAGTCGTCGCGGAGAAAGTGAATCTCACGCTCGTAAGCTGCTACGTCGGAGATGATGTCTTGGTATTCCTCCTCGTCGATGCCGTGAGAGGTGCTGTCCAGGCGTTCTTCCAGCTCTTCGCGCGACAGGGCTGGCAGTTGGCCGGTATCCAAGATCATCTGCTGCAGCGCAGCGGAGCTGGCCACCTCACTGACCACGCCGCTGCGCGGTGCTGACAGGCTCAATTGCTGGTACACAGTCCACCAGCCCGTCCCGGAGGTGATCTCTGGGACTTGAACGATCGCAAGCACTGTCGGCAGCGGCGAGTCCTCGCTAAGTAGGAACTCCGCCAGGTCGTCGGCAGCAGATGGGTCGCTGCTTACCACGTAGGCGATGATGGCGTCAGCGTTGTCGCGGTCTGACAAGGCAGTGAACTGCTGCTGGTTGTCGATTAGCGTCTGCACAGCGTCGTCGAGGTCGAGACGGGCAAGCGGGCCTAAGTGCAGGCCAGGGGTGTCGCTGTTGCGCTCGAAGAACGCGATGACCAGCGAGTTCTGCGGATAGAAGCCGAGGATGCCAGGGATGTTGGCGAGGATTTCGCCGTGGGAAGTAAGAGTCTGTGAGTAGGTGGACATGAAGCGCTCCTTATGCCAAATACGGGATGTGTGTGGACAATTCCGTATTTGGTCCGGCTTTGCCGGGCTATGTCCGTATCCCTGCTGTTACAGCACCCTCACATGCCCAGAGCGTCGCTAGTGCTCGCCTGGTGCTTGCTTGCAGGACAGTGGCACTAGCGACGCGGTCACTGCTAGGTCTCTTCTTCCATACGCTCGATAGCACCGTAAATAGTCGGTCGCGAGACGTGAAGACGTTAGCGTACCCAAAGCAGACTATACTTCGACCCCACTTTCAAGCGCTGCAGAGAACGGTAACCCCTTCATAAAGCGCTCCATGTAGTCCCAGTCAGGGTCGCCGGTTGGTGAGGCGGGTAGCCGGATGGTTGTCTTCTTCATACGAGCGAGATTCCATTTGTACCCGTAAGTGAAACGGTCTTTCTCGTGTCGAACCATCACGGCGATGAATAACATCACCCAACGCGACAACGCTCGCTTAGGTATAAGTACCTGAATGTCGTCCGAGGCGAAATAATCTCGATCCTGATAGAACGCGAACCCAACCGACCCGTTGTAGGGCACTGTAAGCGTGCCTGGTGGAAAGATTGGGTCAATCTTGTTCCAGTCAGTGATGCCGTTGTTGCTATCCGATGCTCCAATAAAAGGCGTGCTTCCGGGCTTGCGCTGTGCCTTCGTTACACGCTTGCCCTTCTTGATCGTGAAAAGGCTATTCAGCGGAAAATCGACCCATTGCTCTGGGTCAGTCAAGCCCAAACGAGGTGTTAACGAGCGTTGTAGCCCTCTGTGTGAGGGGATTTGCTTATTCGCGACCCACGCGGGCGGTTTATCAGGGACGAGCAATGAACCCAAGGTCCGGTTGGCTTGCCGTCCATAGGAGTAGCGGTAACGGTTCTCCCAGATACAAGCGCAGTACCAAAGCTTGGTTTCCAACGGCATCGAGGGGTCCTTAGCGGTAAGGATCATGACATCACGACCGCACACAAATGGTTCGGGCTGAACGAATGACGAAAGCACCCCGTTCCCGCCCAGTGCAACAGTGATCTCGCCCGGTTGACCTGGTGCAATTTTAGTAAGCACTCGCGCTGTAATGCCGTTATTGCCCATAGCACGGGAAGCGAAGTTCACACCGGCGGGCGCTTTAACTTGTGTAAGACGGTTGAGTTCAAGCGAATGACCGTACCGAAGATCAAATATCTCGTCGAGACGCTTCATTAGTCAACGTCTCCAATCCCGGACCCCTTCAAAGTGAACAGGGCATAGTCCAAAAGCACCTTTTCGAAGTCGGCTTCCGTTAAGGAACCGTAATCAGTTTCCATATATGCTTCTGCAACCCATTCATCTTCTGCAGTGACTTGTTGCATGACAGACTGTCCCGGGTGAACCTCTCGGTTGCGGAACATTTCGACCCATTTATCACGAATCTCGGACCAAGTGCCGTCTCGATCAACGCGCCCAAGATTTTTGACCTTGACAAACCCATCTTCACGCCAGTATCCGAACCAAGTCTTGCGATTTGAACGCTCATGGGGCGTATGGGCAGTGAATACCATCACGCATGTGACAACTCCAACCGGGTAGAACACTTCCGACGGCATCGACATAACGGCTTCGAGCGTGTGCTTCTTCAGTAGAGAACGCTTATGATCGCTCTTCGCAGTAGCGCAAGACATAGGCACAATTGCGATACCAATAGCGCCAGGTGCCAAGCAGTCAAGCATGTGCTCCACGAATCGCAACTCGTGCAGGTCTTCTTTTGTCTTGGCATAGGGAGGATTAATCAGACCAACCGTAGCCCGGTGGGATTTAACCCCCTTAGTAATAGCAGTATCAAAGCAAGACCCTTGATAGAGGTTGGCCTTTCCGTCACCTCGCAGAATCATGTTCGACGCAGCGAGTGCGTACATACTGGGGTTCTGCTCAACACCAATCAGCTGGTTTTTCTTAATGGATTCAATCTCATCTTGGGTGATAGCAGTCCGAATCATTTGGGTCATAGCGGAGATTAGGAACCCACCAGTACCAGCGCAGGTATCAAGCACGATACTGTCTTTGTCCACGTTGGCGAGCAGGCTAAACAACTCGGTGATGTGCTTCGGTGTAAGCACAATCCCCAGCCCCTTACCGTCACCGCCCGTGTATTTCAGGAACTCGCCATAGAAAGCACCCACAACATCGAAGTCATGGTAGACGGTAATAAAGGGCAGCACTTTCTCTGCAAGCATGGTCACAATCTCGTGCAACAACCCCTGCGGGTACCCCTTGGTTGCTTTACCGAGTTCCGGATGAACTTGGATACCGGTAAAGGGCTGGGTCATGTTGGTTATCTTGGCAAAGGGGATCTGCGCAGATCCGATGACCTTCTGGATCGTTTGCATCCAGAAGTCAGGTAAATCCTTCGCACCATACGCTTCATAAGTTTTTGCAAAGACAGGGTCATTGAGCGCGATCAGGCTACCTGCGACAGCAAGGGGTTTCTCCTTCTCCTCCAGCTCTGCCTCGTCTCGCATGAATGCATGCATCTCCTGCGAGAATGCGATGAGGTCCTTGGTTCGTTGGGTTTGCACAGAGGGGTCAAAGGACGCAGCAATGACGAGGTCATCAAGACTGACAAGTTCGGTAATAACCGCACCGCTTGGAGCTTTCAGCGGGCGCGCATCCTTCTCCCCCTTGGTAGTTACAAAGAAAGACCATTCGTTATGCGCAGGTGTTCCCGACACCGCAATTGAGATCACTGTGTACTTATGTGTCAGAAACCGTGCGTAGTGCAGCACGCCATCAACGGCGAAGTCTTTTGGCCTGTCGCGGTTTTTTGATTCGTGAAACCTTATCTCTGGTTTGCATTCGACGACCACAACCATGTCTGGGGTTTCAGGCGCAGAGATAATGAACTCTGGATAGCCACTACCGCCACCGCCAGTTTTCGACGCCTTTGACAGAGATTTGCGAATCGCCTCGATAGCGGACTGCTGTTTTTCAACAACGATCTTCTCCGCATCATCGTAATACCCAAGATCGCGGAGCCGGTCATCGACCAAGTCCTCTGTAATCCGCTCGTTCGCCATGCGGGCACTCCCTATCCAAATTTCGTCGATCCTGTACATTTAGCCCCTGGGATGTCGCGGTGTACATATAGCAGGATGCGAGGCCGTATGGGATCATTGCGTAAAAAACGCTACGTGTAACAAAACCGCAAGTTATCGTTACCGTACAACCAGGGTTCACGCATTCGGCGCTCGACATGCGGGGTGGCAGCAACCGTGCCATAATTTTCTCGGAACGTCACGGTTGAGCGTGTCCCCCCGGCACAGAGGCAGGTCTCCCCCGAACTGCCCGCTCCCGTGGCGTTCCCTCGTAGGTGTGCCCCGCAGACAATCACTGCCGCCAAGTGATCTTCACACGGTGTGGATCGAATTTCTTCGCACCAGCCTTGCCGGGCAGGATACGGATTTCCATCAGTAGCCGGGTTAGCCGCCGCTTGTCCTCGACAGAGGCACCGCTCCACCACTCAGCGAAGTCAGGGCCGTCGGCAAGTTCTGCAGCCAACGGGTCTGCCTCGCGGCTCGTGGTGAGTTCATGCACCTTCTTGTCAATGACTGCGATCTGGGCATCAATCTTCTTTGACATGCGCGCGAATGTTGACATGTCAATCTCTTCATTAAGAGCAACTTCTTCAAACTGCTCACGCTTGGCTAACAGCACGTTTCGCCGCCCTGTAAGCTCCTGCAGCTGCTCGGTGAGAGTGTCGTCCTCCGGTGTTAAGGCATTGCGCAGCGTATCCACGGCGTCGGGCTGGGCCATGCGCTTGAGGATGACAGCTTCAATAAGATCGTCCACCTCAGCGCCGATAGAGACATGGGTGCCACCCGGCTCAGAGCGCTTACAGGTATAGAAGCGCCGAGGACTACCATCCTTGTTTTTCCGGCTGCGCGCGTACATCGGATCTCCGCAGATGCAGGTCAGGACAGACGCGAGGAAGTAGCGGGGCGCATTCCCGCTATGCGAGCGCCGCCGTGACGGATCACGCAGCACTGCGTCGAGTTTCTCGCCCGTAACCTCGTCGATGATGGCAGGCCAGGTTCCCTTTCCGACGATCTGACGGTCTTTGACAAGGCGGAGACCCGTATCAGGATCGGTGGGGTTGAACGTACTTAAGCCACGCACACGAGGGTTGAGGAGAATGTCACGCAGCGTGGGTGCCGTCATAGACCGGCCGGACGTGGCAGTAAGTTCTCGGGCATGAAAGATCTCTCGCACGGTCTCACGCAAAGTCTTGCCAGCAATGATCATCGCTGCAGCATCGAGGATGGCCTGAGCTTCCTCGTCGATGACAGTTACAGCATCAGCCTCGTAGCCGAACATGCGGCGCCCGCCCGTCTTGGGCCGACCAGTGCGAGCACGGTCTTCATAGGCAGCGCGGATGCGGGCTGCTCTATCAATAGACTCCTGCTCAGCGATGAGACCGAGGATGACGATAGTAAGCCGCGATGCTGGATCTGAGGGGTCAATGTTGTACCCCCGGTTCGCCTTGACGGTGACGTTGTGTTTCTCGCAGAGTTCGAAGAGCGCAAGGGTGTCTTTGGTGCGGCGAGTAAGACGGTCAAGTGCGTACACGTAGACGACGCCGATCTCGCGGTTCTCGATGGCGTGGATGAGTTTGTCATATTCGGGCCGATACTCACCCGAGAACGCGGAGATGTTGTTGTCCACGTAAGTTGCTACAACCTCAGCCTCGTCAGCCTCGGCCTGCTTGGTAGCGAGATGTATCTGTCGCTTAACACCAGCTTCTTCCTGCTTATCGAGCGAAATACGCGCATAGATCGCTGCCCGTTGCGTTGTGGTATCTGCCATGCGGCTATCGTACCCCAAAGCCACATTCGGAATTTCCGCTGCCCGTGGCACCAATGCACAAACCGTGCGGCCCCATCCCGCCCTGCGCGGACTCCTTCACATCAAGCATCAGCGCGTGCCCGGACTCGTCCACGCCGATGGGCACGCGTAACCGCTCAGCCGGGCTACGTCCCTGCCACATGCCGGAGGCCTGAAGCGCATCCACGTCCCGATAGCCCAGCAAGGTCGGCAGGTCCGCATCGCGACCGTGCCGGGGCGCTGCCGCAGCATCACTGCCAAAGGGGCGGTGATAGGGCGCAAGCGTACGGGCACGCAGGAGGGCCGTGGAATCGTCGACAAGCGCGCAGCGGCCCAGCTCCTCCTCCCCCGCGGCAGTAACCACGGAGAGCACGCCCTCCGCCCGCAGGTAGATGCCTTCTTCCTCAGCGCGGCGCCCGAGCGGCGAATGAGGTGTTACGCCCACGGCGATGGTGGTTGTGGGGGTATCCTCCAGCGCGTCACCGCGCGGCACGGCAACGCCGCTTGCCTGGTCCTCCTCTACAACGCGGATGCGGAACTGGGCTTGGCCCGGATCCCTGACGTGTGGCAGCCACTTCAGCCAGTTCCACTCCTCACCGTGGTACTCAATGCCCACGGTTTCCGGACCGTGCAGCACGGCCAGGTGTAGCAGCAGCGCGCGGGCAACCCCGGCCGCATCCTCGCCGGCCAGGCCAACGATGGGAAAGGCTTGCAGTTGGATGACCACCGGCATGTCCGCCAGCGTTCCCACCGCGCGCACGGTCTGGCGCAAGCTCACCGCGCACACCGGATCGAGGTCCTCCGCCGCGCCCGAATCCGGCACGTTAATGGGCGTGCACAGGGCCATCGGCCCCGTCCCCACCCGCACCTCCAAGGCGTCCGGGGCATCCGCGTCCCGTTCCCACAGGCGCGTTGTCGGAATCAATGCACCAAGCTGCTCAGGGTCAGGGTTGCGGTGTTCTTCATGCGCGCGTTGCGCCGCCCCGCGCTCCAGCGCTTCCTCCCGCAGCGCCTTAAGGTGGCGCAGGTAGGTCCGGCGGGTCTCATCCGGATCCTGCCCGCCTCCCTGCGGGTTAAACATCATGGCCATACTGGCCAGCATCATGAGCGGAAACATGAGGCTCATCGGACTCATCCGGCGGGCATCCCCCGCACCGAGAACCATGAGCGCCACCATGCCCAGCATGGCCGCGATCATGACCAGCGGCATGAGCAGGCGAACCAGTGGCACGGGTTGAGCGCGAGCCGCCTCCGGCACGGCCTCGGCGTTAATGCTGCCCTGCGGCAACGGCGGTGCCGGCTCCCGATAGGCCGGCTGCCCAGTGTCCACGACGCGTGTGGGTACGCGCATGTCAAAGTCCTTCCCCCCGAAGTACTCCACCGCCTCCTGAAGCGGTGGACAGCGTGCCACCAGTAAGCCACAATGTGAGGCAATGGGCAAGGGGTTGCCCAGAAATTTTTCTCGGGGGAGGTACATTCCATGACTCGCACACTCGCGCATTCTGTCCACGTCACCGTCCGTATCCACGCAGGTCATACCCGCAAAGAGGCGGACATATCCTTGCCGCTTTCTTCCAGCCTCGGGGAGGTGCTGGGGGAACTGCTCGTGCTTGTCGACGTCCCACCGGCCCCCATCCTGTGGCGCGCTACTACCGCGGCGGGCAAGACCATATCGATGACCACGCCGCTGGATCGCACCAGCGTGGAAGACGGTTCCGTCCTCGTGCTCAGCCCCGATGAGCCATCGCCGGCGCCGATTGTGCGCGATGCCGCGGAGGCGCTCGCTGCCGACGTCTCTGCAGCGCAGTTTTCCGGCCTGGCCGGGTTCTGGGGCGCAGCGGGGCTCATCGCCGTCGGCGCGTTGCTCGCCGCCGCGCTGTCTCCCGCGGTTGGCTGCACCGCCGCTGCGATAATCGGCCTCGTGCTCGCGGCGTGGACCCGGCGCGGCTCCCTGCTCGCGGCCTCCCACGTGGCTGCCGGGCTGGCGGGGGCGCTGGCCACTGGGGTGCCCTTCTTTGCTGGCCCATCCGGAACCGCGATTCCGGCCGCGCCACTCGTGGCTGCGGCGGCGGCCGTGGGTACCGTGGCGGTGCTCTCCCATCTGGTGCGCATCGGCGGAATACGTGCTCGGGCAAGTGCCGCGACGTGGTGCCTGCTCGTGCTCATCGGCCTGCTTGGCCCCGCCCCGCTGCTTGCCGCCACCGTGGCCCTACTCGCAGGCGCTCCCCTGTTCACCACGCGGCTCGCTGGCCTCCGGGTGCCACAACTTCCCACCGCCGGACAAGACCTGAGCATCTCCGATGAGGACCCTACGGATAACTCGCTCAAAGCCCGGCGCGCCGGGCAGGCCTACGAGGGAATCGCAGTGGGCTGCGCGCTGGCGGGCGTTCCTTCCCTTCTCCTCGTCGCGCTCAACGCTCACGAGGGCGCAACCGTCATTGTTTCCCAAGCCCTGTGCCTGAGTGTCGCGGGCGGTGTCATCGTGCATGCGGCACGCCACGCCCGGCCCGTCGCTGCGTGGGCGCTGGGAATCTATGGCCTTGCTGCTGCGTGTGCCGCGGTGGCCGTACCTCTACGCGAGTGGCAGCTGCTTTCCGCCCCAACGACGGGAACGTGGGTTCTTAGCATCGTTGCGGGTCTGGTCATCGCGGCCATGCTGTCCGTGCCGGTGTGGGCAGGCAAGCTACGGCAGATTGAGCCGACCACTATCGTGTGGTTCGAGCGCGCCGAGGCTCTCGCCCTGGCCGCGTGCCTGCCGCTGGCCGCGCACGTGGCGGGGCTCTTCGAGCTCATTCGGGGGTTGGGATCATGAATACGCTGACCCAAATAGGCGCTGTCGGCGCTGCGCTTGGTGTTTGCCTGGCTTGGGGTACCAGTGCTCTGTGTGCACCGGTAGCCGTCGCCCGCGAACCGGATACCGCCTGCGCGAAGGCCACGCTCGCCACGGCAGGGCCACAGCCCTCCGCGCAGTATGCGGAGTACCGGGCGCGGCTGCATTCTTTTGCCACAGGTGCTGGGGTGAAGGTCGCGGTCATCGATACCGGGGTGGCCGCGCACCCACAGCTGCGTGTGTCACCAGGAGCAGACTTCGTGACTCCGGAGGAGCCTGACCCGCTGCGGGACTGCGACCTGCACGGGACGGTGGTTGCTGGCGTCATCGCTGGCAAGGATCTCGGTGTGGCCCCGGATGCGGAAATCTATTCCATCCGGCAGACCAGCTCGCACTACCGGGCCCCAGCGCCGGACAATGGTGAGGCGGACCGCGCCGGGTCCGGCACGCTGGCCAGCCTGGCTGCCGCCATCGAAGACGCCGTCAGCGCGGGGGCTCAGGTCATCAACGTCTCCGTGGTGTCGTGCGTTCCACCGGAGGCCGCCACGCGGGTCGATCGTTCCGCCTTGGACGCGGCGCTAGAGCGCGCGGAAGGGGCTGGGGCGGTGGTTGTGGCGGCGTCGGGAAACGCGACGGCCGGCGGCTGTGAAAAGGATGACGTGGTCTTTCCCGCGGAAGCCGACACCGTCCTCGCGGTTGGTGCTCTGGCCACGCCGCACGACCTCGCGGAGTATTCCATCACGGCACCCCTCAGCGCGGAAGGCAGCGTTCCCCTCGCGCTGGAGCCCAGCGGCGGATGGGCCACGGGAAAGGAGGACACCGTCTTTCAGGGAACGTCCTTTGCAGCTCCCCTGGTCAGTGGCACGATCGCCTTGTTGGCGCAGCGCTACCCTGGGGACTCCCCAGCACAGCTGCGCCAGCGCATCATTGACTCAGCAGAGCCCGGGCATGGGGTGGTTGATCCTCTCACAGCAGTGACTTACCGGCCCAGCACAGACACCCGCGAGGAACGTTTCGTCGCGGTGAGGCCGCAGGCGGCGCCACCCGCCAAGGGCTGGCCAATTGCTCGCCTTCTCCTCGGCGCCGTGGCCATCCTCGCCCTCGTAGCCACCCTCAGTGCTCAGACTCTAAGGCCTCCGCGCGGCTCAAAGCAGAGCCTTCCGGCAGCAGCCGCAGGATCTCCCACGGCACCCGCTCCGGTTCCCCCACACCCAGTGCTTTAAGCTCCGCCGCGCTAGCCAGCTCGTGGCGCCTGCCGGTGGCGGAAACCACGTGGTAGCCGTGCCCACTGTCCACGCCCACGCCGGCCTGGAGGCCGGCGAAACGCTGCGCGGCCGAGTCTCCCGGCAAGTCCACCGTGGCCGCCACCGGCCGCATGGTTCCGGCGCCTTGCTCGTGAGTTGCGCATAACCAGCCTTGCTCAGGGGACAGGAAGTCCACGCGGGTGGTGGGGAGGTTGAAGGACGGAGGGACGTCGCCCAGCGCGGCCACCTCCTGCGCCTGCGCAGGCAAACGCTGTGCGCCCAGGCCGACCAGCATCTCCGCCTGTGTGGGGGTGATGGAGAAGACACCCTGCTCCGTGCGCGCCCAGAGCTGCTCACCAGTATCCAGAATCTCCGGCGGGGCGGCCGGAAAGCTCAGCGGCTCCAGTTCGGCAAATGTGTTGAGCAGCTCCGCGGGCATGGCCCACACGGCGGTCTCCGCGGTCATCCCCAGCGCGCGCCGCAGAACCCGGCCTTGTGTGCTCGTAGCCTCGGGCAGCACGACGCGCCCCTGGCCGGTGAGCAGCCACTGCGTGCCCTCGGTTTCCACTACGGCGGCGTGCTCTTCATCGAACCTGGGAACAGCGCGGTGCGCCACCACGGTCACGGTGCCAACGCGGCTGCTGGATTGCCAGTTCGCGCCCTGTGTTGATTCTTCCAAGCAGGCTGACCATCCTGGTTCCTGCCCAGTTGCGCTTGCAAGAAGGTTGGGGGCGTCTGCAATCCCCAGCGGGGTGCCCAGGCTCATCTGTTCTAAGAAGCTGTCACCTGCCACCTGCGGTTCGACCGGCTCGTTGGCAATGAGTCTGGCCGAAGCCAAGTTAGCCACTGGATGATAAGTGCCGTTGACCAGCGCTAAGAGCTGTCCCTCGGAGGAACGCACGACAGGCGCATCGCCGGGTTGCGGGTCTGGCTGCATCCAGGCGATAAGCCCCGAGCCAAGACTCAAGAAGGCTACTGCGGCTACACCGCCCAGCAGGGCGCGTTGGCGCCTTTTCAATGGATCATGAATCATGCGGATATCCCCGAACACGAGTCCGTGCTCGAGGCGGCGCAATAGAAACTTGTGGCCCGACACCTGGGCCTTGGTAGTTGGCAACGCGCGTGCCATGAGAATCCTCCCCCGAATCGCAGCGCCACCCTCCCACGGCGCAGTGGGTTCTAGATTAACCCAACTCGGTCTCCTCCGCAGCGCGACGACCACGGGTCATCTCAGCCCGCGCGGCCAACTGGTCAGTATCGGGGTAATCCACGCCCACCAGGCTCAAGCCCTGGGCGTCGGCAAGCGGGATCTCGGAGGACCGGCTTTCTTCCCGCAGCATCCGGGCGGCGAAGTCAACGCCGCGCGAGCCCTCCCCCACCCGCAAGCAGCAGCCCACCAACGAGCGCACCATGGACCAGCAAAAAGCATCCGCGGTCACGTGTGCCTCGTAGAGCTCCGGCTCCGCGGGCGTCGACACGTCCTTCCACTCAAAGGCAAGGAGCTCGCGAATGGTCGTGGCGTGCGGCTTCGCCTTGCAAAAAGCCACGAAGTCATTAAGCCCCACCAGCTGATCGGCCGCGGCCTGCATCAACTCCAGGTCCACCGGCTTGAACCACGTCGCGGTATCGCGCGCACGGGTCGGAAGAGCACCGCGCGGATGCGTGGTGATGCGGTAGACGTAGCGGCGGCGTAAGGCAGAAAAGCGCGCGTCGAAATCTGCGGGAACTTCGGTACAGGCGTGGACGCGGACGTCGGCAGGCAGCAACTTGGCCAAGCGCTTCACCAGCTTGGTGGGATCGCCATCGATGCTGCGCTGTCCCAGCGCCGCCCGCGTGGTATCTAAGTGCGCCACCTGGCCGCTGGCATGCACTCCGGCATCGGTGCGCCCAGCCACGGTGAGCTCCACCGGGTGGCGCAACACCATACTCAGTTTTTCTTCCACGGTCTGCTGAACAGTGCGCAGGCCGCCCTTTTGCTTGGCCCACCCGTGGAAGTCGGTGCCGTCGTAGGCCAAGTCTAGGCGAAGGCGAACGTTAGTCATGGATGCTGATTCTACCTAGTCGTTGGCATTCCACTCGCGATTGAGTTCCCAATCCTGGGCCGCGTGCTGGCGCTTCGCGCTCTTGCTCACGCCCAGCTTGCTCAAAGCGGCATAGCCAGCCCGCTTGGGGTGCTTTAGATTCTTCTTGGCCTGGCCGGCTTTGCGCTTGGCCTTGCGGGCGCCATCCCGAACAATGCGGGCAGACAAGCGCAGGCGCGGGTCCATGGGTTGTTCGGCTCCCCGGTATTCAAACACCGGCAGCGACCATCCAAAGTAGATCGCAGCCACGCGCAGCGCCAGCGCTAGGCATACCGTCACGACGCCAGCGACCTCATCGCTGAGCCCCAGCTCCATCAATCCCGCATAAGAAAAGGCTGCAAGAACAGAAATGGAGGCGTACAGCTCGGCGGACAAGACCAGCGGGATACGGTCGGACAACAAGTCACGCAAAATACCGCCAAAGACACCGGTCAGCACCGCAGCCACGGCAGCGATAACCAACCCATGGCCATGTTCCAAGGCCTTCTGAGCACCAAGGACACTGAATACCGCAAGGCCCAGGGCGTCGAGAAGCAAGAATACATGCCGGAAATAGTGCATTAGGAAGGACATATAAACCGTGGCGACGGCGGCGGCCACCACGGCCAAGAGGAAGCGCGGTTCCGCCACCCACGTCAACGGGTAGGCGCCCAGCACCATGTCGCGGATCGTGCCGCCGCCCAATGCGGTGACTGCGCCCAACATGATGACGCCAAACAGATCCATCTTTTGCCGGCCAGCGGACAGCGCAGCGGTCATCGCCTCGGAGACGATGCCGATTACGTACAGCACAGTAAACAGCGGGGTCATAGAGTATACGTTCTGGTCGGGGTTATATAGCCCAGAAAGCATAACAAAAGGCCGCAGCCCCACCTAAGGTGGTACTGCGGCCTAGTTAAGGCGAGAGAAGTTTACTTCTCCTCGGACTCCTCAGCAGCGGTCTCCTCGACCTCTGCCTCGGTTGCCTCTGCCTTTGCTTCCTCAGCGGATTCAGCCTCAGCCTCTTCGGCCTTAGCTTCCTCAGCCTGCTTGGAAGCAGCTGCGCGGGTAGCGCGGTTAGCCTCGGAGGTCACGGTCTCCTCAAGAACGAGGGAGATCTGGGACATCGGGGCGTTGTCGCCGGAGCGGTTGTCCAGCTTGATGATGCGGGTGTAGCCACCCTCACGGTTCTCGAACTTCGGTGCCAGCTCGTCGAAGAGGTAGGCAACGACATCCTTGTGCGGGATGAGCTTGAGAACTGCGCGACGGTCAGCAACGGTGCCGGCCTTCGCCTTGGTGATGATCTTCTCGGCGTAAGGACGAAGCAGCTTCGCCTTAGCGTCGGTGGTCTTGATTGCGCCGTGCTCGAACAGGCTCGCTGCCAGGTTGCTCAGCAGGTGCTTCTGCTGGCTGGCGGAGCCGCCGAGACGCGGACCCTTCTTGGGGGTAGGCATTGTGTACTCCTCGTGTGCGGATTAAGTGAGCGCGCGACGGGGCGCACAAGTCGCGCCGTCACGATTCAGTGGAATTCTTTACTCGGAATCGTCGGAAGCCGGGTCCTTGAAGTCGCCGGTTTCTGCGTCGTAGCCTTCGAGCTGGGTCGGGTCGAAGTCCTCAGGGGTGTCCTTGAGAGCCAGGCCCAGGTTAGCCAGCTTGATCTTTACCTCATTGATCGACTTTTGACCGAAGTTGCGGATATCCAGCAGGTCCGATTCGGTGCACTCTGCGAGCTCACCAACGGTGTGGATTTCCTGACGCTTCAGGCAGTTGTAGGAGCGGACGGAGAAGTTCAGATCCTCGATCGGCATGCTGTAGGCGGCGATGTACTCCGTCTCCTGCGGGGACGGGCCAATCTCAATGCCCTCAGCAGCGGTGTTCAGCTCGCGGGCCAGGCCGAAGAGCTCGACCAGGGTGCCACCGGCGGAAGCCAGGGCGTCGCGTGCGGAAATCGAGTTCTTGGTCTCGACGTCGATGATCAGCTTGTCAAAGTCGGTGCGCTGCTCAACACGAGTAGCTTCGACCTTGTAGGAGACCTTCAGCACCGGGGAGTAGATTTGGTCGACCGGGATGCGGCCGATTTCCCCGGAGGTGGAGGCAGCCGGGACGTAGCCACGGCCGCGCTCGACGACGAGTTCCATCTCCAGCTTGGCGGAATCATTCAGCGATGCGATGTGCAGATCCGAGTTGTGGATCTCCACGCCAGCCGGCGGCTGGATATCGCCTGCAGTTACCTCACCCGGGCCTTCCTTGCTCAGGTACATAACCACCGGCTCGTCAGAGTCGGAGGACAGAACCAGACCCTTGATGTTCAGGATGATTTCGGAAACGTCTTCCTTCACGCCGTTGATGGTGGTGAACTCGTGGAGCACACCATCAATCTTGATGGAGGTTACTGCCGCGCCCGGGATGGACGAGAGCAGCGTGCGACGAAGCGAGTTACCGAGGGTGTAACCAAAACCCGGCTCGAGCGGTTCGATGACGAACTTGGAGCGAGACGAGTCGATGAATTCCTCGGTGAGCTGAGGACGCTGGGAAATAAGCATGGAGTTTCTCCTTGTCGGCGCCCGCTATATGACGCCGGTAGAAGGGGTAAAGATGAAAGTGTCGAAGGATTACTTCGAGTAAAGCTCGACGATGAGCTGCTCCTGCAGCGGAACGTCGATCTGAGCGCGCTCGGGCAGCTGGTGCACGAGGATGCGCAGGGTGTCCGGAACGACCTGCAGCCACGCCGGAACGTTGGCGTCTACCAGGCGGTCCTGAGCCTCTTCGAACCATTCCATCTTCTGGGAACGCTCACGAACATCGATGATGTCGTACTGCGTCACGCGGAAGGACGGAACGTTGATCTTCTTGCCGTTCACGGTGAAGTGACCGTGGGAAACAAGCTGGCGAGCCTGGCGGCGGGTGTTGGCCAGACCAGCGCGGTAGATCACGTTGTCGAGACGGGACTCGAGCAGAACGACGAGGTTGTCACCGGTCTTGCCCGGGAGACGGTTAGCCTCGGCGTAGTAGCGGCGGAACTGACGCTCCAGCACGCCGTAGGTGTACTTTGCCTTCTGCTTCTCCTGGAGCTGCAGCAGGTACTCAGATTCCTTGATGCGGTTGCGGCCAGCCTGTCCCGGTGGGTACGGGCGGCGCTCAAATGCCATGTCGCCGCCGACCAGGTCGACGCGCAGACGGCGGGATACGCGGGTAGCGGGGCCAGTATAACGAGCCATTTTCTTACCTCTTCCTTTCCCTTAAACCTTGCGGCGCTTGGTCGGACGGCAGCCGTTGTGCGGCTGTGGGGTGGCATCCGTGATCGAGGAAACCTCGAGGCCTGCAGCCTGCAGGGAACGGATGGCGGTCTCGCGGCCGGAGCCCGGACCCTTGACGAAAACGTCAACCTTCTTCATACCGTGGTCCATGGCCTTGCGGGCCGCGTTCTCAGCAGCCATCTGCGCTGCGAACGGGGTGGACTTACGGGAACCCTTGAAGCCAACGTGGCCGGAGGATGCCCAGGAGATGACAGCACCGTGCGGGTCCGTGATGGACACGATGGTGTTGTTGAAGGTGGACTTGATGTATGCGTGGCCAGCGGCCACGTTCTTCTTTACGACGCGACGACCACCACGGCGCGCGCCGGAACGAGTCTTAGGTGGCATGTGTTACTTCTTCTTTCCTGCGATCGTCTTCTTCGGACCCTTGCGCGTACGAGCGTTGGTCTTGGTGCGCTGACCACGAACGGGCAGGCCACGACGGTGGCGGATGCCCTGGTAGCAACCGATTTCAATCTTGCGACGGATGTCAGCCTGAACCTGGCGGCGGAGGTCACCCTCGACCTTCCAGGTAGCTTCGATGACGTCACGCAGCGCCGACAGCTGATCATCGTCGAGGTTGTCGGTGCGCAGGTCAGGAGAAATGCCGGTCTTTTCCAGCAGCTCCTTGGCACGGGCAGGCCCGATGCCGTAGATGTAGGTGAGAGCAACCTCCATGCGCTTGTTGCGCGGGAGGTCAACACCAGCTAGACGTGCCATATGGCTAGTCCTTTCGGGTTGTTACGATGGTTTTCTCCTCATCCGTCCCCCGCCACGCATACGCTTCGCCCCGGGCCGTGCCGGGGAACTGTGGGCATGCTTAGCAGCGTGGGCTCAGGCCATCGCAGCCTGAGGTAGAAAGGGACGCATCAAGTGCGTCCCGTGGGTGAGGAGGCTTACTGTCTTTACTTGTAGCGGTAGACGATGCGTCCGCGGGTTAGGTCATAAGGAGACAGCTCCACGACAACGCGATCCTCCGGGAGGATGCGGATGTAGTGCTGACGCATCTTGCCCGAAATGTGGGCAAGTACCTTATGCCCGTTGTCGAGCTCGACGCGGAACATTGCGTTGGGCAGGGGTTCGACGATGCGACCCTCAACCTCGATTGCGCCTTCCTTAGCCATAACCTCTACTTTTCTGGTGGAGTTCTTCGCGCCGCGCTTGGCGACGCCCCCACCTGCATGTTTGGTGTCTACTGCCTGGTGTCCTCCACAACCACTTTGGCTGCGTACAGACACCAGCTCTAAAGCATACGCTGCGGATACGTGTTTTCCAAATATAAAACCTCCCATCGTCCGAAGGCGCGGGAGGTATGCGAGACAGTCGGCTATCTTGCCGCTGCGGTTCTAGTAGATGAAGACCTTGGAACCCATCGGCACATCGTTCCAGTAGCGGACGGCGTCCTGGTGGGTCAGGCGTACGCAGCCATTGGACTCATAAGCCGGGGAGCCCTCGTGGAAAGCGTGGCCATTGTTGGTGAAGTACATGGCGTAGGGCATCGGCGCGTTTCCGAACTCCCAGGAGATCTCGTCCTTGATCTTGCGGTTGATATAGAACGTACCGGCCGGGGTCTCCTCACCTGGCTTACCGGTAGACATACCCTGAGCAACGTAGGTCACGTTGCCGTTGCCGTCCTGCAGCCACGAGCGGCGACCGGCGCGATCCACGCAGATGCGGGCGTCAGCCGGGCACGGCCCAACGTCGAAGCGCTGAGCCTGACGCTCAGCCTCAGCCTTGCGGGCAGCCTCTTCAGCAGCTGCCTTTTCGCGTGCAACCTGCTCAGCATGGGCACGCTCAGCTGCTTCGCGAGCCGCACGAATCTCGGCGTTCTTCTGCTCAATGAGGCCCGGGAAGACCAGTTCAATGGCACCGTCGATGACGGGGCGCAGGGCATCAGCGGCCTGCGGGTTAACGTTGTTCAGCGTCTCCAGCATCTGGTTGCGGCTGTTCCACGCGTTCTCACGGGTCTGGCCGGCAAACTCATCAATCTGAGATTGGACGTCGGAGGACAGGGAATCAATCGAGGGGACCGTCTGTGCGTTTGCGGCGGGGGCAACCGAGAGAGTGGCGGCTACCAGGCCGATTGCGGTGGCGCGACGTAGGGAACGAGCACCAACAAAGGAGCGAATCTTAGACATGTGGAGAAGTATAAACCTTCCTCCACGGTTTTCCTACCTGAATGTTGCGTTTTAGTAACGCTGTGTCAGAATTCGAGGACCATTCTCCGTTGCCGCCACGGTGTGTTCCCAGTGGGCAGCCAGCGATCCGTCGAGGGTGACAACGGTCCAGTCGTCGTCAAGCACGGCGTTGTCCTCAGTGCCCAGCGCCAGCATAGGTTCAATGGCCAGGACGGAGCCCTCCTGGATGATGGGTCCGCGCCCTGCCTTGCCTTCATTGGCCAGGTAGGGGTCTTCGTGCATTTCGTGGCCGATACCGTGGCCGCCGTAGCCGTCAACAATAAACAGGTCCACGCCGAACTTATCCTCGGCACGGTAGGTGGCCTGTTCGAGGGCTGCGGAGACGTCGGTAAGCCGGTTGCCGGGGACCATGGCCTTGAGGCCTTCGTGCAGGACCCATTCGGTGGCATCAGACAGCGCCTGCGCCTCAGAGCTGAGCTTGCCGACGCCAAACGTCCACGCGCTATCCCCCACCCAGCCGTCGAGCGTGGCACCACAGTCGATGGAGACGAGGTCCCCTTCAGCGAGGACAATTTCCTTGCTGGGTATGCCATGGACAATGACGTCGTTGACTGACGCACAGATAGATCCCGGGAAACCGCCGTAGCCCTTAAAGGTGGGCACGGCACCGGCATCTCGAATGGTCTGCTCGGCTACGTGGTCGAGCTCGAGCGTGCTCACGCCAACTGCAGCGGCGGCACGCACCGCCTGCAGGGCGCGGCCGACGATTTCGCCAGCCGCCTGCATGGCATCAAGCTCGCCCGGAGTGCGGGCCGGAATCGTTTTAGTGCGTCGACGAAAAGCCATGACAAAAAGACGGGCTACTTGCCCATTGCCTTCAGGGTACGCTCGTTGATTTCCTCAACGGTTCCTTCAGCCTTGATGGAGATGATGGCATCGCCATAGTGCTCGATGAGCGGGAAGGTCTCCTCGCGGTAGACGCCCAGGCGTGTGCGGATGGTCTCCTCGGTGTCGTCCGCGCGGCCGCGGGCGAGCATGCGCTCGACCACGACGTCCTCGGAAACCTCAAAGTTCAGCACGCCGTCGAGCTTCAGGTCCTTGTCGGAGAGGAGCTTCTCAAGAATGTCGGCCTGCTCCACGGTGCGGGGGAAGCCGTCGAGAAGGAAGCCATCCTTGGCGTCATCCTGGTTGAGGCGGTCCTCCACCATGCGGGCGGTGACATCAGTCGGCACCAGCTTGCCCGCGTCGATGTAGGACTTAGCCTCGACGCCGAGCGGGGTGCCCTCACCAATGTTGGCGCGGAAGAGGTCACCGGTGGAGATGTGCGGAACGCCGAGCTTTTCGCTGAGGAGCGCGGCTTGGGTGCCCTTGCCGGCACCGGGAGGGCCAAGGAGTACGTAACGCATTACTTAAGCAGTCCTTCGTAGTTGGATTGTAGGAGCTGGGACTCGATTTGCTTGACCGTGGTCAGGGCCACCGAGACCATAATGAGGATGGCGGTACCGCCGAAGGCGGAAGTGCCGCTGGCACCTGCGCGGCCCACGCCGAGGTCCAGAAGGATATTCGGCAGAACAGCGATGAGCGCCAGGTAGATCGAACCGACGAACAGAAGGCGGTTCATGACGAATCCCAGGTATTCGGCGGTCGGCCGACCCGGGCGGATACCCGGGATAAATCCACCATACTTCTTCATGTTCTCCGCCTGTTCAGCAGGGTCATACTGAACCGAGACATAGAAGTAGGAGAAGAAGATGGTGAGGACGAAGTAGAGGACGATGTACTGCCAGGAGCTCGGTGCCTGCAGGTGCGCAATCACGTTGCGCTGCCACCAGTTATCGGACACGCCCGGGGAGCCGGAGTTGACGATCTGGGTGATAAGCACCGGCATGTAGATCAGCGAGGAAGCGAAGATAACCGGGATAACGCCGGCCTGGTTGACCTTGAGCGGCAGATAGGTCGACGAACCACCGTACTGGCGACGGCCAACCATACGCTTTGCGTACTGCACCGGAATGCGGCGCTGCCCCTGCTCGATGAAGGTGATGCCCACGACGAGGACGATGAGGCCGGCGACCACCATGGCGAAGACGAGGCCACCGTTGTTCTGCATGATGCTGACACCATCGGTGGGAAGGCGGGTAGCAATACCGGCGAAAATCATCAGCGACATACCGTTACCAATGCCCTTCTCCGTAATCAGCTCACCCATCCACATCACGAGGATGGCGCCGGAGGTCATGGTGATAACGAGCACGACGAGGGTAAAGAAGTTACGGTCCTCCGCCAGGACGCGTACGCCTTGCCCCAAGAGTTGCTCGCGGTCCGCCAGGGCCACAATGCCCGAAGACTGCAGAAGCGCCAGCGCCAGGGTGAGGTAGCGCGTGTACTGCGTCATCTTGGCCTGACCGGACTGCCCCTCCTTCTTCAACTGCTCGAAGTGAGGAATCACCACGGTGAGCAGCTGCACGATAATCGACGCCGTAATGTACGGCATGATGCCGATGGCGAAGATCGACAGCTGCAGCAGCGCGCCACCGGAGAACAGGTTGATCACCGAGTAGAGGTTGCCGGATTCCTCCGTGAGGTCACGAAGGCGGCCGGCGATGGTGGCGTAATCAACGCCCGGCGACGGGATCTGCGCGCCAACGCGGTAGAGGATAATCAACACGAGCGTGAAGATGATCTTCTTACGCAGGTCGGCATCTTTAAAAGCCTGCAAAATGGCGGACACTACTTAATCCTCCTGGCCTACCGCGCTTGTTGTGCGGTTCGAATTCGCCGCGCACGGGGGTGGATCTCATCTGTTCCCAAAAGCTAAGAGCCCTCTTAAGGCATCTCATAGGAACGGTTGAACACTTTTGACCCCATTACCCTACCAGCCTTGGCCACTTTCGCCACATTAACCCCGCACATGGCCGCCCGGAGGTCCCCTTTTTGGTTTCTCCCTTAGCGCTATCCCCGGATTGGGCCTACCATTGCCTGTGTTGTCTGAAGGCAATGTCCTTACAAGATTTCTACGTCTTTTCGACCTCCCCCGCGACGCCCGGGGCGTCTCGGAGTATGGCCGTTCTTTTTCTGCCAGCCAATGAACCGAAAGAAGTATGTAGTTTTATGAGTAAGCGATTCTCCCCAATGACCGTGGCCGAGATTATCGATACCTTCGTCCCCAGCCCCAACCCCTTCCGCTGGGAGGCTTTCGATGGTTCCGCCACCGGCCCAACCGATGCGCAGTTTACCGTCAAGATCAACAACCTCCAGGGCTTGGCCTATATCGCTACTCACCCAGGGGATGTAGGATTTGCCCGCGCTTATGTCACCGACGGCATCACTGTCGAGGGAGAGCACCCGGCGCACCCCTACGGCATCTTCGATGCGCTGCACGCCATGTATGACAAGTTCACCCGCCCGGACACGAAGACCTTGGCCAGGGTGGCACGCTCCCTGGCCTCGATGGGAGCTTTCCAGATCCAGCCGGTCCCGGAAGTCGAGCGCGCCTCGTGGCTGCGCCGCAAGCTGCACGAAGGATTGTCCAAGCACTCCAAGGAGCGCGACGCAGAAGTCATCTCCGATCACTACGACGTGGGCAACGACTTCTACGAGCTCTTCCTCGGCGACTCGATGACGTATACCTGCGCCTACTACCCCTCCCCCGACGCCACGCTTGATGAGGCCCAGGAAAACAAGTATCGCCTCATCTTTGACAAGTTGCGGCTCAAGGAGGGCGACCGCCACCTGGACGTCGGCTGCGGCTGGGGCGGCATGGTGCGCTACGCCGCCAAGCGCGGCGTGAAGTCCCTCGGCGTGACCCTTTCCAAGGAACAGGCTGAGTGGGGCCAGGCCAAGATCAAGGAGGAGGGTCTCGAGGACCTCGCGGAAATCCGCTTCATGGACTATCGCGACGTCACCGAGGAAGGCTTCGACGCTATCTCCGCCATCGGGCTACTCGAGCACATCGGCGTCAAGAACTACCCGGACTTCTTCCGTTTCCTCAACGGCAAGCTCAAGCCGGGTGGATTGATGCTCAACCACTGCATCACCTACCCGGATAATCACAAGACCCCGAAGGGCGGCTTCATCGACCGCTATATCTTCCCCGATGGTGAGCTCTCCGGCTCCGGCACCATCACGAAGTGCATGCAGGACGCCGGCTTCGAAGTTGTCCACACGGAATCCCTGCGCTTCGACTACATGCGCACTCTGCACGATTGGTGCGAGAACCTTAAAGAGACGTGGGAGGAGGCCTGCTCTCTGGTTGGACTTCCCACCGCGCGCCTGTGGGCCATCTATATGGCCGGCTCCGAGTGGGGCTTCGAGCACAACATCATCAACCTGTACCACTTCTTGGGAGTCAAGCTGGGTGAGGCCGGTTCTCGTTCCGGCGTGCCCGAGCGCCGCTGGTGGGAAGATTCGCGCTTCTAAAGACTTAAAGGAATTCTATGTTGACTGATCTCATTCGCAATCACCGCAGCGTCGACGCCATGGAGATCCCGCCGGTGGGCTGGAAGGCGCATGAGGAGGGCGTCGATAAGCTCCTGCGTAGCTTCCGCGCGGTGCCGAAGGATAAGCGCGTACGTCTGGCAAAGAAAACCTCGAACCTTTTCCGCGGGCGCAGCGGCGAGCAGGTGGGGCTCGACGTGTCCGGCCTGGGTGGGGTCATTGAGGTCGATCCGATTGCGCAGACCGCCGAGGTTCAGGGCATGTGCACCTACGAGGACCTTGTCGACGCCACCTTGCCGCACGGCCTTATGCCCTTCGTGGTGCCGCAGCTCAAGACCATTACGCTCGGCGGCGCGGTAACGGGCATGGGCGTGGAGTCCACGAGCTTCCGCGATGGATTGCCGCACGAATCCGTGCTGGAGATGGACATCCTCACCGGTACTGGCGAGATTCTCACGTGCTCACGTGAGGAGAACGTCGATCTCTTCCGCCTCTTCCCCAACTCCTACGGTTCCTTGGGCTATGCGGTGCGCCTCAAGATTGAGCTGCGCGCGGTGAAGCCTTACGTGGAACTGAGGGAGGTGCGCTTCCACGACTTTGAGTCCTTGGCACGCACGCTTGACGACGTCTCCCGCACCCACTCCTACGACGGCCTCGATGTCCACGGCCTCGATGGCGTGGTCTTCTCTCCGGAGGAATCCTACCTGGTCATGGCCCGTTTCACGGAGGAGGAGGGCCCAACCTCCGACTACACGAGGGAGGAGATTTTCTACCGCAGCCTCCAGCACGCCCGGGGTATTCGCCGCGACCGCCTCACGGTGCGCGATTACATCTGGCGCTGGGATACTGACTGGTTCTGGTGCTCGCGAGCCTTTGGCGCGCAGAACCCGCGGGTGCGCAAGGTGTGGCCGCGGCAGCTGCGGCGCAGTTCCTTCTACTG